>NZ_JACHVC010000007.1:0-300000 GCF_014230145.1 Pelagicoccus albus
AAAAAGGCTATTACGCAGGGTGGCGCCTTGGGAGTGATGTCCTCGTACAACGACTACGACGGAATTCCGGTCCAAGCGAGCAAGCTCTTCCTACAGGATATTTTAAGAGATGAATGGGGCTTCGAGGGCTATGTGGTCTCGGACAGCGGAGCGGTAGAGTTCCTCTATGAAAAGCACAGAGTGGCGGCCACTCCGAAGGAAGCGATACGTCTTTCGGTCGAAGCTGGATTGAACATCCGCACTCACTTCACGCAACCGGAAGAGTATGCGGAGCCATTGGCTGAGCTGGTGGAAGAAGGTCGCCTCTCTATGGATACGATCGATTCGCGAGTGTCCGATATTCTTCGGGTGAAGTTCCGATTGGGATTGTTTGACGATCCATATGAAACCAAGTCGATCGATACCGACTTGGTGGTGCGTTCTGAGGAGAATCTAGCGATTTCCCATCAGGCTTCCCGTGAATCGATTATTCTTTTGAAGAACGAGGGCGAGCTGCTGCCGCTGGAAGGTGACTATCAGAAGATTCTCGTTACTGGTCCGATGGCGGACGATCAGCGGGCGTGGTGGAGCCGCTACGGCGCTCAGCGTCTCGACTACGTCACTCCATTGGAGGGCATTCGCTCCGCGTTGGATGGCAAAGTGGAGATCGTATATGTCAAAGGCGTAGAAGCGGCGGATGAGAATTGGCCCCTGAGCGATATCTATAAAGAGGCTGCCTCCGCTGAGGTACAAGCCGGCATCGACGCTGCCGTGGCAGCTGCAAAGGATGTGGACGTGATCATCGCTTGCGTTGGGGAAACGGATGCTCAATGCCGCGAGTCGCAAAGCCGCATCAGCCTTGATTTGCCGGGTTACCAGAACGAGCTCTTGCAGGCCCTGAAGGCAGCAGGCAAGCCGATCGTTCTCGTTTTTTCCAATGGTCGTCCTCTCAGCGCTCAATACGCTATCCGTAACTTCCCATCTATCGTTGAAATGTGGTTCCCAGGGGAAGACGGAGGAGAGGCCCTGGCTGACGTATTGTTTGGCAACTACAATCCGGCGGGACGTTTACCAGTCACTGTCGCTCAATCCGTGGGGCAGTTGCCCTTGAATTTCCCGAGTAAGCCTGGTTCTCAAGATGTGGACTACGGGCAGGTCAACGGATCGCTTTTCTCTTTTGGACATGGTCTGAGCTACACGAAGTTTAAGTACGAAGGTTTGTCTTTAAGCGATGATGAGATCACCGCTGGCGATGAAGTCACCGTCGAACTAAGCGTCAAGAACGTTGGCGATCGGGATGGCGACGAGGTCGTGCAGCTGTATTTGAGAGACGATTACAGCAGCGCTACAACCTATGACCAACGTCTGGTCGGCTTTAAGCGAGTACATATCCGAATGGGCGAAACGGCTAAGGTCGAGTTTACCCTCTCGAAGGAGCACATGGAATTTTACAAGACCGGAGAGGGCTGGCTGATCGAGCCAGGTGGATTCACGGTTTGGGTGGGAGCTTCATCTTCCGATCTGCGACTTCGTAGTCGTTTCGCCGTAACTGACGAAAATGGAGAGGTGCCCGAGGAGCATGAGATCCAGGAGGAATGGGTCGATCCAATCTAATTTGGGTTATATTAGTGTGTTAATCACTACTTGATGCCAGCGGTGGGGTAGCCGCTGGCATCTCACTTTTAAAAGTCCTATTGGGAGTGTTTATGATGAGCTTGCGAAGAGGGTATTGCACGAAAGAGTGTGTTGTGAATATCGCCTATTTTGCAGGGGAAGGGCTAGGCTTAGGTAAGGCTTGGGTTATCCTGGTCTTAGCGGTCATTTCCTCTTGTTTGGTATCCGCGAATCAACGTCAGGCATTGAACTTTAACTCCGATTGGTTGCTTGGGGTGGGAAAGCTCAGTGGGATGCACCAAGAAAACTTCGACGATTCGAGATTTTCCCGCGATGGAACGGGTGGGTTGAAGGAAGGCGTTGCTCAAGCGCCGGTCGAGAACATAGGCGATCGGGAGCTTTCAATCATCGAAATCGAGTTTTATGAATCACTGCCCAATGAGCAGGCGTTTGACCTCTACCTCCTGATGGGGCAATCCAATATGGCGGGGCGGGACCTGACAGGCTTGAGTGACCAGACCATTAGTGGGCAAGTTCTCGCCTATGGGTACAATGGAGAGTGGTTTGTCGCCAAGGATCCAATACATAAGCAGACAGGCAGGGTTAAGCCTGGAGTAGGACCTGGAATCGCTTTCGCATCAAGCGATGCAGGCGGCCCATCCGGATACGACGATAGGTGTCGTGCCTTGCGCTGTAGGTGGATCTCCCTTGAGGCGCTGGGTAAAGGGTGGCGATCTTTATGAGGAAGCTTGTGAACTCGTTTGGACTCTACCGTATTGAGAAAGACTTCGAATTGATGATAGGATTGTGGTGAACAGGGGCTGCCTTGGTGAACTGTCGAGATAGCCATCGGAGGGGCTTACGATTTGTGAATGACCTTGTGATAGTGAACTTCAATCGGAGGAGGCGGTCGATCCTCAGGGGCGTCGTCTGCTGATAAAGGGGCGGGCCATTGGGCGATTTTTGGAAGAAGGCTCTGATGGTTTGCTTGGGCTTTGGTGGTTTTGAGAAGCACAGGTAGGACTCGACGAATTGAGGATTCAGAGCCGACGAAGGGGGCGTCGCGATATCAGATTGCCGGAAATTCTTTTCGGGCGGAGAGCCTGAATGGGCTTTGGTTTCTATCGCGTAGCGTTGTGATTTTTTAGTCTCCGACCAGGTTAGGGCGAAGCGATTTGATTCGGATCGAATGGCGGCCGAGCCGTTGGGGTTCGCTGTTTCTGAGTTGGAAAATGAAAGAACTTGCTGTTCGAGAATGAGTCGTGGCTCTTGAATTATCGGTTCCGGTTTTGGAATGAATATCCCATTTGTTTCGAACATGAGATGTGGGCGAGGCTCGGCAGGAATCGAGATCTGTCTACGATATTGCGAGGTGCTCGGAGCTTTTTCCTCAACCGAATTTGCCGGAGGGCCTGCCGGTGGCGACTGCTGTTGTTTTAAAAAAGAACGACGAGGTTTTGCGTTAGGCGCAAACTGTCGAGGCTTGGTCAAAGCCTAACTAAGAACAGCGCTTTTGATTCGCTCGAGGTTATCTTGGGCGGTGGTGCGCAGAGCGGAGTCTGATGGGAGTAATTCGATGAACCGGGTCCAGAAGCGGATAGCCGCTTTTGCGGCGGGCTGCCAATTTGGAAGCGCTTCGGGTCGAGGCGGACGGACGTCGATGGGCTTCGCTGGAAGGTCTCCACTGCGCTGCGGCGCGTAGCGCATGGGGAGCATGTCGTATATGGGGCAGAGCTTGAGAGGAAGTTGCGGAGTCAGGAAGACGCTGAGATTTCCAAGGTGCATATCCGAATTGCCGATGAGGTTTCCGAAGTGTTCGTAGGTCGCGGCGCGATCGGCGTCGGCTTGGGTGAGCCAGCCATTTCGGACGAGAGACTGGCTGCTGCGACTCCAGCTTTGCTCGAGCTCTCCGCCGAGTCCGGCGATGAGAGTGCGCAGGGAAAGAGTGCCGAGGCGACCATGGTTTCCGGAGCGGTCGAAGCGCTCGACCTCGAGGTAGGCACGTTGTTCTGTTTGGATCAGCTCGGAATTGGCAGATGGGAGACCAATGCTGGACAGCTCCTCCGATGCGATGGCTTCAGCTGCGAGAAGCTCGCCCCAGCGTCTCCCGGCATCGGTCTGTAGGGAGCCGGAAAACTTGACGATAACGTGTTGGAAGGAGTCGCTGGTATGTCGAATGCAGGCGGTAAACTTGGGCTGCTCGCCACCGGCGGACGAGTTGGGAAGTTCTCCGTCTTCTATGATGTGGCGGGCAACTTGATCGTATTTCGATGCACGCTCGAATTCGTCTATGAATTCCAAATGGCCGCGTCGTTCCAAAAACGCATCTATTGCCTGGCCCCCTAAAATGAAGTTGCCGGGGGTGTCGTCGCCGTGGGCGAGTATGGCCCTAAGGGATTCGTCGATGGTCCAGGTTTCGGGGTTGATTCCGATGCCGAGCGCTGTGCCGAAGTTGTGGGCGAGTAGGCGTCCGAGGTAGCCTTGCGGTCGCATGTCTTCTAGAAACCATGGCAGCCCGGAAAAGAGTTGCGGGTGGTCTTTGCCGTTTAGCAGATAGCTGTAGTCGGTATTTTCCCAGCTCGGCTCGAAATAGAATTCGTCCTGATGAAAGGCGTGGAGCGTGCCGGCAACTTGGGCTTGGCCCTTGGGGTCTACCTGGTAGAGCTTCCAATCGCTATCGCTTCCGCCAAGGTCGCGTGGCAGGGCATAGCGAGCTCGGCGGGTTTGTCCGATGCGGAAAACTCTCGAGGAAGCGCTTAACGCTCGCGATACGGTAGGCTGACTCACGCCTAGCCGGCGAGCGATGTCCGCTGCTGGCATCGACCCTTGGGAGGCGAGAAGTTTTTCGATGGAATCTGTATGCTTAGAGCTCAATTGAATAGAAAAATGAATAGTATAAGATAAAGATAGTCAAAGAGAAAGGGGGATGTCTTGGCCAAGGTGTGAATAGAAAAATGAGTTTCCAGCTCATCGAGACAAGCGTTTGGGAAGCAGCTCTCACGGATTGAGGAGTATCGCTCGTTAGGATGTGTGGGGAGTTCCGATTCAATATTCAACCTGAGCCTCTGGGAATCGGGAGTTGAGCTTACTCGAGTACCAATGCCGCTAGCCCAAGAAAGGCAGGAAGGAGGTGTAGTTGATTCCTGGATGCGATTGACCTGGCTTTACCGCATCGATGCTGAGAATGGGGATGCAACTCTATCTCTTTGGGCCCGGAACGGTCTGGAGATCGAATCGCTACGCCGGTATCAGCCAATCTTGCTGCGTGTTTTCCGATGGTCCTAGGATGCGATTGGTAGACTATGCCTTGCATGCTCGTCTTTAGATATCGGATACGGATAGGAATTCTGCTTGCGGTGAACCTCTCTCGATTTCTAGGCAGGTACGCGGATGGCCGCGCAAATCTGCCCGGTTTGGCTTGGGCAAGTCTGGCTCTGGCCAGTAGGCGGACAAAGCGGTGGAGGTTTGCTCGAGCTTCGTTGCTGGCACGAAAAGGATGCCACGTTGGAATCTCCTTGCAGCCTCTGGTTCGGGGAGGCAGATTTCCCGTCGAAAGGCGAATCTAGTACAGAATCGGAAACCGCTTTACAAGCGGCTGGGGAAACTTTTATAAGTTGCTTGTATTTAAAGACTTTTGGTAGGCCCGCTCGGACTCGAACCGAGGACCAATGGATTATGAGTCCACTGCTCTAACCAACTGAGCTACAGGCCCACTAAATGTGGAGGATTGGGTTTTTGGTGGTTGGCGAGGTAGATGTCAACCCAGAGCGGCTGGTAAAATCGAAGCCTTAGGATGTAAAATTCTCCCGTCTAGGGAGAAATCCCTCGATCTTTGAATCCTAGAACGAGCGGGCGATGGTGATGCCGCCGAATTCGTGTGGATCTTCCTGTCCGACAAACTCTTCGCTTCGGACGGTGTAGACGTAGCTGAGTGACCATTTCCCCGCAAGCAAGGTTGCCCCCGCGTAGTAGTCGCCCACGTAGTCTTGTGCTTCTAGTCCGTGACTGTCGGCCCAAGTGTTTCCCTCGATGAAAATGTTCTGGGCTACGTAGCGTCCTTCGGCTCCAACGGTTATGAAAAAGCCAGACTGGGGTGAGCTGTCTGATAATCGAGGGTCTGATTCGCTACTCGGAAAGGCGGATGTATTTCCAGGGCGAATACGTGGGGGCGTGGCTGGTGTTTGGCGATTGTATCCGAAACGCATGCTCGCACCTGCGTGGGCGTATGTCTGAATGTTGCCCAACGCGAAACCGTAGGAAGTGTTGAAGTCCGTTCCCCAGCCTTCTCGCGTATCGGGCAGGCGGAATATCTCCGAGTCGCGTCTCCAGGCGAGTATGCCACCAAACTCGTTTTTTAGCTGGTTATCCCATCCGCTCGCATGGGTGGCTCCGATTTTCTCGTGCACCCAGTTTTGTACGTCTTCAGCGTAGGAGTCCGGGCCGACCAAGCCGAGCGTTATTTCCATTGTATCCGTGGATCTACCACGGTTTTCTCGTAGAGCTAAGCTCAAGTAGGACCAGCCAGCATAGGGCCGATCGTCCAAGATGAGTTCGGTTGCTTCCTTGTCTTTGGGGGTGTAAATGTTTTGGCCGATTGAGAAAGTAGCGCCGTAGCTGTATGAGTCTTTTCGCGTTTCTGGCTTCTTGTTGGCGATTGCTTTTGCCCAGGCCGGTAGATATTCGATTTCGTCGTAGCTTGCGGCCTCTGCTAGATCCCAAGAGATGCGGGTCCCGTTGGTGTAGGCTTTGTCGGTGCCGCTGAATACGTCGTTTTCCACGGATAGAGCCATGGTAAATGCCTTGTTGATATCCTGTGCGGAAAGGGTGGATACGGCTGTCAAAGCTGTTGAGACGGCTAAACTGAAGATAGGAGTTTTCGCATGTTTAGGAAGGGTCATGGAATGCCTATTTCAGTTTTCGCGCCAATGCGTTTTGACCGAAGTTTAGGCTATTGTTCAGTGCAATGTGAACGGTTTAGGTCGGTCGACTTGCAATTTGCAATTGGGCGGGAATAGGGGGATCTAGCCTTTCGTAAAAAGAAAAACGCCACTGCGTGTGCAGTGGCGTTCCGTCTAGATGAATTGATCTTGGAGAGAAGAATCAATTCTAGAATTTGTAGCTAGCGGTGAGGCTGATTTCCCTACCGCGAGCTGGAAATCCGATATATGATCCTACGCGTGCGTTGTAGCCGTAGGTACCGTGGTCGTAGTAGAATTCGTCGAATACGTTTTTGATGGAGGCGGAAAGGGTGAGCGCGTCGTTTTCTACAGGACTCCAAGAGGCGAAGAGATCGGTGACGAAATAGCTCGGCTTGTCTGGAGCGTCGGCCGCGATGGCGTTCTCCTCTGACTCGACGTAGCGAGCGAAGAGGCCGAGGTCTACGTTGTAGTCAGATAGGAAGTAATTGGCTTTGGCATTCCAAGTGCGACCAATACTGGTGCCGAGTCCAAGATTGGCGTCGGTGAGGGCCTCGTCGTTGAAGGAATTGTCGGCATTCCAAACTCCGACGCTTACGAACCCCTTTTCGTAGTGCTGCCCGAGCTCGAGTTCGTATCCGTCAACCTCGGCAGTCCCCACGTTTCTCCAATAGCCCCAGACCTCTCCACCAGAGTATTCTGCGTCGATATAGTTCTCGATGTCTTGCGTGTAGACCGTTCCACGAAGGAAGGTGCCGTCTTTTTCCCACGCGAAGCCGAACTCGATATTGTCCGCCTTTTCTGGAGACAGGTCTCCGTCGTGAACGTAGAGAGCGGAGAAGAAAGCTTCGCGGATGGTGATGCCACGGAAAGCTCGTGAGTAACCGGCTCGGAAGCTGAGGTCTTCTGTTGCTTGCCAGGTCACGCTGGCGTTGGGGCTGAAACCATCGGATTCATTGCTGGCTCCGGCGGCTACACCTTCTTCGGAGACGCGTTCGTAATTATCGTAGCGAAGTCCCGCTGAAAGCGTGATGACCTCTGTAGCCTGCCAGTCGTCCTGTGCGTAAATTCCAAATACAGTGGCAGACTGAGTGCTGGTTCCCCAGAAGGTTGGGGGTGTAGCATTTTGTTCGGAATCGGACTTATCCTCACGGTAGTCGATACCAAAGGTGAGGCCGTTGTTTTCCGAAATCATATTGTTGCGGATGTCGAAACCGAGACTTTCGAATTCCCCACGACCGTAGAGAGCTCCGGTGGTATTTCGGTGGTTTGAATAGTCGCTTTGGGTCCAGTATAGAGTACTGTTTAGGTCGAGCACCCCGTCACCTGCGTCCAACTGATGATTGAAGGTGAGGGTTTCGCGGTTCATCTCGTGGTCGGAGAGCACGTAGGCAGCGTTGAAGCCGATCATATGAGGGCGCTCGTAGTAGGTGCCGGTATCCTCGAGTGCCTCGTAGGCAAGGCTCCAGTTTTGGGTGGCTCCCGTACCGTTGAGCTTTACGTAGCCCCGGGCATGATTGTAAGCGGTGGGGGTGACTATGTCTCCGTTTCCGTCCGCATAGTCTTCGCCTTCTGCGTGCGAGTAGGTGGCGATCAAACCAATCGAGTCAGTCAGTTTGCCGTAAGCGGAGCCGACCAGCTTGTAGCTATCCTCGCCATTGAAACCGTAGGAGGTTTTGACGAAGGCTCCCACTCTTTCCTCGCCCAGCATATCGAAAGCATCTTTGAGGGTGACGCGCATGGAGCCAGTGAGAGCTCCCGCTCCGGAGGTTGCCGCTCCGGCTCCGGCGTCGAGGTCGATGGTTTTGATAAACTCAGGCTCTAGCTGGAGGCGTCCCTGGTGGTGGTAAAGTTCTCCTATTTGCTGAGCTCCATCGATGGTGACGTTGAGCATGGTGTCCTCGAAACCGCGGACGTATATCTTTTGGGCGACTGCTGAACCGCCTCCTACCGACAAGGTTGATTGATTGGAAAAGAGCTCCGCCAGATCGTTCGCTTGCAGTCGCTCGATTTGAAGGGCGTCCATCGCTAGATCGCCCGGCTCACTCTCGGCTTTTACCTCGTAAGGATCGAGTTGGATAATTTCCTCCTCTTCCTGCGCATTTGCTAATCCGGAAAGACCGACGAATGATAGGCCGGCCAAGATAGCGTTTCGTTTGTAGTGGTTCTGCTTCATTGCGTTTCCGTTTGAAAGGTAACGCAAATTACAGCTTTTCGGCAGATCACTCCGCCCGAAGCGGGATTATAAAGGCTCCGATCGGTATCTTGTTTACCCCAGTTGGTTTACCCTGAATTTTGAGGTCTTGAGGGGCGATCGTAGCCGAAAACGGTTATTTTTCGGATTCCGCAACCCACTGGGAAATCGCCTTCGCGATTTCTGGATACGCGTTTTCGCTAAACATATGACTCTCGTTTGGGCGTTCGATGAGCTTAGTTTTGGTCGTTGCGGAGTTGATTGCGTCCTTGCTGTCGCTGAGCGGGACGACGTCGTCATCGGCTCCGTGGATGAGGAGCCAAGGTTGGGCGATCTTTTTAATAGAACCGAGGGTATCGCCAATTGCGATGGCATCATCCCATGCGAGCTGGGAGAGCGGGCAGGTCGGTTCCTCCCACATGAATCCTTCGCCTGGTACCTCCTCGCCGAACTCCCGTTTGAAGAAATCAGCGGTATGAACCATGCCGGCGAGTGAAACCAAAGTATGGATACGGGTAGGTTCTTCTGCCGCCACGAGCGTTCCCACCGCTCCGCCCATGCTGTGCCCGATGTAGATAATTTTCCGATAAGGGTCGGAGAGTTGATCTAGCAAGGCCGTTAGGTCCTTTGTTTCCGAAGTGATAGTGCAATCTTCGAAACGACCTTCGGATTTGCCATTGCCTGAAAATGAGAACCGGAGAGCGGGGATTCCCAGCTTTGCCAATTCGTTGGCCACGCCTACGATAAGCGGCCGGTCCTTGTTGCCTGTAACGCCATGGCCAATAAGGGCGAGGTATCCAGTATTTGGAGCTTCGTGGTAGGTGGCGTCGATTCTTCCGCCGGCGGCGTTTTGCAAAAGGGAGGTGTCCATAGGAAACGGTTTGAGCTTTGGTTGGATTAAATTGCCAAGGGGTTTGTCCACGAATTGGGACGAGCTGGAAACCTAGGCGAGCCTCTCGCTTAGTCAATATTGGGGGTAGACGAGGTGGCGTATCAACTTTCCCGAGCTAAACGGCTGCCACATTTTTATTTACACGATCAGGGGCAGGAATTGGGAATGAGCTTATGGAAAAGGGACGCTACGAACCTAATGACGAGGGCTATATCAACGACCACGTGCGAGAAGCAGCGAAGTCGATCGGCAAGGCGATCCATATTTATTGCGATGGGCACTACGCCCACAGCAACGCTCGCGACATTCCGAGCTCGCACCCGCTGGTGGAGATAATGGAGTTGCTCAAGGAGCTAGACGAGGAAGGGGCGGAAAAGGCGAATCGCGTTCACGACCCGAAGCTCTTTAAAATCTTCAAGCCAACAAAGAAGGCGAAGACTCGCTGGAATATCTAATTCTGACTTTGGGCCATGTGCCCTCTGCTTTTGCGTCCGCTTACTTGCTCCAGAAAGTCGCCTTAGGCAACTTGGCTTTTTCGGCGTCCATGACTGGTTCCTGGCCCGCTTTTTCTTGGGTCTCAAAATCCTTGAGGCATCGGAAGACTTGAGGGCTCAACAGCAGAATGGCGATCAAGTTGATCCAAGCCATGAGGCCTACTCCGACGTCGCCCATGGCCCATGCGAGTTTGGCGGATTTGAGGGTGCCGTAGAAGGTTAGGGCTAGAAAGAGAATGCGAACGACTTGGGTGGCTTGCTTGCGGGCGGGTCCGGATTTGAAGAGGTAAACCAAGTTTGACTCGGTATAGTAGTAGTAAGCCAAGAGGGTGGTGAATGCGAAGAGCAGCAAGGCGATCGCGATGAAAGCGGAGCCAAAACCTGGCATCAGGCTATCGACTGCATTTTGGGTAAAGGCCGCTCCTGTTTCCACGCCAGGCAGATTTTCTACGAGGAAGCTGCCGTCGGGGGCCTTCACGTTGAAGGAGTCGGTCATAAGGATCATCAATGCGGTCGCGGTACAGACAAACCAGGTGTCAACGTAGACGGAGAAGGCTTGCACGAGGCCCTGCTTGGCCGGGTGGTCGACTTCCGCGGTGGCAGCGGCGATCGGAGCGGTGCCTTGGCCCGCTTCGTTGGAGTAGATGCCACGCTTAACGCCCCACTGAATTGCAGCTCCCAGAATTCCGCCGAAGACTGCGTCCATTCCGAAGGCCGAACTGAAGATACTGGCGAAAACAGACGGCACGTGGCTGATGTTAGCCCCGATGACGATCAGGGCGATCAAGATATACCCTGCAGCCATGATAGGCACTGCGAGCTGAGCTACGTGGCCAATACGGTGTACTCCTCCGAAGATGATGAGGGCCAGCAAGATGATAACGACGATTCCTGAGTACACCGGAGCGATGCCAAATGCGTTTTCCATGGCGGAGCCGATGGAGTTGGACTGCACGGTGGGTAGCAACAGACCACAGGCCACGATAGTCGAGAGGGCGAAGAGGATCGCGTACCATTTTACGCCTAGGCCTTTCTCAATGTAGTAAGCGGGGCCGCCGCGGTATTGGCCGTCGACCTCTTTCTTATAGATCTGAGCGAGGGCCGCTTCGGCGAAGGCAGACCCCGCACCCACGAAGGCGATGAGCCACATCCAGAAAACGGCTCCTGGGCCACCGCCGGCGATCGCCGATGCCACGCCCACGATATTGCCGGTTCCCACACGGCCAGAAACTGCGAGAGCGAAGGCTTGGAAGGAAGAGAGTCCGTTCTCCGACTCCTTGCCGCTAAAGAGGTAGCGGACCATGGATGGGATCTTGCGGACTTGCAGGAAGCGAGTCGCGAAAGTGAAGTAGAGCCCCGCCACGAGGCAAAGACCGACGAGCCAGTCGGACCAGATGTACTTGTTGAGAAAATCGACTATTTCAGACATGAGAGGGCGAAGTGGACGAGGCGTTGCAGGGGGTGCGCCACAGTGGCGCACATTTCGAAAGTTGATTGATACTCAACGGAAAGCGTCTTTTTGAACGCCTTTTATTGCGGGAGGTGGGTGACGATCTCGCAATTGACCGAATTCGCCAAAAAGCACTCCTCGTGGGCTTTGTGGTGGAGTCTCTGCAGCATCTTTTCGCTGGGCTCGGATCCCTCGGCGAAAACGATTTCCGGGTAAAGATCAACGCGGGTAATCGCCATTTTGCCCGCTTCGTTTTTGGCGAGATGCCCGATAGCGCGGTCTCGATAGGACTCCACCGTAATTTTGGACATGGCTGCGATAGCAAGAAAAGTGAGCATGTGGCAGCTGGCGAGGGAAGCGACGAAGGCTTGCTCGGGGTCGACTTTATCCTCTTCGCCCAGGTAGTCGGTCGCCGCGGAGGCTTCGACGAGGAGGCCGTGACCGAAGTCCCAGCTATGGTTTCGGGAGTAGCTTTTGTAATCGAAAGCGGCGTCTCCCCGCTGCCAGTTCAACGTAGCGATGTGTTCGGACATGGAGGGAACAAAGGGCGAGTTTTGCCTTCGTGTCGAGAGGAGTGAAGCGAGACTACGGGGTCGTGGGAAATTTTCGCCCTTTTTAGCTGAGGTTTAGCCCCAACCTTGTCGAAGTATAAGGAGAAAGGCTTTACAGACCCAATGAGCGAAACCCGTCCCAAGAAGTGCACCCACTGTCATAATCCGACGACTATCCACGTCACCAAAGTCGTAGATGGAGAGGCTGTGAAAATGGGTGTTTGCGGTACTTGCCCGAAGGCAAAGGAACTTAAAGAGGGGAAGCACTGGGATCTGATCGGAACGGAAGATGGCGGCAAAAAGCCGAAGCTTCCTAAGGAAGGGGACCGAGCCTGTTCGGGTTGCGGGCTCACTCCGGCGGACTTCAAGGAGCACGGAAGGCTAGGTTGCCCGAAGTGTTACGAAACCTTCGAGGCGAAGATCGAACCGATGCTCAGAAAGTTGCACAAAGGCGAGAGGCATCTCGGCAAGGTGCCAGGCTCAACCGAGCAGCGACGAGTCGTTTCTCCCGAGGAGATTGCCAAGCTCAAGCAGCGTTTGGACGAGTACGTAAGCCGCGAGGAGTACGAGATGGCCGCGGCTGTTCGCGATCAGATTCGCTCCCTCGAAGACTAGGGGACACTTGGCAAAAGGCTGTGAAAGCCCTGTTAAATCCCTGAATGTCGCCTTTCGCTAGGCGATTCACAGCAAGCTCCATTCACTATACGAGTTATCTGTCGATCTAATGGGTAGTTTAGTCCTCGAACCTGAAATGAACGATACGAAAAAGATACTTCTGCTTGAAGACGACAAGTCATCTGCACGGCTTGTTACCAGCTTTCTCGAGTCCAGAGGGTACGAGATGACTGAGAGCCATGAGGGGCGGGACGCTATCGAAAGCGCTCTGCATCAGAAGCCCGACCTGATGATCGTAGATGTCTTGCTGCCTGATATGCACGGCTCCGAGGCGGTGAAGCAGATTTGCTCCAAGGATACGCACAAGGACCTGAAGGTCCTCTTTGTCACCTCTCTCCTTTCGAACAAGACGAAACCGGAAGAAGAGGTGTCGATCACTGTGTCCGGCAGGAAGTACCCAGCTCTCGCCAAACCGATCGTTCCCGGAGTTCTGGAGAAGGCGGTCAGCCGAATTCTGGCTGGCAACAACTAGGCTTTTTTAAGGATCACGACGCACTCGAGGTGTCGTGTCTGAGGGAAGAGATCGAAGGGCTGGATCTCGTCGATCTGATAGCCTCCTGCCAAGAGGATTTGAAGGTCCCGCATTTGAGTGGCTGGATTACAGGAAACGTACACTACCGAGGTTGGTCCGAATTCGATGAGCTGATCGAGAAACTCCTTGCTCGATCCCTTGCGAGGAGGGTCGATAACCACGGCAGATTTCTCTCCGGGAAAGTCGATCTTCTCGAAGATGGAGGCGGCGTCACCCACGACAAAAGAAGCGTTTGCGATACCGTTGGCTTCTGCGTTCTTGACCGCGTATTGTACCGAGTGTTCGGAGACCTCGATCCCGACTGCCTTTTCGAAATCACGAGCAGCCGTCAAACAGAACAAGCCACTCCCGCAGTAGGCGTCTACCAGGAAGCTCGCTCCCGCTTCCTTCGCCTTTTGTCGGACATAACCGGTGAAGGCTGGCAGGATGGACGGGTTGTTTTGGAAGAATTCGCCCGCTGGGAATGAGAAGGTCAAATCCCCCACTTGCTCGTTTATGATCGCTTTCGGGTCAGTCGTTACCCCGTCTCGATGCTCGCGGATCAGCAAGGTGCCTCCTTTTTTGAAAGGCTTACTCCGATGTTTTTCGACGGTCTCCTTGCGGAGTCGGGTTAAGGTGTCGTTCATCGCGTCGCTGATTAGTGGGCAGGATTCAACTTCGACGTAGCGGGAGCGAGTGCCCGCTTTGAGGAAGCCGATCGTCATCTCCTGGCCGCCTCGCGGAACTTCGAAGTGGGGAGTCAGTTTGGACCGGTAGCCATAGAGCTTGGGCGATGCGATGGCCGGAAGCACAGGATGCTCAACCTTCACCATGTGCCAGAGCAGCTCTTTGACCTGCTGGGTCTTCCATTTCAGCTGGGCCTCGTACTCGAAATGCTGGTATTGGCAGCCGCCGCACTCGGTGAAAACTGGGCATGGAGCGGAAATGCGTTCTGTGGAAGGGGTGAGAACTTCCACCAGATCGGCTTCGCTGAAGTTCTTGTCATTGCGGTACACGCGGGCGCGAACGCGTTCTCCCGGTAGTGCGAAACGGACCATTACGACCCAATCGTTTATGCGTCCGAGACCTTGGCCCATGTTGGTCAGGGTTTGGATATCGAGCTCTACGATTTGATGATACTCGAAAGGTTCGGGTCTGAATTTCCGTGGAGGACGTGGTTTGGCTTCTTCGTTTCCGCTCATGCTGTGGCAGGTTAGGATTGGGAGGAGAGTCAGTTTACGTGGGATTTCGAGGCTTAAATCTCCTAGATGGCACGGAATGAGCAACCGCGGAGGAAACTTCGCGGATTATGTGCGTCACCCTTTTGGAAGTTTGGAGTTGGGAGCCGCTGACCGGAATCGACACTGGACATGAGTCGCGGAGTTGCTGTTTTGCTAAACGAAGATGAGTATAGAAGCAAAAAGAGATGCTTTAGTAGATGAGTTAGCTCCGTTTGACGATCATTTCGAGCGGTTTGCCTATATCGTGGATCGGGCCAAGTCCAACCCACCGTTGGATGACGAGTTCAAGATCGATGCCTTTCTGATTGAAGGTTGTTTGTCCCGACTTTGGGTTTATCCGGAGTACAAGGACGGGCTTTGCTACTTTTCTACCGACTCGGATGCGGCTATCACAAAGGGTACCTCCACGCTGCTCTGCGGTTTGTACAGTGGAGAGTCTCCGCAAGATATCATCGGCCTGGAGCCGGATTTCTTGGCAGAAGTTGGAGTCACGCAGCACCTTTCTCCTAACCGGCGCAATGGACTGACCAATGTTCGCAAGCGCATCAAGGCGTATGCAGAGCTTTGCTTGAAAAACTCTGAAGACCAGTAGCTTGCATACAGGCGGTGGGGTCGCTCGTTAGTCAAAGAGCAAGACTTACTGGAAGAATGGATCAGATTCGTATCGACGAGAGTTTCATGAGGGCCGCCATATGCGAGGCGGTCCGGGGCGACGTGGTAAAAACAAAGCCCAATCCTCGAGTGGGCGCTGTCATCGTGGAAAATGGCGAGATCGTCGCGAAAGGCCACTTCGAGGAAGATGGCGGACCGCACGCTGAGCGGAAGGCTTTCGAAGCCTTGGGCCGCAAGCCGCAGGCGGGGGCAGTGATCTATGTGACCTTGGAACCTTGTTCGACTGTGGGTCGCACGGGGGCGTGCACGACGGCTATTGTGGAATCCGGCATACGCCGCGTGGTGATCGGAGCCCAAGATCCAACGCCAGAGCACCGGGGAAATGGGGTTGCCGTTTTGGAGCAACAAGGTGTCGAAGTCTTGGCGGGGGTGCTGGAGCTGGAATGCTCGGCTCTCAATCCAGGCTATCGTGGGCATTCAACCTAACTCGCTGCTTTGCTAAGATAGCTTGCTGAGGGCTTCGGGTCGGTCTAATCCTGCGAACCGTGTCGCTTTTTAAGCTAGTTGGGCGGGCGGTTTCCGCGGTGTTGATCTTTCTGGTGCGTATATACCAGTGGACTCTATCACCTTTGAAAAATGCCCTATTTGGGGCGGCGGCGGGATGTCGATTTAGCCCGACTTGTTCGCACTACGCGATCCAATGTTTGAGAACGTTGCCTGTGATCAAAGCGGTTCGCCTGTTGGTCTGGCGGATACTTCGATGCCATCCGTGGGGAGGAGCGGGATACGACCCGGTTCCGAAAATGGTTTATCGTGAGGATTCGAAGGGAAAGCCCGTCAAAAGCTTAAAGGACTACCTATGAGAGCTGAGTGGTCGCTTACGGAATGATTGATCCGAGCTAGAAGCGGTTTTTCCACATCATGGATTCCATGGGAAGTGGGGAGCGGCTGTTGTATTTGGCGGAGGCTTTTTTGTTGTAGTAGTTCTCTACATCTCCTTCCACGTGGAAATAGATAAGCTGCCCAATGGGCATACCCGCGTAGATGCGAACGGGTTGAGCGACTGAAATTTCTAGGGTCCAATGGTTGCAGAAGCCGACATCTCCCTTCCCTGCGGTGGCGTGAATGTCTATGCCCAAACGGCCGACGCTACTTTTTCCTTCGAGAAACGGCACGTGGGCGTGAGTTTCGGTGTATTCGAGCGTTGAGCCAAGGTAGACAGTACCTGGTTTTAGGACGTAGCCTTCTTCCGGGATTTCGAAATGCTCTATCGTGTTGTGAGCCTTCGCGTCCAGGATGTCTGCCTGGTAGGTGGCCAAGTGCTTGCTGAGGTGCACATCGTAGCTGTTGGTGCCTAAGGCTTTGCGGTCGAAGGGTTCGACCACGATCTCGCCATTTTCCATGCCTTCGAGAATCGCTTTGTCGGAAAGAATCATTGTGGGAAAGAGGAGTTTTGAAAATAGGGGTTCTGGCAATCTTAAACCGGCAAGCCCATTGGGTCGCCGCCTTGAGTGGAGGGGTGAGTCTTGTCCTTCGGGAAGTTGCTGGTAAATTGGAAGAGATCTTTGCGTCGGTCCAACATGGGAGTGACGCTTCCGGAGGCCCGACTGCGGTATAGGTCGTTTATGTCCAGGTCGGTGACGAGGAGCATTTCCACGTTGGAGTCTGCTTCGGCTTGGATGCCATCCCGGGCAAATTCGTGGTCACTCGGACTGAAGACGGCCGCTTTTCCATAGTGGATGTCCATCGCCGGAACGCTGGGCAGGTTTCCGATAATACCTGCGGTGACGACGTAGACTTGATTCTCGATGGCTCGAGCTTGGCTGCAGTAGCGAACGCGAAGGAAGCCGTGGCGGTTATCTGTACAGTAGGGGACGAAAATAATCTCAGCTCCTTGGTCTGCCAAGTAGCGGGCTGCTTCGGGAAACTCTGAATCGTAGCATATAAGAATGCCGATTCGGGCTTTGGGCGTGGAGATAACGTTAAGCTCGTTGCCGCCAGAGATTCCCCAGTACTTCTTCTCAGACGGAGTGATGTGCAGCTTAGGGTGCAGTGTGAAGGATCCATCTGGAGCGAACACTGGACAAACGTTTTGCAAGCTACCATCGATCTCCATCGGGTGGCTCCCTGCTATGATGTAGAGCCCATATTCTTGGGCGAGTTTCCCCATCAGAGCCATGAATTCGTCCTTCATCTCGGACAATCTACGGATGCCTTCGATGGCCGGCAGCTTTTTGAGCAGTTTTTGGGATAGGAGCTGCACCGAGAAAAATTCTGGGAAGACAACAAAGTCCGAACGGTAGTCTGCAGCCGTTTCCACGAAATACTCTACCTGGTCCGCAAAGTCTTCGAAACTATTGATCCCTCTCACCTGGTATTGGACGCAGGAGACGCGAACTTTTCTACCATCCTTTTCTACTGGTTGGTGTTCCGGGTTTATCCACTCTAGGAAGGTCGCATTGTTTTTGCTATGTGGATCCTGTATGTAGTTTTTGAGCACGCCTCGAACGATGAATCCTTCGCGTAACTGAAAACTCAATACTAGGTCTTTTATTCGGCCGTTTTCAACTTCAGCAATGTAGGTCTCTGGTGACATTGAACTGGCGTAAGTCGAGTAGCCGTGAATTCTTCCGCCTGCAATGATTCGCCGCAAGTTGAGGCGTTGGCAAAGGTCGCGACGGGCTTGGTAAAGTAGATGACCGATGCCTTGCCCTCTAGCGGCTGGATCTACGTAGACGTCGGCGCCATATAGGCTATCACCCTCTGGGTCATGGTTGTGAAAATAGCCACCGTCTGTAATCCCCGCATAGGTGTGTTCACGATAGGCATCGGCTCCCAAATCCACGATGAGACTTGATACGGCTCCGAGAATTTTTCCGTTTTCTTCCGCGACAAGCTGTCCCTGAGGAAAGAGCCTTAGGTGGTTGGAGAGCTGAGCGATTGTCCAAACCACGTTTTCCTCTGCCATCGCGGGAAAGCAGGCTTTGTTGAGTTCGACTAGGGTTTCGAGGTCTTCGAGTTTCGCTTCACGGATTATGGCCATGAAGAGGAGTTATGCTCTCGAATTTCTACAAATCAAGCTCAGTCGATGTAGATGAACGGGTGCTTTAGCTCCCTTTTTATGGACGAGAGCTCAGCTCTTAATTCGTCCAGCTTACGCTCGCTCTCGTTCATTTTTCGACTTATTTCCGAGGAGATGTGTTTGGGGTCATTCGGGTCTCCTCCAGATTTTTTTCCAAAATGTAGCCAATCGGGGAGGAGGCTAGATTCGCTTTTAGAAGTTTCGCCTGTATCGGATGACTGGTTACGAATCTGCGTCCGAATTTCCTTTTGATGATTCTCAAGAGAGCGAATCTCCGTCTCCAATAAGGTGGTTTCTGATTCCAAGGCTTGTGACCTGTCGCTCAAGGCTTCGAACTTTTCATTCCAGATCCTCTCCGCTTTTTTACTGACCGTTGTGATGCCGGGGTGCTTTAAAGCGGTTGCTATCACGTGTACATTTTCGCGCAGACGTTCAGTTACATGATACCAATCCTGATATCGAGTGAAGCACTCCTCGTTTTCGGTGATGAACGGCAATATCTTTGCACTTTGTCCCTCGAACAGTTTTTCGCAAAGTGGCTTGTCAATCCAGTTGAGTCCAGCGAGCAATAGTAGCTTGGCCCGATCGGCTCGTGAAGGAATGTTGCGGGTGAATACACCCATGGGTTTCCAGCTTTTCGCGTACTCTTTGAATTGCGCTTGATTGGCAAATCGGCTTATCGCTTCACAACGTAGTCCATCGTTTAATACAAATGCTTTTCCTGATGAGCTTACCTGGGCTTGGTTATCAGGTAGCTGCTTAAACCAGTTATACACGGAAGTCCCTTCGCTTTCACCAAAAATGATTGAGATTTCGTCGGCGTGAACGACCTCTGGAAGCGATAGTCCGGCTACTTTCAATTGGTCCGGGGTGGGGAGAGAATCAAGGAATTTTACAGCAGTGGATCTCTGGCAGTTCTTGAGAGCGTTTACTGCCTTCTGCATTGCATCCGGGTAGCAAAGGGACTTGATGGGAAGGTAGTCTAATGCGTTGTTGTCGATGCCGAGACCTTTCCCGAGGCTTTTGCAGTCGTCCTCAATAAGTGGGTACAATCTAAAATCTTGTACTTTCTTCACCCACTCGCCCCAGCTTTCGTTTGGATATGCGAATTGCAACGGTTCTGTGCTCTCCAGCAAAAGGATAAGGCTACGGCGATACGGCCCGCGAGAAGCGGCAGGGAAGACGTAATCTCGCAGCCAGTCTACTATCGTGACGGATAGTTTCTCGAACTTTTGCAGGTAGATGATTGTTAGGTCGGTTCCAAGCGATTTGAGCGGTAACGCATCCAGAAAAGCTTCGGCATGGTTGTTGGCTTTGCTCTCGCCGAGGCCAACATTTATCTCAATGTCATCCCTTGCAACCTCGGTACGGCCCACTGATGCTGCGGCGGCCTGGTTGACGTAGGGCTTCTTTTGT
Source organism: Pelagicoccus albus (assembly GCF_014230145.1). Taxonomy (NCBI): domain Bacteria; kingdom Pseudomonadati; phylum Verrucomicrobiota; class Opitutia; order Puniceicoccales; family Pelagicoccaceae; genus Pelagicoccus; species Pelagicoccus albus. Next base: position 19,628 of record NZ_JACHVC010000007.1, read on the forward strand.
TTCGCGATGTCGCTGCGGGTTATGAGTAAAGAGTCGTCGGATACAATCGGGTTGATCTTGCCACGCTCCACGCTCCCGAGTCGTTCTGAAATCTTTTTTTCTTTATTGGGCGAGGAAGGGTAGCGAACGCTTTCGGAGCAGGCTCGAATGAATTCAGGGATTGTATCCAGTGTATCCTCTTTTCGAGTTGGTTGGATCCAGAGTACCTTTTCCTTGCTCAGCAACTTGCTCTCGCGGAATTCCGAAATGAAGGTGGATTTTCCGACTCCGACGTCACCCCAAACATTGAATACGCGATCACTCGATACTTCCGTGCCTTGCAGAGGAAGAACGCTGGATAGCTGTTCCATCTCTACCTTTCGAGGGATGAAATGAGCTTTAGCTTTTTCTGTCGAGTTCTGTGGGTCCGATTGCATCTATCCTATAGAGTAATACCTCTCATAGCTTATCGGCAACATGAGCAGGCTACAAACCGCAAAGTCTTAATTATTTGTGAAATACGGAGCCTAGAGGCTGAAAATGGCCTCTCGGTATCGTTGCATGGTGAGTTTGTCTGTCCAGTTATCGAAGCTTGGGATCGATTTCTGGTGGAGATGTTCCTGGCAGAGCCATTCTATGTAGTGTCCTTGGGCTGCGTCGCAGAGGGGGTAACCTCCGCCGATTCGTGGATTGATCTCGATGATTTCAATTTTATCGGTCGCTTCGTCGAGAAAGGCTTGGATATTAATAATACCTTTGGCGTCAGGGAGCTTATTTGCGACCTCAACGCAGAGATCGATGAGTTTTGGGATGCGACGAGTACGGGCGTAAACAACTTCGCCTGACTCGACAGACAACCTTTGGTGCGGAATGGCGCATGCGACCTCTCCCTTTTTATCGATGTACAGGTTTGTTGTGAATTCGACCCCTGTTACCTTCGTTTGTATCAGCCAATCGGAAGGGACTTGCTTAAGGTCTTCCTCTTTTTCTATCTGCAGGAACCCTTGGCTGGAAAAGCCGTTTGCGGGCTTGGCTATAAAGGGAGGGTTCAGCTCCTTCCAGTTCAATCGGGCTGGGCTTGGATAAGTAGCTGGACAAGGAAACCCGTTTTTCAGCAAGAATTGATATGTATCAAGCTTGTCTATACATAGCTTGAGCGTGCTTTCGCCAGATAGACTTACTTCCGTTCCAGCTTGCCTCAAAAGATCGGCGGCTTGAGCAAGGTGGAGCAGCTCGGAGTGTCTAGTCGGGATAATGAGGCCAATCTTATTTTTCTCGCAAAGATGGGCGAGCGATTCAGCCCAATTTTCATTCTCGCTGGGTGGCAAAACCGTGAATTGATCAGCCACGTGGCTGGTAGGCACGTTTGGAGTTGTATCCGAAATATGGAGGGTCGCTCCTCTTTTGCGTACTGCAGCTTTGGCGATCCTTGATGTGGCAACCTTGCTTCCTCCTGACAGGAGCAGGAGGTTTTTGAAGATATGAGGCTGGGCCATGTTTTTCAAATGGAGTGGTCCGGAAATCAGGGCAAACCCATTTAGAAGTTCTAAGCCAAAGAAAAAGGTGACCCCATTCGGGGCCACCTTGAGATTTTCAATTGGGTTATGATGATTAGCCCAAGAGACTGAGAGCAACCTGGCTCGAGGCGTTGGCCTGAGAGAGCATCGAAGAACCGGCTTGTACCAAGATGTTGGCACGAGCGAGTTGTGTCGATTCGGTTGCGACGTCCACGTCGGTGATACGGCTGTTTGCAGCTTCGAGGTTCTGCTTGTTAGTCGCGAGCATCTCGGAAGCGAAGCTCAATCGGCTAGACTGTGCACCATTGGCCGCACGGAGAGTCGCAAGATTCGCGATGGAGTCTGTGATCTTCGTGAGAGTCGTACCGGAAGCGGTGAGGGAATCGGTGTTGGATCCGAAGAGAACCGAATCGATACCCGCACTGTCGCTATTGAAGGTAACTGCGTCGATCGAAACCGTCTGTTGACCATCTTCGGAGGTCTTAACGGTCATTGCTGAGGCGTTCATGAGGGATACTCCGTTGAACGATTCGGCAGCGATTGAAGTGAGCTGAGCCTTCAGAGCCTGGAACTCAGTGTTGTAGTTCCCCTTGTCGGTGTCGTTCTTGGTGACGTCTTCACTCAAGGTCTTGAGCTCAGACATGCGGTCTAGAATCTTACCGGCCGTTGCGAACGCGCCATCCTGAGTCTGTAGGAACGACTGGGCGTTTGCGATGTTATTGTTAGTAGCCTCGGTCCGCTTGATTGCGGCCGACATCTTCATGGAAACCGCTAGTCCACCGGCGTCGTCGGATGGGTTTACGATTTTCGAACCGCTTGAGAGTCGCGCCAAGCTGTTTTGCAGCATTGCGTTACTCGTATTGAGGTTGTTCTTCGCGGCGATAGCCGACGTGTTTGTATTGATTACAACTGACATGTTTTTATCATCCTTGATTTGTGCGGGAGCTTCCTTGCTTCCGCATGCCTGGAGAGTAGCGCCAGGCGTTCGCTTTCTGCCTAAGTGGCGGAAATTGTTTTTAGACTAATCTACATTTGCTGCCGTTTTGCTTGTGCTGGGTTTGTTTTCATCTGGAGGAACGGTCCCAGATTAGTCCGTAGTGGGTTGTTTGGGTAGAAATTCTGGGTGCGTGCGGCTTTAATTTTATTTGCCATGCACGTCTTACTTTGGACGTGGGTACGCTAGCGTAGTTTGGCTTGGGAGCGCCTGTGGATTCTTCGTAGGCACGTGCCAACGTGATGGGCATCTTGCTTTGCCGAGCTCCTGGTGCTGCGTGGGGCCAATCGGGGGAACGGTTAGTCTTCGCCACTGGCTCGCAACTCGCTTTGTCTTCCTTGATCCTGCTAGTCATTTCGCTTGATGCTAACCGTTTTGGGGTCAGCTGAATGTTCGCACGTCCTTGTGCTGTTGGGTATATCGTAGCTCTTGGTGGTTCGTTTAGCGTTTTGAGCACATCTACTCAGTCAGAGCGCAGTAACGCTTATCGCTTACTCGATCGCTCGCTTTGTATCCGGCTCGGGCTTGGCTGATCCACTTCTAGGTTCGCGGTTTTATCGTAACCGAGAGAACTGGTGGTCCATGTGCCCGCGGTGGAGCGTCGCGGAAATCTCGTTGGTTGCTATTTCTCCTTTAGGTTTTCGCTACGGTGTAGGTGCCCCGCCCGTCGGCGGGGGACCTATGTCGTAGTAGTAACTTAACCTAAAAGTTGTAGAGCGACCTGGGAGGAGGAGTTAGCTTGTGTGAGCATTGAGGAACCTGCTTGCACCAGGATGTTGTATTTGGCGAGCTGGGTGGATTCTTCAGCTACGTCGACATCGATGATGCGGCTGTTCGCGGCCTCGAGATTGGCCTTGTTCACAGTGAGCATTTCAGAGGCGAAGGTGAGTCTGTTGGCGGTAGCTCCATTTTCAGCTCTGAGGGTAGCGACCTTCTCGATCGCCCCGGTGATATCCTCGAGCGAGAGGCTCGCGTCACCTAGGGTCAAACCTCCGTCCAGTATCTTTGTGCCTAAATTATCGGCGAGGTCTGGTTGCTTGAGATCTACATCTCCGCCGCCGGATTCCGTAGTGGATACGGGTAGGGTAGCTCCTCCGACCTTGAAGAGACTGACTCCGTTGAACTCTTCGTTCGTAAGCGCGCTTAGCTGCTTCTGGAGTTGTTCGAACTCTGTGTTGTAGTTGCTTTTGTCGGTGCTGTTTTTGGTGACGTCCTCTGAGAGAACCTTTAGCTCTGACATACGGTCGAGAACCTTGGTCACCGTTTGCAATGCACCATCCTGTGTCTGAAGGAACGACTGGGCGTTCTGCAGGTTTGTATTCACTGCCGCCGTACGAGCAATCGTGGCGGAAAGTTTCATTGAAACAGCAAGCCCGCCTGCATCATCTGATGGCTGGGTGATCTTTGACCCGCTAGACAAGCGGTTGAGGCTACGCTGGAGCATCGCATTGCTGGATGCTAGGTTGTTAGACGCGGATATAGCCGCGCTATTGGTGTTAATTACTACTGACATTTTAACTTCCTTGTTTTGTTAGGTTACTCACGACGTCCTTGTCGCGTTGCGTTGTTAAGGTGTCCGCTGCACCTGTAACTTGCGTTACGCCTAATAGTATCGTGCGCTCAGGCAGCTACTTTAGGAAATTCTCTAACATTCTGGAGATTTTCGTCTATTGGGATGTGGATACTACTCACCGAGGTAGTAGAGTCCCGCGCCTATAAATGTTTACCGCTTGTGTTAGCAGCGCCTATTGGCCTTCGGGATTGCCTTGGTTTCGGCTCGGGCTTTTCTTCGGTTATTCAAGGCATGAGTCAGACGCTTAGCATTCATCACATATACCTCTCCAAGGGGCATGATTTTAAAGGCCGTTTTGGAAAAGAGCGCCGTAACCATGAGGTATCGGAGGTGGAGTCGGTGGAATGCGTCGCAGGCAAAGGCTTAGTCGGAGATCGCTATTTCGGATACAAGGAAGATTTCAAGGGGCAACTTAGCTTGATGTCTATGGAGGCGATAGGAGCTCTCGAGTCGGAGCTTGGTCTGAAGAACTACCGTCGTAGCGATTTTCGGCGGAACATCCTCCTATCAGGAGTCGATCTGAATGCCCTGGTAGGTCAGATATTTAGACTCGGAGCGGTCGAGCTGGAAGGAGTTGAGCAGTGTAAGCCTTGTTTCTGGATGGATGAAGCGATTGGCGAAGGAGCTTTCGCGGCCATGGCTGAACGTGGTGGGTTGCGATGCCGTATCCTCAGAGGGGGAATTCTTGGCAAAGGGCAGGTAGAGATGGAGGTTTTGGAAAAGCACGATGGCTGATATCTATATTAATGACGAGAAGGTGGAGTTTGAGGGCTCCCCTCCGGCAAGCTGCGGGCAGGCGTACGAACTGATAGAAGGTTTCCTGTCGGGACAGGGGTTAATGATCGACAAGATCGAGCTGGATGGAGTGCAGGTTGCTGCTGAGTCTCTGCTCGAGAGGGACAATTACTCGGAGTTGCGATTTCGCAGCGTAAGCCCTCAGTCCAAGCTTCTTCAGATGTGCGGAGAGTGGAGTGCCCTTTGCTCTCAATTGACGGGGAAGCTAAGGGGATTGTCGGGACAGGTTCTCCGGCAAGGATGGGCCAAAAGCCAAAGCGATTCAGTAGAGCTTCTGGAGGAGATGAGACCTTTGATCGAGGGGCTCGGTGTGCTGCAGAACTTTGGGAGCGAATCTAACTTAGATTGGACGAGCAGTTTCGACCAGGCGTTTTCGAGTGGCGTGGCTTCAATCGATGAGGTGGTGAACGCTGTAGAGAGTAAAAACTGTGTGGCCCTTTCCGACAGGCTGGCGGATTCCATGGCTCCAAGCTGGTCCAAGGTGGAAGATTGTTTGCAGTCCGAGATCATCCCCGGACTTGAGAAGGTGGTGGAGCAATGAATCGTTTAGAGGAACTCTTTGTTGAAAAGCATTCTTCTCTTCGTGCCATTCTAGAGGAAGCGTTCCACGAAGATGTAGAACTCGCCGCGTGGCGTGAGCAGGCGCGTGATCCGAAGCTGTTACTGGAGCGTTGGGCGAGCGGTTTGCGGTTTCCTGAAGATTCGGCGATCGCCTTGTCCGGAGTGGGGGACGGAAGTCACATCAAGGCAGTTCTCGAGGCGATGCCCGAGAGTGGAATGGTTTTTTGCGCAGAGGCGGACCCGGAGCGTTTCAAGGCGTTTTTGCGCACTTCGGTGGCGGAGGAGCTTTTGGCTGATCCTCGGGTAGCGTTGGGAACAGGCCCGTTGGACGAGCGTTTTTTCGAGTCGCTCAGATCGTTCCCTGTCATGGATTTCGAGCATGCCGAGCCTGTGGTATTTGCGCCTTTGTTCAATGAAGCGGAATCCTACTATTCTGAGTTTTTCACCGAGTTTGCTCGCCGCCTAGATGTTTGCCGCAAATTGGTCGGTACTTTGATTTCCAAATCGGGGTTATGGCAGGGCAACAGTATCCGAAACTTGCCTACGCTGGCTCGCTCGCCCGACCCGATGGAGTTTTTTGGAGCTTTCGATGGAGTTCCGATGATTATGGCCGGAGCGGGGCCGTCTTTGGACGAGTCCTTGGATTTTCTGCGTTGGGCGCAAGATCGCGCCGTCATCGTGGCGGGCAATTCCTCGATTCGAGCTCTGGTGAACGGTGGGGTGCGGCCACACTTTGTATTGGCGGCAGACCCGAACCGGACAACTGATAGTGGTTTCGAAGGAGTCGAATTGGGAGACACCATCCTGATTTGCCCATTCATGGTGTACCCAGCGGTGGTAGAGCGATTTGGGGAGAACGTGATCGCTTGGGCTAAGGGCAATGAATTGGCTAGCTATTTCCGCAACGCTGCTGGGGTACAGCAGCTCGCTCATGTCACCGAGCATGGAACTGTATCGGCCTGCGCTTTCGACATCGCTCTTATTTTTGGATGTTCATCGCTACACTTCGTAGGCCAGGACTTGGCTGTTAGAAGTGATGGTCGCCTCCATAACAGCGATTCGTTCTACAGAGATGAGGGGAAGGACGTTACGAATGTTGAGAAGTGCCGCTGGGTGGAGGGGAATACGGTTGATAAGGTTCCTGTCGAAGAAAAGCTGTTCGTCTATCTGAAGACCTTTGAGATGATGGCTCGTGCCTACGCCAAGGAAATGCAGCCTTTGAAGCGGGGTGGGTTGGTTCTCTACAATCACTCTCGCTTGGGTGCGAAAGTAGAGCACATGCCGTATCTCGATTTTGACCAGGCCAAGCAACGCTTAGACCGGTTTTCTTCTTCGTCCTTCAGGCAGAAATGGAAGCGAGTTCAAAGAACTCTCTCTCGCTACATGATTGGCTGGGGTAAGATCGAGTCTCTCTATTTAGAGCTACAAGGCTACCTTGAGTCTATTTGCTCTCTCGCCCTGCGTCACGCTATGGCTCTCGAGTTGGGCGAGTCTGATCAAGAGACAGCTCGTGCTGCAAAGAGTGAATTGCTCGACCTAATCAAAGCCAATCCAAACTTCGAAGCGATTATGGATTCAGGGCAGCTTCAGATGGAATTATATGTCTATAATAGAACAAGACTGCTTAAGAGCCGAAAAAAGGAAGGGGCTCAGAGTGTGGAACACGAGGCCTTGAAAGACTATTTTTGGGCGGTAGCGGAAGGAAGCTACCAAACGCTCGCCGCTTTCGAGGGTTCTCTACTCGCCAAGGCAAAAACTGAGGAACTCAGATAGGCGAGGTGAAAAGGGATCTGCTAGGAGTCGTCTTATCGGGCGGGAAGAGCCTTCGAATGGGATTCGACAAAGGGAGAATGGAAGTTCTGCCCGGAGTGCCGCAATTGATTCGTCAGTTAGATATTCTGGATGCTGTTTGCGCTCAACGAGGAGTTTGCAGAGGCAAAGCTCCACTGCCTGCTGATATGCGGCTGCCAAGTGGCGTTTGGGATATCGAAGACTCGCCTGGTATTGCAGGTCCAATGTCAGGTGTGATCGCGGCCTTGAGGGTGGCAGAAGACTCTCCCGTCCTAGTGATTGCCTGCGATATGCCCTATCTCAATGTCTCCCATTTGGTTCAGCTGGTTAACCGGCGAAACCCAGAAGCAGCGTGCACTTCTTTTTTAGCCTCCGATGGTCTGCCAGATCCGATGTGCTGCATTTACGAACAGTCGTGTTTGCCGGAAATGGAAAGATTGGCTAGCGAGGGAAAGGCGAGTCTTCGTAAGTTCCTTCTGGAAGCCAATACCGAGCGGATCGAGGTCGCTGAAGGAATGTTTCTAGCTAGCGTTAATAGGCCAACCGAGCTCGAAGCCGCTCGAGCTCGATTGAGATTTACTGGCCCGGATATGTGAGGAAGTGCGAGATTCGGGTGACGGAGTGGTGCTTTTCCGTAAAAAGAGAGCTATTCTGTCGGCTGGTAAGCTTTTGATGTAGAGGAATTCCGCGCGACGTCGGAGAAAATTGCTCATAGGTGCATTTTTTTTCTAAAGGGATTCCGCACCAAACCGATTAACCAAGCGACGCAACCCGTCTTCACTCGATAGTAACTTATGTCTAGCTTCACCTTAGCAGGATTAGCCAGTGGCTTTGACTGGAATGATATGGTCGATCAACTCATGGAGATCGAACGCATTCCGCAGGAAACCCTACTCGAAGAGCAGACAACGAACACGAGTAAGCTAGACGCACTGTCTACTTTGACAACCAAAGTAGAAACTCTGCAAAGCGCGGTGAGCGACCTTCAGTCATCCACGCTTTTTAATACGAAGTCTACCTCGCTCTCAGACGAAACTCTGAACATCTCAGCGACCGCTAACACGACCGCTTCGAATGGCAGTTTCGAAGTCACTGTGGAATCGCTTGCCACTGCGACACGCAGGATCGGAACCGCCGATGTCGTTAGCCAGATGGGGGATGAGGACACGCTTATTTCCGCTTTGCGCACCTCGAGTGATATCACGGAGGGAACATTTACGGTGAATGGGCAGGAAGTCACCATCGCCGAGACCGACACTTTGCAGGATGTCTTCGATGCTATCTCTATAGCTACCAGCGGAGTGGTAACCGCCAGCTATGATAGCGTCTCTGATAAGATTACTTTAGAGAGTGCCTCCGGCCAGTTGGAGCTTGGTTCAGACGATGACACCAGCAATTTCCTCAGTGCCATGAAACTCGACCAGTTCGAGATCAAGGACGGGGGCAGCGGGACTGCTACCGTTACGAGCAAATCGGCGCTGGGCGTAGTTGATGCCAGCGATACGATAGCAAACAGCGGTATCGGCGGGCCTATTACGGGTTCAGGCACATTTTACATCAATGGGGTCGCCATAGAGTTTGACGCCGACACAGATAGTGTGAATGCGGTCATAGAGAGAGTAAATGAGTCAGCGGCTGGCGTAACCATGTCGTTCGATTCTTCCTCTGACCAGTTCCGTATCCTGAATAATGAGACAGGCGCTTATGACATGAACGTCGCCGATAGTGGCAACGGATTTCTCGCAGCGCTTGGTTTGACAGGATCTGCCGATGTGGGGGACGATATGACTTTCTCCATTGACGGAGGCGAACTGAAGTCGAGCCGCAGCAACAAAATTACGGTGGATGATCACGGTATGGCTGGAGTCACAGTCACTGCATCCGAGACCGGTACTCAGCAGGTCACCATCGAATCGGATACGTCTGATCTGACTACGAAGATCAATTCTTTCATATCAGCCTTCAACGACGTTCAGGATTACATTTCCGAAAAGACCAAAATCAGCGTCACGGATGATGAAGTTGAGGCCGCAGTTCTGGCCGGAAACCGGGAGCTAAGCTCCTTGGATTCTAATTTGCGCAGTTTCGCATTTGGAGCGATCGACGACTTGACAAGTGGTTCGCTATTCCGGCTTGAGCACCTCGGTATCGACTTCATCAGCGGTACTTCGAAACTCGAGATCAAGGATCAGGACGCTTTGGATGAGGCGTTGGCTGACGATTTGAGCACGCTCGAAGAGTTTTTTGTTGGAGCGGATGATAATTTCACGAGCCGCCTAGATACTTATCTAGAGGACTTTCTAAAAACGGATGGGATCATGGATACGATCACATCTACATACACCGAGCGTAATGCTGCCATCGATACTCAAATCGAGGAGATGGAGCGTCGCTTGGAAAGTAAAAGAGAAGCTTTAGAAGCAAGCTTCGTTGCCATGGAAGAGGCACAATCTAACCTACAGACCCAAGCATCGGCGCTGGAGAGCATATCGCTCACATGGTAGGCCGGGGTTCTAGACATAGATTATGAACAAACTCTTCCACAGGCATGAGCAGCATCGCTAATTCGCTTCTTCGACTTACTTTTGTTTTTGTTGCAGCGAGCGGGTTGTTCCTTTCCGGCTGCAAAACGGTCAACAGCCTCAACAGCAGGTACGACACGACCTTAGGCAAAAAGCAAAAAATTACCAATGTACATGAGGCGGAGGTCTTCCCGGCCCATTTGCGCCGAGTTGCTTTGCTTCCCATGTACAAAGGTCGATACGACCATATCGGCATGGCTCTTTTAGAAGAGAATTTTGCCCAAGAGCTCGGCAAGAAAAAGCTTTTCGAATTGGTTGTGATCGAGCCCGAAAAAATGGAGGAACTCTTCGGAGTGGAGCGTTACTCCTCTGTGGAGACTCTGCCGACCAAGCTGCTTTCTAAATTGCACGAAATCTACGCCATCGACGGAGTCATGTTTTTAGACCTAACATTCTATCGAGCCTATCAGCCCGTGAGCATGGGAGTGAAAGCCAAACTTCTCGACGGGCACACTGGCGAAATCGCCTGGGCGGCGGATGAGATGTTTGATACTGCAAATCCAGCCGTATCCAACGCTGCCCGAAAGTATTTTCAGACCATTTCAACCACTCAGTATCCTCTACAGCAAACTCAGACCGTTTTGCACAGCGCGACGCGACTTTCCAAGTACGTGGCATACAAACTGTTCGATACGATCCAATGAGTTCTTCAAATTTTCTTTAAAAGTTTTTTAAGTTCTTCGGGAGAGAGCCGTTTATTACCTTAACAAAAGATTAACAAACGTCCCAAGAAACGAAATAAACAAATCTCATGAACATCGACCCACAAAACAACGCCAACAATATCTACGCTCAGAATCTAGGCAAGACAGCCCAGACAGGTTCCGCCAAGCAGGCTGCTGAGAGCGGAGCGACGCCAGCCACCGAGAGTGACATGCTACAGCTTAACGCTTTGGACGCTCTCCGTTCTGAGCCGGAAATTCGTCCTGACGTGGTCGCAAAAGGTAAGGAGCTCTTGAACGATCCAAACTTTCCTTCTCAGGAAATGGTCAACGAGATGGCTAAACTAATCGTGCCCTTTGCCGATGAACAATAGGTAACCGAACGGGGCCCTACGTAGGTTGGATCCCGTCAGAAGTTTTTATCTATTTGTCGTACTTAGTAAATGAAATCTAACGCAGCGTCCTACAAGCGAGCGGCTATCATGTCCGCTTCCCCTGAACGTCTGATATTGATGCTCTATGATGGAGCTCTATCAGCGATGCGTCGGGCGAAGGAAGGCTTCAGGATGGATTGCGTCAAAGCTCGCAATGAGACGATCAGCAATAATCTGATCAAAGCCCAAAACATATTTGGCGAGCTGCAACGTTCTCTGCGATCGGATAAGAATGCTGAATTCTCCGAGCGAATGTTTGAGTTGTACGAGTTCTACAACTTGAAGTTGAACGAAGCTAATTTTAAGAAAGTGGAAGAGCCGATCGATACTGTTATCCGACTTTTCCAGGACATCCGAGACGCGTGGGCGGAGGCTTTAAGCAAGCAAACGGCTCCTTCGACTCCAGCTCCCGCTAACTTGAGTGCTGGTGTTGGCGGCGGACTTTCCTTGCGCGCTTAGAGCGCCGCTGATCGTTCATATGGCCAAGCTGGTTTCGCTGGCCAATTTTTCGCTTTGCGTGATCGCAATTGTGAATACACTTTCTCTCCATGTCCGCCCAATTGAGTCGACGCATGGCACTGCTCGCAGCTTACGAGGATTTTACCCGTAAGGAAACAACCTGCCTGAAGGATGGTGACTTCGAGGAGATGCTTAAGGTTCAGTCTAAAAAAGCCAAAGTCGCTGAAGCACTCTCCAAACTCGAAGATCTTCCTAGCGAGGAAGAGAAACAAACGTTTTCAGGTCGAATCGATTCTCTTTTAGAACAGGAAAAGGCAAACGCAGAGGCGCTCACCGCTAAGCTCTCCAAAAACAGGAGCGAGTTTAAAAAGCTCTCACAAAATTCCCTATCTGCCGCCAAGCTACGCAATTTGTATGGAGCGGCGATTGATCGCTCTGTCGTGAAAGGGACACTGAAGGATAAGGCCTAGGTATCAGGCGTATAGAGAATATCAATACGTGGAATTTTCACCGCATCCCATTCCCATACCCTATGGCAGGCAAAGTATCGACGACTCGGACATAGCTGCGGTGGTCGAAGCTCTGAAGTCGGAATTTGTTGCTCAAGGCCCTCGGGTGGATCGCTTCGAATCGGCCCTTTGCGAAGTCACTGGAGCCCGCTATGCGATTGCGGTTTCGAGTGGAACTGCCGCCCTGCACTTAAGTTGCCTAGGCCTAGGTGTTGAAGAAGGTGATGTTGGGATTGTGCCAGCTATTACCTTCGCTGCGACTGCTAATTGCCTGCGCTACGTAGGAGCCTCACCGCGCTTTTGCGATGTGGATGCGAAGAGCGGAATCGCTGGGCCTCGCGAGTTCCAAAATTGCCTAGAAAGCGATCCATCGGTTAAAGTAATGCTTCCAGTTTCCTACTCGGGTGCGGTTACGGATCTCGCTGAAATTGCTCGGCTCGCGAAGAAATCTGGGAGTTTCGTGGTGGAAGATGCAGCCCATAGTTTGGGAGCCGAATATTCTGGTGGTTGCCGAAGCGGGTCTTGTGAACATTCGGATGCGGCGATCTTGAGCTTCCACCCGGTGAAACATATCTGCAGTGGAGAAGGGGGGGCCGTCCTAACGAACGATAAGACCCTGGCGGACCGAATTCGTAAGCTTCGCTCACACGGCATCGAACGTAGGGAAGCGTGGCTCTACAATCAAACTGAGTTGGGCTACCATTACCGGATGACAGATTTGCAAGCGGCCTTAGGAGTAAGCCAATTGGCTCGCCTGCCAAGCTTCTTGCAGAGGCGTCGAGATTTAGCGGTTCGCTACCAAACTGCATTTTCTGAGTTTCCGTTTTCAGATAGGATTCGAATAGCGAGTCAGGATCATCTTTCGGCTCGCCACCTTTTCGTGATTCATTTTTCGGAATCAGAAGAGCGCGACGCGGCTTACCGTTTCTTTCATGAGCATAACGTTAAGGTTCAGGTTCACTACATGCCGGTGTATCGACATAGCTACTACAAGGAATTCGTAGATGCTTTTTTGCCTGGTGCTGAGTCGTTCTATTCGACCTGCTTAAGTTTGCCGCTCTTCCCGGCTTTGAAAGACGAAGAACAAGAATATGTTATCGAGTGCCTGAGGCGATTCCTGGAGAAATGAACGCGCCTGCTAAAGGATCCATAATTTTCAAATGTTCTTATGGTGGGAAGCACGGCTGGGGCCATGTTGTCAGGAGTTCTGCTTTGGCTAGCGAATTTCAATCCAGAGGATGGGCTACTCTGCTTTGGGGAGAAGGTGACTTTGATGCTTTGCCTGAAGATGTACGAGAGACGTTTTCTGGAGTCGCTGGAAGCGATAGCATGGCAGACGTTCTTTTTATTGATGAGATGTATACTCCGCAAACGGAGCTAGCGGAGGTGGCCGAAAAATGGAGGACCACCAATGCCGGTGGGGTTGTGGGAGCTACGGACGATATGGGGAATCGATCCATGGCAGGTTTCGATTTCGTGGTAAATTCGGAGATTGGTCTTACGAAAGCCTCCTACGAAGCAGGGACATCGTTGCTTGGAGAGGATTATGCACTCGTTCGAGCCGCATTTAGACCGAAATTAATCGAAAAAATGGATCCGTTTGGTTCGGACTCTAAGCGAGTGCTTGTCATGCTCGGTGGGACGGATCCGTTTGGCTATTTACCACAGGTTATGACTGCCTTGAGCAAGGTGTCTACTTGCGAGCTTTCACCCGTCGTGGTCACGAACGAGCCTAGGCACGCCGAAATTTTTCGAAGCTCTTTTTCGGATCTAAGGGTGCTGAGCAAGTTGAATGCTAGCGAAGTGGCTTGGTGGATGAGCCATTGCGATCTAGGAGTTTTCGCATGTGGTTCGAGCTTATTTGAAGCGGCGGCTACTCGCTTGCCGTTTGTGGGCTTGAGCGTGGTGGACAATCAAATGGCGACTGCCAAAAAGGTTGAACGCTACTGGAAGCAACCAATTTGTTATTGTGGAGATGGTGAGCCTGTTGTCGATGAGCTTGCCCAAAAGCTGGAGCTGGCCTTGTGTACGGAGCGTAAGGTGTATTCAAAAATCGATGCCATGGGTTGTTCCCGAGTGTGCGATGTAGTCTTGAGCCTGCACCGGCACAAGTGCACCGAGTGATACTTAAGCTACAAATCTTTCGGATTTAGGGGATGGCCGAATGGAATCTGTCTCGTAGCTTTTTTGCCCAAAATTTCCTCCCAGTATTTGGGAGGTAGGCCAAGCGACGGGCGAACGATTCGCAGGTTTTCGGTCGTAAAGGTGTCGCCTGCTTCGATGTCCGCGCTGGCGTAGATAGAGCGGCGAAAGTGGGTTTGTTTCTCGTCTTGGGAACTACCTCTTATTTCTGGAGATCCCAGCGCTTCATGTGCTCTTTTGGTGGCTTGTACCAGCTCGGAGAGCTCGCTCGGTTCCAGTGAAAAACCTGAGTCGATGGCTCCTTGCTTGCGAGAGTCGGTGACGTGTTTTTCAATTAATCGTGCCCCTAGCGCGACTGAGGCTACCGCTATCTCATTGCTCAAAGTGTGATCTGATAATCCGGAAGGACATTTGAACGTTTGCCCCATCGCTGCCATGGAGCGTAGGTTGAACCCTTTTGCTTCGCTGGGATATGCGGATACGCATTTTAGTAAGACTAGGTTTTCCGTTCCGTTCGAGCGAAGCGTGTGTACGGCCTCTTCGATTTCCTGAAGGCTGGCCATTCCAGTGCTCAAGACGACTGGCTTCCCAGTTTGGGCGATGTGCTTGAGGAGGGGAAGGTGGGTGAGTTCGAAAGAGGAAACTTTATAAAGCGGGGGTTGGATCTCGCTCTCCAGAAAGTCTACCGCCTTTTCATCAAAGGGTGTACTGAATAATTCGATACCAAGGTCTCTGGCGTATTCCGACAGAGGTTTGTGCCACTCGTAGGGAGTGCATGCTTCCTGATAGAGGTCGTGGAGTCGCCGCCCTTTCCAGAGTCCTTCTTGAACGACAAACTCTTCTCGATCGCTATCGAGCGTAATGCTCTGCGGAGTATAGGTCTGCAGTTTTACAGCGTGCGCTCCGGCATCCGAGGCAGCCTTAATGATGTCCTTGGCCGTCTCGTAGGAGTTGTTATGGTTTCCTGATAGCTCGGCTACGATCGCCGGCGCTTTGTCGGGATCAAGGATGCGATCAAGCAGGTTCATTCGCGACTTAGTCTATGGTCTGCTGTTGGTAGCGTTCGATCAGCGATTGTATCTGTTCTATCGAAAGTTGCTCCTCGTTTGTATCGCTCGAGTAGCTGAAGCCCTCTGGGCATTTTTTCCCTTTGTGCACTTCTTTGCCGGTGTAGTTCCAGTAAGGTTGAGTCGGGTGAATGACGAAGCGATCCTTTTGCTCGGTAGTCATTAGTGCCTCGTCTGCCGGTACCATGGCTTCGTGTAGCTTTTCGCCCGGCCTCAGGCCAATAATGTCGATCTTGGCGTCTGGGGCGACCGCTTTGGCCAGGTCGCCAATCGAGCAGCTGGGTATTTTGGGTATGAAAATTTCTCCGCCAACCATATCGGCAAGCGAACGAAGCGCGAATCTCACCCCGGCTCCGAGTCCAATGACGAAACGCGTCATTTCCGGCTTGGTTATCGTCACGGTTCCGAGTTGCTTCTGCTTCAGGAAAAGCGGGATAACGGACCCGCGGCTGCCGATCACGTTTCCGTAGCGAACCACGGCGAAGCGTGTTCCGCTTTTTCCCGAATAGTTGTTCGCGGAAATGAAAACCTTATCGGAGCAGAGTTTGGTGGCTCCGTAGAGGTTGATCGGATTGACTGCCTTATCAGTTGAAAGGGCGATGACCTTTTTCACTCCTGTGGCGATTGCCGCATCCACTACGTTCATCGCTCCGTTGATGTTGGTCTTGATGAACTCGTGTGGGTTGTACTCGGCGGCGGGTACTTGTTTCAAGGCAGCGGCATGGATGACGTAATCCACGTCTGTCATAGCCCGAATCAATCGATCCTTGTCTCTGACGTCACCGATGAAGTAGCGGATGTTGCTCGCTGAGAAGGCGGGATCCGTCGACATGTCGTACTGCTTCAGCTCGTCTCTTGAAAGGATGATGATCTTAGCCGCTTTGCCTTCCTTAAGGATTTCGAGACAGCAGCGTTTCCCGAATGAGCCCGTGCCGCCGGTGATGAGTATGGTTTTGCCTTCGAGCATGTGGATTAGAGAGGAAACTTCGAAAGTTGTTGGAATTGAAACGATGGGGCGTGTTTGCGCGAAGAGGAGAGCGTATTATGGTACTCTTTGAATTTCCTTTTACAATTTATGCTTTCGTATTTGTTTCAATCCTCTTCTAAGTTGCTATCTTATTCATCTTCAAGGCGCTCCGATCAGCGTTTTTACTCTTAATTAATCTGCAGAACCCACTTTTCGATCCCACGATATGTCCTTGGAAAGAATCCTCATCCTAGATGATGAGCTTGTCATTCGCAAAGCCTTGGAGGAGCAGCTGAGGAGAAAACGTTTCTCGGTCTGCAGCGTTGGGACGCTGGGCGAGGCCGATCAACATCTGGCAAAAGACGAATATGACCTGCTTTTTGTCGATGTCCATTTGCCCGATGGAAACGGTACTGAGCTTTTGGAACGTGTGGCGAGCATGCAAAATCCGCCCTTGGTGGTGATCATTACTGGCTACGGGACCGTGGAGTCGGCGGTCAAGTGCATGCAATCGGGCGCTTTCGACTACATCATCAAGCCATTTTCCTCCTCCCAGATCGACGTTCTGATCAAGAAGGCCCGTGATTACAGGCAATTGGTTAAGGTGAACCAATTTCTGGCCAGCGAATCCACGGTGAGCGGTGAATTGATTGGCAAGAGTGGATTCATCAATCAGCTGAAGGATATCATCAGCAAAGTGGCGCCGACCGAAGCCACGGTTTTAATTTGTGGCGAGAACGGTACGGGTAAGGAATTAGTAGCCAACGAGCTTTACCGGTGCAGTTCCCGCAAGAGCGCTCCGTTCATTCGGGTGAATTGCGCGGCGATTTCTGAGTCGTTGATCGAAAGCGAGTTCTTTGGTCACGAGAAAGGGGCGTACACGGGAGCCACTCAGCGTCGCGAAGGCCGCTTCGAACTGGCGGATGGAGGTACCATTTTGTTAGATGAAATCAGCGAGATTTCCCCTAAGGTTCAGGCGAAGCTCCTTCGGGTGCTGCAAGAGCGGGAATTTGAGCGTGTGGGCGGCAATAAGACCATCAAGGTCGACGTGCGGGTTATCGCTACGACTAACCGTAATCTAGCGGAAAGCGTCGAGCGTGGTCTCTTTCGCCAGGATTTGTACTACCGCTTGAATGTGTTTCCGATCCAAGTCCCTCCTTTGCGGGATCGGGAAGGGGATGTTGTTTTGCTCGCAAAGAATTTCGCTCAAAGCTTCGCTCGCAAGCACGGCAAGCAGATCAAGGGCTTCGATGCCGAGGCGATCGCTGCACTTCAGAGACATCCATGGCCAGGCAACGTCCGTGAGCTACAAAACACTATTGAACGCGCGGTTATTTTGGCTGAGTCCGGCCATCCGATAGGACAGGGCCACTTGGGGTTGTTTTTGATGCCGACGAATGTATCGTCTCCGCCAGTAGCGCATAGCTATGGGCATTCTGAGAATTCTAACATGCCAAGTGCGCCGTACGGAGGAGGCTATCACCATACTCCTCCACCGCCGCCTCCAGTGGCTCCGAGCAGCCCTTACTACGAAGCTCCCCCAGCTCAAGTCGCTCCACCGCCTGCTGTGGAAAAATCTGCCGCAGAGCAATCTTCGGCTGTCGGGGCTACAGAAGGGCCTATACCGCTCGAAGAGGTGGAGAAGAAACATATCCTAGCCACTTTGGAATCCACCGATGGTAACAGGACTCAAGCGGCGAAACTGCTGGGAATCAGCATCCGTACCCTGAGAAATAAGATTTCTGCATACCGTTCCGACGGAGAGTTTATTCCTGGCGAGGATTGATCCGGGATTCGCCTGAGTCCTGAAGCTTGTTTTGGCTTCTCAAGTAGTTTTTCGCGGGCTTAGGACAACTTTAGAGGGGAGGAGCTTCCGATCTACGCTTTTTTAACAAAAAGGCGCACCAATTGGTCCTAAACCTTTGGATATGCGGAACGATATATACAGAGCACCCGATATATCTTTTCCCATGCAGCAGACATTCCCCATCAAAGATGACGAGCTCGAAGCTCTAGCGAAGAACGCCATCGATAGTGTTTTCAGCACTATGCTCAATCGTTCAACGACGATTCAGGAAGTGATCAAGATCGACGAGGACAATCATCCTGAAGGGATCCAGCTCCCGGTCGACGCGAGCATGCCGATGATCGCAGGAACCGTCGGCTTCCTAGGCAACCTTACCGGCATCATCTATATCTTTATGGAGCTTCCGCTCGCAATGGAAGCGACCTGTAGCCTTCTCGATATGGAGGAGCACGAAATAGGAACCGACGACCATGAGCTCGTGAACGACGCCATCGGTGAGTTGACGAACATGATAGTTGGTACCTTCAAAAACGATCTCAGCAACAAAGGCTACGAATGCCGGATGACTATTCCTTCCATCCTCAGAGGCTCCAATTTCTCTATCGAGCCGGCTGAAGTCGCATTGCGTCGCATTTTCAAGTTCGATTGCGGGGGCCGGTCCTTCGTAATCGACGTCCTCATGAAAGAAGAAAACTGATCTCCCACCATGCGTTTAAAAATCCTAACAGTAGACGACTCAAAGACCGTCCGAATTATCGTGAAGAAGTCCTTCAAGGGCTTCGACTGCGAAATCACAGAGGCGCAGAATGGTGTCGAAGGCCTAGCCATGGCGGCGAAGGTTAATCCCGACATCATCCTGCTCGACATCACCATGCCCGTCATGGATGGCGTCGAAATGTTGACCAAGCTCAAGTCCGATCCAGCTCTCAAAGCGATCCCTGTCATCATGTTGACGGCGGAAGCGGGCCGAGAGAACGTGATGAAGATCGCTAAGATCGGAGTACGTGACTATATCGTTAAGCCTTTCAAGGAAGACGTTTTGGTCGACAAAGTTAGCCGCGTAGTGGATCTGCGTCCTGCTGGTGAAGCGGAACCGGTGCAGAAGAAAATCGACGATCCAATCGACATCCTCGTTGTCGACGACAAGCCCGCTATTATCAATCAGGTCAAGGAGGGTGTCGCTCACACTCCTTGGAACATCCACGGTGTGTCTTCCACAGGTGAGGCGATCGACTTCTGCCAAAAGAAGATCCCAGACTGTATCGTAATCAGTCTCTCGCTACCGGAAGACGCAGCCATTACTTTGTTCCGCATCATTCGCTCCAACGCCAAGACGAAGTATATTCCGTTGTTTGGTTTGTCGGTGAAGACCGCGGTAGAAGAGCAAGCAAGAGCTCAGCAAGCTGGATTTAGCACGATTATCCATAAGCCAATCGATTTCGAAGAATTCGAAAACAAGGTAGGCAAGGCGGTTAATTTGGATGCATCCGGCAAGTACTTCGAAATGGGAGAAGGCTATATGACAGTGAAGCTCCCCAAGACCTGTAACGCTTCTGTCGTTAACGAAGTCAGCACCTATCTCAAGGCCAAGACAAGTGAGGCGGTAAACTCTGGCATCTCGAAGATTATCTTCGATGCGCAAGGTGTCTCTTCCCTCAATATGGATCTCATCAAGCTTCTCTTGCACTCCATGAAGACCTGTCGCGATCTCAGCCTAAAATATGCGCTGACTGGTAACGACGTGGTGATCGAAGAGAGCAAGAAGTTCGAAGAATCCAAAGACTGGAAATTCTGCGACTCCGTAGAGACCGCAAAGGCCTCCATCTAATTTTCCGTAACTAGGTCGATCTAGTTTTCTTTCACTCGAAACCCGCGGACTTTTGTCCGCGGGTTTCTTGTATTCAAATATGTAGACAGCGAATCCTCGCTGTTATTTGGGAATGGGATTATTTGCCCTGTTTTTTATTCCAACTATCCCGAAGCCCTACTGAACGATTAAAGGAGAGCTGCGTTGGGCTGCTGTCGGAATCAAGAACGTAGTAACCTTTTCGTTCGAATTGTATTGGCTCTCCGACTACGGCGTTCGCAAGTTCAGGTTCGCCGTAGCACTTCAGGATTGTTTCCGAATTCGGGTTTAGGTTGTCTAAGAAGGTCTGGCCTTCCTCTACTTCATTCGGGTCCGTTTTCGTGAACAACTGTTCGTAGTGGCGGGCTTCTAATTCTACATTCTCCGTAGCGCTTACCCAGTGGATCGTACCCTTTACCTTGCGGCCGTCGGGAGTCGAGCCTCCTCGGGATTCCGGATCAAATGTGGCGTGCAACTCTATGATTTCACCCGCATCGTTTTTGATAACATCTGTGCAGGTAATGTAGCATGCGTAGCGAAGGCGAACCTCGCGTCCTGGGCCAAGACGGAAAAACTTGCGAGGAGGATCCTCCATGAAGTCATCCCTTTCGATATAGATTTCTCTTGTTAGAGGCACTTTACGAGATCCTCTATCTTCATCGGCTGGGTGGTTCGGGCCCTCGTAGAATTCTGTTTCCTCCGGGAAGTTGGTGATAACAACTTTCAAGGGGTCGAGCACGGCCATGCGTCGGATCGCTTTGCCCTCTAGATCTTGGCGGAGACAGTATTCGAGCAAGGCGTATTCGTTTACACGTTCGCGCTTCGCGACACCGGCTCTCTCGCAGAATTCCTTCAATGCGTCGGGAGTGTAGCCCCGGCGGCGAAGTCCTGCGATGGTTGGCATGCGTGGATCGTCCCATCCATGGACATGCTTTTCGTTAACCAATTGGAGTAGCTTTCGCTTGCTGGTTACAATGTATTCAACGTTTAAGCGCGCGAATTCGATTTGTCTCGGTTTGTGGGGAACCGGAAGGTTTTCGATAAACCAGTTGTACAGCGGGCGATGGTATTCGAACTCCAAGGAGCATAGCGAGTGCGTGATGCCTTCGATAGCGTCGCTCTGTCCGTGGGTGAAGTCGTAGGAAGGGTAGATCTTCCATTTGTCTCCAGTGCGGTGATGATCCGCCTTTAGGATACGATAGAGCACAGGATCCCGCATGTTCATGTTCGGGTGTGCCATGTCTATTTTAGCGCGGAGAACCTTCTCGCCTTCTTGGAACTTGCCGGCTGCCATATCCTTGAAGAGTGCGAGGTTTTCTTCTGGAGTTCTCGTGCGGTAGGGGGAGTCTTGTCCCGGCTCGGTGAGCGAACCACGGTACTCGCGCATTTGCGATGGAGTTAAATCGTCCACATAGGCTTTGCCCTCTTCGATGAGTAGGATCGCCCAATCGAAGAGTTGCTGGAAATAGTCGGAGGCGAAGAAGAGGTTTTCTCCCCAGTCTGCTCCGAGCCAAAGTAGGTCTTCCTTGATCGCCTCTACGTATTCGGTTTCCTCTTTTTCAGGATTGGTATCATCAAAACGAAGGTGGAACTTTCCGTTGTAGTCCTTGGCGATGCCGTAGGAAACACCGATCGCGAAAGCGTGGCCTATATGGAGGTAGCCGTTGGGTTCTGGTGGAAAACGTGTAACGATTTGGCTGTGTTTACCGGCGGCGAGCTCCTCGTCGATGAAGTCGCGAATGAAATTCGAAGGTTTTTCTTCTGTCATGAATATGTGGGTACGAGGTTTAGAGGCTCGCTGATAATTTTTTTAAGCGGGAGACAACTGTTTCCTGGCCTAGCGTCTCTAGCATGGGAAGTAGGTCCGGACCTCCTCCGACTCCACTTACAGCGAAACGGAGAAGAGGGAACCACGCGAAGATCTTGAGATCTTTTTCGTCTGCCAAAGCTTGGATGCCGCGTTCCAGGGTAATGGCATCAAAAGATTCCAAATTCTCAAGCACGGGTATTACTTCTTGGATACGTTCGGCAGCATCTTTTCGTTTGAGTAGCTTTTTCTCAACCTTCGGATCTACGGAGTAGTCGTCGGTGAAGAAGTAAGCAGAGAAGGAGGGCAGATCTTCGAAGCTATTGATCTTTTGTTGGCACAGTTCGAGGACCTTGCGGAGGTACTCCTGATCGGTTTCGTCGTTCACGAGGCCAGCTTTTCCAAGGGCGCTGACTGCGGGCGGCAGGTAGCGCTCGATGGGCAAACGCTTCATGTGTTCGAAGTTGATGTGGGACATCTTCTTTTCGTCGAACCGGGCCCCCGCCTTTTGCAGGTCCGCGATGTCGAAACGCTCGATCAACTCGTCTACCGAAAGAACTTCTTGGTCATCCTTGGGAGCCCAACCGAGCAAGGCGATGAAGTTGACCACCGCTTCTGGAAGAAAGTCCCGTTGTTGGTATTCTTCGATCAAAGCTCCCTTGTCTCTTTTGGACATTTTCCCTTTTCCATGGGCTGGGTCCTTGAGGATCATGGACATGTGAGCGTAGACGGGCGGCTTGACGCCAAACGCCTTGAATAGCTCCACGTGCTTGGACGTATTGGGCAAATGGTCTTCGCCTCGAAGCACGTGTGTGATTCCCATCGCTATGTCATCCACGACATTTACGAAATGGAAGGACGGGTCGCCGTTTGAGCGTACGATTACGAAATCCCGTTCTTCGCGTCGGGTTACGTTGCCTCGAATCACATCTTCGATGACGACTGGCTCGGTGCGTACCTTTTCGACCTCCGCTTTGTGGTAGTCGTCGTACTCGGTGTAGCGTTCGCCTTCGAGTTTGAAGTAGATCGCGCCGTCCTTCTCGTAGGCACGGCCAGCGTCCTGGAGTTTTTTGAGGTAGTCCTGGTATATATCCCCTCGCTGGCTTTGGAAGTAGGGGCCGAAATCGCCTCCGACTTCCGGACCTTCGTCCCAGTTTAGGCCAAGCCATTTAAGTCCGTTGAGAAGCTCTTGCAGGGCGGCTTCGGTGTTGCGCTCCTTATCGGTGTCTTCGATGCGGAGGACGAGGGTGCCGCCGGTCTTGCGAGCGTACAACCAATTGAAGAGCGCTGTGCGAGCGGTGCCTATGTGGGTGGAGCCTGTTGGGCTGGGGGCGAATCTTACGCGTACCTGTGACATAAAGCGGGCTACAGTTATCTGAATCGGGTCTCGAATCAAGCTTGTGCTTGAAAGTTGGTTAGTGGCGGTTTCTGGAGTTGGTGGAAGCCCTAGGAAACGCCTTGGGGCTTTTGGGTGCCGGATTCTCTAGTTGTTGTCGTTTAACACTTAACGCTAGCGTATAAGTACTCAAAGACCCGTGAAGCCTGTCCTCTGAAAACCTTAGAAAATTCCATTTTTGAGGAGAACAGGGCGAATTCCGGATGCGTTGCACCGATATTAAATAGCACATACGCCTCTGCTGTCCTTTGGGACGGTTTGAGGAAACGCTTAATGTCACGAGTCGAACTTACTTCCCCATCCGATAAACATGAAAAACGTCGCCAGTAAACTAGGAACCTTTTTGACGGTAATGTCCGTTTCCACCCTCCAGAGCTCATTCGCAGATGTGAATGGCGAAATAACGGCCAGCAACCTTGAAACCGGTGCCTACACGGTCGCGATCGAAGGCGAGTCCGAAGTTTCCGTTGGTGAGTTGGTCTTGGCTTTCAGCCAGGAAGATGGAAAGCGACGCGAAGTGGGTTCAGGTGAAGTTATTTCCGTGGAAGATGGTTCCTACACTGCAATTTTTGATTCCGACGATGTGGTGGTGGGCATGGATGCTTTGGTTCGCCAGTTTGCGCCTGAGATGGAAGCTGACCCGCTTTCTGCTATCCCGGACGATGAGTTCGCGGTGGTCGAGCCGGTGGAGAGTGCGGATCTCGATCCGAAAGCTGCGGCTGCGGCCTGTCTGAAGGCGATCGATGAATATCCGGAAGAATCCCGTTTTTACGCTCAGCTTGGTCGCGCCCTAGAAGCCGACGGCAAGCCAGCCAGCGCTATTCTCCAATACGAGAAAGCCCTTGCCTTGCGCTCAGATTATCCAGTGGTGCTGCACAATCTCGCGAAGCTACGTTTTTATGGACCTGAAGAGCTTCGGGATTTCGATACCGCAAGAAAATATTTCCAGCGTGCTGCTGAGCTCGGATTCACCGCTTCATTGCCAGTAATCGGTTCCATGGCCCGTGATGCGATGGGAGGTGAGCGCGATTTCGCTTCCGCGGCGGAGTGGTTCTCAATCGCCGCCGAGCAAGGTAATCCTTACTCCCAAAACGCTTTGGCGGAATGCTACGAAAACGGTTGGGGCATCGATCAAGACATCAGCAAAGCTCTACTGTGGTATCGCAGTGCGGCAGAATTAAGCTATGTGCCCGCCTATCGTAACCTCGGACGAGTTTTCCAGAAGGGAATCGGCGTTACTGCCAGTGAGCAGAAGGCATTTGATTGGTTTTCGCGGGCAGCTGAGAAGGAGGACATGGAATCCCAATATCAGGTTGGTCTGGCATTTCTTTACGGTAAAGGCGTCATGCACAGCGAGGAATACGGAATCGATTGGCTAACGAAGGCTGCCGATGCCGGACACTCCAAGGCTATGCGTACGATCGCTTCCTTTTACTACGACCGTGGCGACTCGAAGAATGGTAAGCTCGATATGGCCGCCGTTTGGTACAAGAAGGCCGCGGCCAATGGAGACGCAGTCGCTCAGTACAGCCTAGGCTCCATGTTCGAAAAGGGCGAAGGTATCGACCGCGATAAGACTTCGGCTATCGATTGGTACCGCAAAGCGGCTCGCCAAGGTCATAGCGAATCACAAAAGCGTCTCGTTCGCCTCAAGGCAGACTGGTAGGAAGACTATTTCAGGCGAGCTGGTACCTCGCGAAAAGAGACATCAGGTTCTCTATCTAGTGAATAGGGGAGTCGGTTTGTGGGAACCGGCTCCCTTCTTCATTTCTGGCAAGGCGATCGGGGAAACTATTCTCCCTGATCGTTGCCTTTTTTGCAGACCCCTGTGGCCCGGAGCTCTTCGCAAGAAGCGGTCACCTGGAGTCGTTGGCTAATGGGGGTAAGGCCTAGTTTGCTCGAAACGCTGTTCCCGTACCACTGCAGAAAAGGGGCGCTGATCTCGAAGATTTTCTGGCAATCGTTGCAGATTACTTGGGCCTTGTGAGGGTCCTCCTCCGTGTTGGGCATGTAGTACATAGTGCTGGAGCCTATGTCTACTTCTCGAACTAAGTTGCTCTCCACTAGGATTGGCAAAGAACGGTAGACGGTCGCGCGGGATACGGTGCGGTCGATCTCCCTTGCTTTGTCCAGTAGCTCCTCCGCGGTGAAATGAGAGGTTTCCTTGAAGACCGCTTCGAAGATTGCCATGCGTTGGCCGGTCATGCGCAAGTTGTGCTTTACCAAGAAGCTTTTGAACTTTTCTCTGCAGTCGTCGATCGTCACGTGCTCGAATCTCAATACAATCTCAATAACTGTCAACCGATAAGGGACGAGGATTATTCAGCCCGATGAGTCTCGATACGACAGTGGTTTGCGTGTGGCTGATGTCCGGATTCGATCGTCCGCTGCACTACCGATTGCCAGCTTCGATGGAGGACATGGCGCAACCTGGTTCGCTGGTCAGAGTTCCGCTTGGGAGACGTCAGGTCATAGGCTTGATCGTGGAAAAGGACTGCGAGCCGGAAGTTTCCTTGATGCAACTGAAGCTTGTTTTGGACCTGGTTTATCCGACTCCAATCATGACGCCGGAATTGCTCAAGCTAGGCGCTTGGCTGCGTCAGTACTATGGAGCGAGTATCCAAAACGTATTGGAGACAATGATACCCGGTCCGGTACGTCAGGGTATGAAGGCCAAGAGCGACAAGTACGTTTCCGCGAACAAGTCCGTGGATTCGGAGTCTTTGGCAAACTTGGAGCGTAAGGCTCCCAAACAATTTGAGCTCTACCAGTTTTTGGCTCAACAATTTCGCGCCCAGAAAAAGAGTCTGGTGCTTAGCCGTCTCGGCGCCTCCCCGGCCGCTTACAATGGTCTTTTGAAAAAGGGTTTTATCGTCGAGGAATCTCGCAAGGTCGAGCGAGTCGCGTACGACGACGAACTCGGGGACGTGGAATACGCCTCCAAGCAGGAGATCGTCTTGAATGAAGAGCAATCTGCTTGTGTAGACAGCATCTCGCTTAGCTTGAAAGCTGGAAAGTTCGCGACCCACTTGCTTTACGGAGTTACTGGCTCTGGTAAAACGGAGGTCTACATTGCGGCGATGGAGGAAGCCCTCCGAGCGGGTAAGAGCGTACTCTTCCTAGTCCCCGAAGTCGCCCTAACGCCGCAAACAGTGGGGCGTTTGCGTTCTCGCTTCACCGAGCACAAAGATGCTCATGCGGTGGTTTGGCACAGCAGCCTCTCGGATGGGGAGCGCTTGGATGCCTGGATGGCTTTGGCCAACGGGACTGCTCGCGTTGTGGTAGGGGCTCGCTCCGCGGTCTTCGCTCCTTTGGAGAAACTTGGTTTAGTTATTGTAGACGAAGAGCATGAGCCGGCCTTTAAGCAAGATGAGAGCCCTCGCTATCATGGACGAGACGTAGCCGTTTACCGTTCTTATCTGGAGCAAGTGGTTTGTGTATTGGGTAGCGCGACGCCTTCGCTAGAAACCTATCGCAACGTAAAGCTTGGGAAGTATAAGGTGGATCGCTTGACCAAGCGTATCGATGATCGTCAGCTCCCCATGATGCATATCGTGGATATGCGGATCGAGATGATGCGTACCCGAAAACCGGTTACGATCAGTTCCTTGCTTGCCCAAAAGCTGCGCGACCGTTGGGAAAAGGGTGAGCAAAGTATCCTGTTTATCAATCGGCGTGGCTACAATTCGACCATGTTGTGCAACGAGTGCGGCCATGTGGAGGAATGCAAACACTGCAGCCTGCCTATGACCTTTCACCGTAGCGACAACACCCTCAAATGTCACCTATGTGGTCATGAGGCAGAGCCTCCGTGGCGTTGTCCTGAGTGCAACAGTGATCAGATTCGTGGTAAGGGTTCTGGCACGCAACGTATCGAGGATGTGGTGAAGAGCATCTTACCCAAAGCTAGTATTGTCAGAATCGATACGGACACGATGGGGAAGAAACATCTGTTTCGAGAGATCTTAGGAGACTTCCGAAAGGGAAAAATCGATTTGTTGGTGGGAACTCAGATGATCGCCAAAGGATTAGATTTTCCGAACGTGACTTTGGTTGGAATGGTGGACGCGGATCTGTCTCTGCATGTACCAGACTTTCGGGCCAACGAGCGAACCTTTCAGCTTTTGGTGCAAGTTTCGGGACGGGCGGGACGCGGCGACTTGGCTGGAGAGGTGGTGGTGCAAACCTTTACCCCGCACGCCGAGCCGATCCAATTCGCCAGGCGCGGGGAGGTGGATGCTTTTCTGGAAGTGGAAATCGAGTCCCGCGAGCAATTCCAGTATCCTCCGTTTCGGCATTTGGTTCGACAGGTCTTTCGCAGCCGAAATGCAGACAAGGCCATGTTTTTCGCTGAGCAATTCGCTCGAAAGCTGGAAGCCAGAGTTGGCGGCAAGATCGAAATGCGCGGGCCGACTCCTTGCTCGATCGAGAAGATGAAGGACCAGTACCGCTTCCACATCTGGTATTTCACTCAGAATGTAAGCGCCTTGATGCGAGATCTAAAAGCCGTGGAAGCGGAAATTCCGTTTCCCAAAGACGTGGTTCAGATCTTCGACGTCGATCCTATGTCGGTGAGTTGAGGCCCGGTCTGCGGAGGTATTTTCCGGATTTTGGTAAAGGAACTCAGAGTCCCGCCGTTTAATATAGGCAGATGAGCTTACGCTCCTCTAAACAATACGACTCTCTCCCACGTAGCCTCGAGACTTTGGTTGGTCTCGAGGTTTGGTCGTATCTGAATTCTATTTTTGATGCAGATCGGCTAGATCGCCGAGACCCATTGGCCTAATTGTTCAAAAGTCTTTTGGGCACCACGGGCCAATTGTTCAAAGCCTTTGGGGGTGGATGCTTGGCTTTGAAGATTCTCCTTTAGTCGAGTCCATTGCTCGGGATCTGGGCCCAATTCGAAAAAACGTCTGGGCGCATCGGGAAGGGAGGTGGCAATTCTCCTTTCGATGATGACCGCTCCGTGGCGAGAACCGTGCAAGGCGTAGCAACAGCCTAGGGCAGCGAGCTTATTGTCCATCCAGTCGAAGTCTGGTTCGGGAGACTGATCCGTATTGATCTTCAACTGCTGTAGGTCCTCTTCGAGTCGAGAGGCCGCGAGCTCCAGAGAGAACTCCTCCCAAACGGCCAGCTCAGTCCGCCTCTGCTCCGCTGAGCTGAAAAACCCGTGGTAGGCGACAAGGACTTTCTGGTATGTCTTGAGGTCCAGATCTGGTCTCATTAGCTGACTGAGAATCGGATGCCGGTGCAGGGCTTCGTGGACGGATCGAGTTCTCTCCACGAGCGTCTGGTGTACGTCGATTACGGGGGACTGATCATGTCTTTTGGATTGCATCTCGCTCATTACACGGAGGTGTCATTTTTTGATTCGCATAGAGGTACCGATTCGCAATGGCAACCTCTGTTCCATTCTTTGGCGAGCCTCGCTAGATCGAGCTTATGGCTGAGGACTCATAGTTTAGAGTCGCAATCACCCTCATGCTCTTTTCACATCGCCGCCATGCGGATCTACTTTCTGGGAATTGCAGGAACAGCTATGGGCAATGCGGCTTTGCTTTTGCGAGCGATGGGGCATGAGGTCATGGGATGTGACCAAGCGGTTTTCCCTCCCATGAGCACCCTGCTGGAGGAGGCTGGAATCGAAATCATGCAAGGCTACAGCGCCGATCGTCTTCGTGAGTTGGATCCAGATCTCGTTGTAGTGGGAAACGCATACTCCCGAGGGAATGAGGAAGTCGAATTCCTGTTGCAGAGCCGTTCGATTGATTACGCTTCCCTGCCAGAGGTGATTCTACGTCATGTACTGAGCAAGCGAAGAAATATCGTCATAACAGGGACCCATGGAAAGACGACCACCACCGCTCTGACTTCGTTTTTGCTAGAGCAAGCGAATGCAAATCCTGGATACATGATTGGTGGAGCTCCGCTTGACCCCGAAAAAGGCTGGTCGGTAGGTCAAGACGGAGGTGCTTTTGTGATCGAAGGAGACGAGTACGACAGCGCTTTTTTCGACAAGCGAAGCAAGTTTATCCATTACTTACCTAACATCGTGGTGCTCAATAATCTCGAGTTTGATCACGCCGATATCTTCCGGGATTTGCAGGACGTTAAACGAACCTTCTCTCATCTGTTGCGACTCATCCCTTCCAATGGGTATTTACTCGTCAACTCTGATGATGAAAACGCTCTTTCTCTCTCAGAACTAGATTTTACCACGGTGTATCGAGTCGGGTTGTCAGGAAATTCCGATTTGTGTATCGGGAATTATGAGACAACGCCTCTAGGTTCTCGTTTCGACCTCTTTTGGCAGGGCAAGCTTTGGCAATCTGTTGATTGGCGTTTAACTGGACTCTTTAACGCTCGAAATGCGGCGATGGCCAGTTTGGCAGCTGCTCTGTCGCAAACCGAGGATCCATTGGGTTTTGATCTTAAATCGCTGGATGGTTTCCGCGGCGTGAAGCGACGTCAGCAAATTAGGGTAGAGCGCAAGGGGTTGACCGTTATCGAGGACTTCGGGCATCACGCCACTGCGGTACGCGATACTTTGTCCGCGTTGCGTAGCCGATTCCCGGATACGAAAATTGTCGCTTGTTTCGAGCCTCGCAGTAATACCTCCCGTCTCGAGATCATGAGGGCTCCCACTATCGAGGCTCTGAGCAATGCCGACCTTGCCTACATCGGGGCAGTGAAAAGCGGCAATAGCGTTGGGGTTGAGCTAATGGACACGAGTTCATTGGCGGCCGATTTGCGCGAAGCGGGTACGGAGGCAAAGGCTTTTGAAAACAACGAAGACCTCTACAGAGCTCTCCGATCCCTGGCCGGTACTTCGGACGGGAAAACTTTGGTTATCTTCTTCACCAATGGCTCTTTTGGAGGCGTGATCGATCGATTTGTGTCACTTTGCCAAGAGGCCTAAATTCGCGTCTGAGCACGCTTTTTTCTGAGAGTCCTAAAAAGGCAGCTCCTATACTCTGATGCGGTATATCAGTTTTCTTAATGATAAGCGGAACTAATTATCCTGCGCTTGCGGTATTCTGAACGTTTCTTACGGTGGCGCCCATGGCATCTCCAGAATTCAAGTACCAGCCCATCATCGAAACGGGCAAGGACGACACCGAATATCGTCACCTCACTAACGAGTTTGTTTCCGTTTCCGAATTTGAAGGGCAGGAAATCCTAAAGGTCGACCCCGCCGCTCTTACCTACCTGGCGAAGACGGCGATTCGCGACGTTTCCTTCATGTTGCGTCCGGCTCACCTCAAGCAGGTGGCAGCGATCCTTGAGGATCCAGAAGCGTCCGAGAATGATCGCCACGTCGCGCTGACCTTGCTCCGCAATGCCGAAGTTTCGGCCCAAGGCGTGTTGCCCTTCTGTCAGGATACGGGGACTGCAATTGTGATGGGCAAAAAAGGCCAGCGAGTCTGGACCAACGGTTGCGACGAGGAGGCTTTGTCCAAAGGCATCTACGAGACGTACGCCAACGAGAATCTTCGCTACTCGCAGACCGCTCCGATCTCCATGTACGAGGAGAAGAATACTGGCACTAACCTTCCAGCTCAGATCGACCTGTATGCGACCGAAGGGGCGGAGTACAAATTCCAGTTTCTCTGTAAAGGCGGAGGTTCGGCCAACAAGACTTTCCTCTACCAAGAGACCAAGGCTCTGCTCAATCCGGAGCGACTCGAGAGCTTCTTGGTCGAGAAGATGATGAGCCTCGGTACGGCAGCTTGCCCACCGTACCACTTATGTTTCGTGATCGGCGGCACTTCGGCGGAAGCGAACCTCAAGTACGTGAAGCTGGCTTCGACGAAGTACTTGGACAACATGCCAACCTCCGGCAACGACCTCGGCCGTGGATTCCGCGACATCGAGTTGGAAAACAAGATTTTGGAACGCGCCAAGGAGTGCGGAATCGGAGCTCAATTCGGCGGCAAGTACTTTGCCCTCGATGTTCGTATCATTCGTCTGCCTCGCCACGGAGCCAGCTGCCCAGTAGGTATAGGCGTTTCCTGCTCCGCGGACCGCAACATCAAGGCGAAGATCAACAAGGACGGTCTTTGGGTCGAACAACTCGAAGGCGATCCCGCTCGTTTCATTCCAGAAGCCTTCAAGGCTAAGGCGGAAAAGAAGGTTATCGAACTCGATCTCAACCGTCCGATGAAGGAGATCCTCGCGGAGCTGACTCAGTATCCGGTTCAGACTCGCTTGTCCTTGAAGGGCACCATCATCGTGGCTCGCGATATTGCTCACGCAAAATTGAAAGAACGCCTCGATCGCGGCGAGGGGCTTCCTCAGTACGTCAAGGATCACCCGATCTACTACGCAGGTCCGGCTAAGACTCCAAAGGGTCTGCCATCCGGAAGCTTTGGTCCGACTACAGCGGGTCGTATGGACTCCTATGTGGAGCAATTCCAGGCCGCGGGCGGTAGCATGATCATGCTGGCCAAAGGAAATCGCAGCCAGCAGGTAACCGATGCGTGTAAGGCTCACGGAGGATTCTATCTCGGTTCGATCGGTGGACCGGCGGCGATCTTGGCCCAGGAAAGCATTAAGAAGGTTGAGCTCGTCGAGTACGAAGAGCTCGGTATGGAAGCGATCTGGAAGATCGAAGTAGAAGACTTCCCTGCCTTCATTCTGGTGGACGACAAAGGAAATGACTTCTTCAAGCTGATCCGCGAGCAAGCGGTCAAGTGCGCTAAATAAGCTATCCCTTTAGCTTTTGATCCCTTTCCGAAGGCGGGCCGATTGGTCCGCCTTTTTTGTGCAGTTATCCTAATGATTAGAAGTCTGAGTATAATATGCTTTTATGTTGAGCATTAGAAACAGCTTGCTTTGAGGTTCTGCCGATCTTCTATCGCAAGGCAATGCCTGAAGCTGAGTCCAAGCGTCCCCTCTACATCCCCTACGCAGGTCCTGTCCTGCTCGAAGTTCCCTTGTTAAACAAAGGAAGCGCTTTCACGGAGCGCGAACGACGGGAGTTCAATCTCGAGGGCTTGCTGCCCCACTGTATCGAAA
Source organism: Pelagicoccus albus (assembly GCF_014230145.1). NCBI lineage: Bacteria > Pseudomonadati > Verrucomicrobiota > Opitutia > Puniceicoccales > Pelagicoccaceae > Pelagicoccus > Pelagicoccus albus. Next base: position 51,534 of record NZ_JACHVC010000007.1, read on the forward strand.
CAATCGAGGAGCAGCGTGATCGCGTATACCATCAGTTTTGCGAGCTCACCACACGGATGGATAAGCATATCTATTTGCGAGGTATCCAGGATACAAACGAGACGCTCTACTATTCGTTGCTGACGCACTATCTGGAAGAGATGTTGCCGTTGATTTATACTCCGACTGTAGGCGAGGCGTGCCAGAAGTTTTCGCAGATCTACCGCCGCAAGCGTGGTCTTTTCATTAGCTACGACGATCGCGATAAGATTGACCGCATCCTACGAAATGCGACCAAGAAGAAGGTTAACGTAATCGTCGTCACGGATGGTGAGCGTATTCTGGGTCTCGGCGACCAGGGAATCGGCGGGATGGGAATCCCGATTGGCAAGCTCGCTATCTATTCCGCGTGTGGAGGTATCAGCCCAGCGAATACGTTGCCGATTACGCTTGATGTGGGTTGCGACAATCCGGATTTGGTCAACCAAACGATGTATATGGGGAAACGCTCTCCACGTATCCGAGGTGAGGCGTATTTCGAATTTGTAGACAAATTCATCAAGGCGGTGAAGGACCTTTGGCCGGACGTGCTCTTGCAGTTTGAGGACTTCGCCCAGCCCAACGCGATGCCTTTGCTCAAGCGCTACAAGGACGAGCTTTGTTGTTTCAACGACGACATTCAAGGAACCGCGGCTGTGGCGGCAGGCACTTTGCTCGCGGCCTGTGATCGCAAAGGCGAAACCCTCGCGGATCAGCGTGTCTGCTTCGTGGGCTCAGGTTCCGCTGGCTGCGGGATTGCTTCTCACCTCGTTGCTCACCTTAGGGCTCAAGGCCTCTCCGAGGCGGAGGCCAAGTCTCGTATGTTCATGGTGGATCGTGATGGTCTGCTCACTACAGACATGAAGGGGTTGCTCGACTTCCAGCAAGAGCTGGCTCAGGACGAAAAGCTCGCAGATCCTTGGCGTGACGCGGATGGTAAGGTATCGCTGGAAAGCTTGATCAAGGGCGCGAAGCCGACCGTGCTGATTGGCGTATCCGGTCAGTTTGGACTGTTTAAGGAAAGCCAGATCCGAGCTATGGCTAAGCAAGTGGAGCGGCCGATCATCCTGCCTTTGTCCAATCCGACCAGCCTTGCGGAAGCGACACCAGAAGATGTCATCACTTGGACGGATGGAGCGGCCATCGTGGCGACGGGAAGCCCGTTTGATCCGGTTTCCTACAAGGGAACGACGCACCAGATTTCGCAGTGCAACAACAGCTATATTTTCCCGGGGATCGGACTTGGCGTGTTGGCTTGTCGTGCCACTCGAGTAACGGAAGGCATGTTGATCGCCGCTAGCCGCACCTTGGCCGATAGTGCTCCGCATCAAAGAGGAACGGGACAGCCGCTCTTGCCTGCCTTGAACGAAATCCGCGATTTGAGCCGCTTGATCGCTCGCCGCGTGGCGCGTCAGGCCATGGAAGAGGGGGTTGCCTTGGACATGACGGAGCTCGCCCTGGAACGCTCCATCGACCGGGTTTTCTGGGAGCCGCAATACCGCCGCTACCAGCGGACGTCTCTCTAGGTCGCGCGATTGTTTCTGAGGAAGGGGCGGAAGGAGGTTGAAAAACCGCTTCCAAATTCGCAAATCTGGGTCGTGCTAAAACGACTCGCTCTCTCTCTTTTGGTTACTGGTCCGCTGCTCTCAACGCTCATGGCGGTGAGTGGCGTGGTCTATTCGGACCTCAACAAAAACGGCAAGCTGGACTCTGGAGAGCCGGGAATCGAAGGTGTTTTGGTCACCAATGGAAATCAAGTGCTGGCGAGCGACGAGTCGGGGCATTACGAACTGACGGAAGAGGGGGGCGACTTCGTTTTTGTGGTTATCCCAAACGGTTGGGAGACACGCCTAACCGATGACCGGCGTCCGCTCTACTATCATGACTCCAGTTTGGAGACTGCGAATTTTCCGCTTTGGAAAACGGAAAAGAAGTCGGTTGCCAAAGCCTTGGTCCTTGCAGATACGCAGACTTACACGGAGACCGACGTTGGCTACCTCCGCGATTCCACCGTGGAAGCGATTCTGGCTAGCGGAGAGAAGTTCGATTTCGGGGTAACTCTCGGTGATGTGGTGAACGACGACTTGAGTCTGCTGCCCAAGGTTAACCGTGCCCTGTCTCGCATCGACTCCACTTTTTATTACGTCAATGGTAACCACGACCTCGACTTCGACGCCGTTGTCGATGGAGAGGCGGTGGCGAGTTTCGAGGCACTGTATGGTCCCGCCAATTTCGCATTCGAATCGGGCCCGGCTCTGTTCATCGGTTTGGATGATGTGCGCTTCCCAGTGGATGTGAATGGCCGCAAAACGTACATCGGCGGATTGCGCGAGGATCAGTTTGTATGGTTGGAGAATCTGTTGGCCTTTGTACCCAAAGAAAAGCCTTTGGTCTTGATGGCTCACATCCCTATGTTTCAACCGGATATCGACGGAGTGGATACGTTTAGGGTCGCGGACCGGGAACGGCTTTTTGATCTTTTGAAAGGTCGTACGAATAGTATGTTCCTTAGCGGCCATACGCATTACCAGCGTCACTATTTTCATGAAGAAGAGCAGGGCTGGGTCGGCGAGTCGCCACTTCACGAATACAATGTGGCGGCAGCTTGCGGGTCGTTTTGGGGTGGACCTCTGGACGAGAACGGAATTCCAGTCTCGACCATGTGGGATGGCACTCCACCTGGTTTCGCGATATTGAAAGTGACCGCTGATGGCTTCCGTAGCGAGTATCGCCCCACCAGTTTCCCGGCTGATTACCAGATCGGTTTAACCGTTCCTAAGCGGATAAAGGAAGGGCAGGGTTGGGTTTCTTTTTATGCCAACGTATTCGATGGCCATGAAGGCTGGACTGTGACGGCCCGAATCGACGAAAGAGAGCAAAGTCGAGGTATGGGCCATACGCTTGCATGGGATCCTGGATACGTGGCCGCTTATCTGGCACAGGACGATGAAGGACAGCCGCTTCCGGAAAAGCGACTGCCGGATCCAAAGATCTGTTTCCACTTGTGGAAGGGCTACTTCCCCTCGGACATGAATACGGGAGAGCATCAGGTCACGGTGACTGCGACGCATCCGGATGGTCGCAGCTTTGAGGCCAAGGCAAGTTTTTCAGTCGAGCCTTAATGGGCTAGGTCTCCAAGCTTCTTGCATCCGGCCACTGGCCCTCCAAATTAGTTCGCTATGAGAACATCGAATCCTGCCCTTTCAGACAAAGCCTTCGAAACCGATCACCGCGCAACGGGCGACGGAGCAATGACCATCAACGGTACGGTCAACAAGACTGGCTTGCTGGTTTGTTTGCTATGGGTAGCGGCTATTTTTACTTGGGAAAAGACCTTTGCCGCCACTGACCCGACTGCACTCTATCCGTGGATGATTGGCGGAAGCATAGGTGGATTGGTTTTGGCCATGATCACCATTTTCAAGAAGACGGCAGCACCGATCACCGCTCCGCTCTATGCTATCGTGGAAGGGCTGGTATTGGGGGTCCTCTCCGCCTTTATGGAAATGCAGTTTCCGGGAATCGTCTTTCAAGCTGTGCTGCTTACCTTCGGTGTACTTTTCGCTCTGCTGCTTGCTTATAAAACCGGCGTTATCAAGGCCACGGAGAATTTCAAACTCGGCGTAGCGGCGGCGACTGGTGGCATCTTCATCGTCTACATGCTTTCGATGGTGCTAGGATTCTTTGGAGTATCGATACCCTTGATACATGAAAGTGGAGCCGTCGGAATAGCCTTCAGTCTGTTTGTGGTGGTGATTGCCGCACTAAATTTGGTTCTCGATTTCGACTTTATCGAAAACGGGGCTGCACGCGGTGCTCCTAAATACCTCGAATGGTACGCGGCGTTTGGCCTTCTTGTGACGCTGGTCTGGCTTTACGTGGAACTGCTGCGATTGCTTTCGAAATTGCGTAGCCGTTAGCCCGCGTTGGACGAGCTTAGCCGGACTTGAAAAAGATATTCCGGATCTTCTTGCCGCCTTCGATCTTGTGCAGGTTTTGCAAGATGAGGCGCTTGTTGAACTCCAGTTCTTGGCGAATCACAGGATTGGATACGGCGATCAGGAGGGTTCGTTCCTTTTCTATGCGCGAGGGGCTGCAGTTGCGAGCGTTGGCGGCTCCGACAATTTGCGGCCAGTTTTGAGTGATGCGATCCTCTAGGGAGTCGACGCCGATCTTGTATTTGGCGAGGATGCGATCGACCACTCCGCTAATGTCACGCTCCGTTTTCGGGGCTTCTCCCGGATAGTTTTCCGGAATGCCTCGAAAGTTGGAAATAAGACGCTCCACACTTTTGCGGAACTTGTAGGGTTGGTCGGCCACAGCGAGGAAGATTGAACTGCAGCCCGCAGTTAGGGAAGCGTTAAGTTAACGCCGCCCGAAGACGGCGTTGCGCGAAACGTATCGCCTAGTCGCCGTTGGGTTTGAAGAGGACCTTGCCAGTCTTGCCTGCTTTGGAGGCGTGGGCGAGGGCTTCCTGCCAATCTTCTAGCGGGTAAGTCGCTGCTACGTCTACGTGGATCTTCGCCTTTTCCATGAAGGTGAAGAGCTCATTGTGGAGGGCGGTGATTTCTTCGCGAGGGGCAGTCTTGTACCACTTGCTAACCCAGAATCCGCGCAGGGAGATGTCGTTGAAAATCAAGTACCGGGTCGGGAAAGGAGCGGGATCGCGATCCATGCCACCGAAGGTGATCAAGGTTCCCTTGTCCTCGAGGAGCTTACACATGCCGAGCGAGCTCGAACCGCCTACGGAGTTGAGGGCGATCTTCGCCTTTTTGCCTTCGGTGAATTTGAGAGCGGCTTTTGCGGCGTCGCGATCGTCGATCAACACGATGCTGGCACCCAGTTTTTTCAAATTCTCCTCCGCATCCAGGCTGCGCACGAGATTAATGGTTTTGATACCGAGGTGGTTGGCGATCTGGATAACCAGTTTTCCAACAGCCGATGTCGCCGCGTTTTGTACGATGATATCGCCCGCCTGGAGTTGGGCGAAGTCGTGCATCAACTTCCAAGCCGTGGCGGGATTTACCCAACCCATGGCAGCTTGCTCTACGGAAAGCTTTTCCGGCGCTGGATAAAGTTCGCAGCAGTCCACGATGGTGTGGCTCTGCCATGCTCCGTTGACACTCGGCACGAAGACGTGTTGCCCGACTTTGAACTGGCAGTCGCCGTTGGTCTCCACGATCTCCGCGACGCCTTCCAGACCCGCTGCAGCCGGCAAGTCCGCCAAATCTCCATAGGTTCCGCCTACCCGGCCCATGTCGGCAGGGTTGATCGGGCTAGCCAAGATTTTCAACAAGGCTTGGCCGGGCTTTAGCTCCGGAAGTTCGAGGGTCTCGAGCTTGAGAACTTCCTCGGGCTTGCCGAATTCTTCGTGTCGAAGGGCGGTGGTTGCGTGCTTGGACATAGGTGGCGAATTCAATAGGTGGCTGTTTTAAAAGCAACGCGTGAGATGGTCTGCTGATTGGGCTTCGCCGATAGTAGTTGAGCTTATCGGCTTGTTGAATAAAGCTTGTGGCGAGCTGGGGGTGAGTTGCCCTAAATCGCGCTTCTCGGTTGAATTGGGAGTTGAGAGGTCTAGCGTTCACCCAAAATGAGTACTAAGTCACATCCATTTCATAGCCCCGACAAGCTGGTCGATTGGTCGACCTTGAGCCCTGACGCGATCCAAGCCGATATCGAAGCCGCCCTCAAGGAAGGTCAGGCGGAGATAGACGCCATCTGCGAAGTCAGTCCCGAAGACGCTACATTCGAAAACACCTTTTTAGCCCTCGAAGCGGCGGGTGAAACGATGGGCCGAGCTTGGGGACGCGTTGACCACTTGACCTCCGTCAAAGACAGCGAGGCTTTGCGCGAGGCTCACCGGGCCATGTTGCCAAAGGTGACCGAGTATTCCTCTCGCATCCCGCTCAATGCTAAGCTTTGGGCTGCCCTGAAGAGCTTCGCGGAGAAACCTGAGGCTGCGAAGCTAAGCGGAATCGAAAAACGTCTTTTCGAAGAGACCATGGCTGACTTCGAGCAGGCCGGAGCGGACCTGCCGCAGGAGAAGAAGTCTCGCTTGGAAGAGCTCAACAAAGAGCTCGCTGAAAAGACAAAGAGCTACTCGGACAATGTTCTCGACTCCACGAACGCCTACGAGTTGCTGATCGATGACGAAAGCCGTCTCGCGGGTCTGCCTGATTCGGCCAAGGCTGCCGCTCGCCAAAATGCCAAAAGCAAGGGGCATGGCACCGACGAGAAACCCGTTTGGCGTTTCACATTGCAGGCGCCCTCGTTCTTGCCGGTCCTAAAGTACGCTGAGGATTCCGAGCTGCGTAAAACGATTTACGAAGAAGCGGCTCTGATCGGTCTCAAGGACAAGTGGGATAACAGCCAGCTGATCCGCGACATCTTGAAGTTGAGGCAAGAAAAGGCCGAGCTTCTCGGGAAGGCGAATTTCGCGGATCAAGTGTTGCAGCGTCGCATGGCCAAGTCTGGTGCCAATGCGCTCTCCTTCACGGAGGACCTTTTCGCCAAGACGAAACCTGCTTTCGATCGTGAATACGATGAGCTGGAAGAATTCGTTTCGCAGCAGACAGGCCAGCCTAAGGATCGCCTTGATCCGTGGGACGTGGCCTACTGGTCGGAAAAGCTACGTATCGCGAAATACGATTTCGACGACGAGGCTCTGAGGCCTTACTTCCCGATCGATAGCGTGCTGAATGGCATGTTCCGGATCGCGGAGCGGATATTCGGATTGCGGATACAGAATCACGAAGGCCCGGAAAAAGGCTGGCATCCAGATGTGAAGCTTTACGATCTCTACGACGCGGGCGGCGAATTGCTCGGCTACTTTTACGCAGACTGGCACCCACGTGAAGAGAAGCGTGGCGGCGCCTGGATGAACTATCTGGATACAGGAGCTCCGCTAGCAGAAGGTGGACGCAGCCCGCACGTCGGATTGATTACCGGCAACATGACCGAGCCCGTCGATGGCAAGCCAGCCTTGCTCTTGCACAACGAAGTCGAAACTGTGTTTCACGAGTTCGGACACCTTTTGCACCACTTGCTGGGTCGCGTAGACATCAAGTCGCTCAACGGAGTGAACGTGGCTTGGGACTTCGTAGAGCTGCCTTCCCAGATCATGGAAAACTGGTGCTGGAACCGCGAGAGCTTGGATCAGTTTGCCCGGCACTACGAAACGGGTGAACCGATCCCCGATGAGCTTTTCGAGAAAATGGTGGCGGCCAGAAATTTCCAGAGCGCCGCGTTTATGATGCGCCAGCTCAGCTTCGGAAAAATGGATTTGGAGATGCATCTCGATCCGGAGAATTTCATGGACGGCGATCTCGACGACAAGTTGCGCGAGTCGCTCGAAGGTTATCTTGCGAATCTCAAAACGACTCCCCGCAGCATCGTTCGCCGCTTCGGGCACTTGTTCTCTAGTCCAGTCGGCTATGCGGCCGGCTACTACTCCTACAAGTGGGCCGAGGTGCTGGATGCGGACGCGTTTACCCGCTTCGAAAAGGAAGGCGTCTTCAGCGAGGAAGCCGGACGGGCGTTCCGCGACTGTATCTTGTCCAAGGGTAACTCCGAAGACCCCGCCAAGCTTTTCAAGGACTTCATGGGCCGCGAGCCCGATCCCGACGCATTGCTTCGCCGTAGCGGCTTGCTGTAGGCGATTGGGACATTTGGCGAGGTTTGCCAAGAGCATTTGAGACAAGGGCGTGACACGGTGTCGCGCCCTTTTTGTATCCGTTTTTTTGGTAAAAAAATCGCTTCTGCTGCAACCTACTTATGGACAGTGGGTAGGGGAGAGTGAGACTGGCGCGGTATTCCCATTCGGGAACATGGAACGCTCGTTGCTATCTGTACCAAGTAACAAAACGAAAGACCAAAAATGCTATCATTCATCATCTTAATAGTGCCGACTTTCATACTCGCCTTCTGGGCGCAGAACAAAGTCCGCTCCGCCTACGGCAAGTACGTTCAAGTCCCATCTCGGGGGAACATCACGGGCCGCGAAGCTGCTATGGCAGTCATGCAAAAGGCAGGGATTTATGATGTCGATATCGTGCAGGTTCCAGGGGAATTGACTGACCACTACGACCCCGTGAACAAGCGTCTCGCTTTGAGTGAGCACAATTACAACGGCACCAGTTTGGCTGCCTTAGGTGTTGCCGCCCACGAAGCTGGCCACGCCGTTCAGCACAAGGTCGGTTATTCGATGCTCAAGGCCCGTATGGCTATGATCCCAGTCACCAACATCGCTGCCAGCCTGATGCCCTTCATCATGTTCGGCCCGTTCTTTATCTTCGGCGCCGCGATGGGAGGTATATTCCTCAAGATTGGTGTAGCCTGTTATCTCGTAATGACCGCCTTTCACCTGATCACGCTACCGGTCGAGTTCGACGCTAGCCGTCGCGCCAAGCAGGAGCTGGTTTCCTTGGGAATTCTCGGTCAGGACGAACTCGTGGGAGTAAATAAAACGCTCGATGCTGCAGCCTGGACCTATGTTGCTGCGTTTGTCTCTTCGTTGGGCTATTTGATCTACCTGCTCTCCATGTTGGGTAGCAGCCGAGACTAAGGCAGGAGTTTGAAATTGAATTTTTGCCGGGTGGCCAACGAGTCGCTTGGCAGGAGGGAAGAGAAACAGAGGAGGGAGCCGTCTCGTAAGAGGCGGCTCTTTTTCTGTGTGCAGAGAGCGCTAGTCTCGAACAAGTCGCCTGGCCAAGTCAGCCGCCGCCAGCGTTGGCTCCATGCGTGTGTGAACAATCCTGATACCCGGCATAGACGATTGTAGAGCTTCAAGCACTAAGGTTCGGTAGGAGGAGGGGGTGGTGACTAGTTTGCCGCTGAGAGCTAGCTCTGGATGGGCTGCTGACTCCAAGAGTTCAGAGTAAACTTTAAGGGCTAATTTGGAAATCTGTGTGGCCTCTTCGCGTAGTATGGCCGCGGCGGAATCGTTCCCATTGTTTGCGAGCTCTATGACTCGAGGGGCCAAGGCAGCGATACGTTCGCGCTCGTTTTCGAGAGGGAACAAATCGTTTTCGATGGCACGTATTCCGATCGCGTATCCGCTTCCTGGATCATCGTAAGCGAAATCCCGGCCGCTTGCTCGAAACTCTTTGCCTGAGTCGTCTCTGCCGTAGCAGGCCGAGCCGGTTCCTGCAATGAGGACGATGCCTGCTTTTCCTCTGAACGCAGCATGGTGGGCGATGGCTAGATCGTGGGTGATGTGCAATCTCGCTTCCTTGAGAAGGCTGTTTGCTGAAATCAACGCTTCTCTAAGTTGGCTCTGCTCCTCCTCGTTGCGTAGACCAGCGATTCCGAGGCAAATGCTGGTTTGTGAACCAAGCAGGACGCCTGTGCCTGCAATCGCCTTGGCTATGTTTTGGGCTGCGACCGCATAGCCGACGTTGTTCGGATTTGAGCCCGCAGCGTGGCCGCTGCCCAATTGGTTGCCGTGCTCATCTAGAGCCACGGCTCGAGTATTGGTGCCGCCTCCATCGACGCCGATGAATTGAGTGACGGGCATGGCTCGTTTGGCTTATGGGGCGACCGGTTGGGGATCAACCCACTTGCCGTGCTCTTTGATCAGATCGATTAAGCGTTCGTCTGCTTCAGCCTGCGGGATGTTGTACTTCACGCACTGCTTGCCGACGTAGAGGTTGATTTTCGCTGGAGCTCCGCCCACGTATCCAAAATCTGCATCTGCCATTTCACCCGGTCCGTTTACGATACAACCCATGATAGCGATTTTAACGCCCTTCAGGTGACCCGTCTTTTCGCGTATCCGCTGTGTGGTGGTCTGCAAATCGAACAAGGTGCGTCCGCAACTCGGGCAGGCAACGAATTCCGTTTTGGTTATACGGGCTCCTGCTCCTTGCAGCACATTGTAGGAGAGTCGGGTCGAGCGAATAAGGTCGTCGTCCGACTCGATGCTGATTATGTCGCCCAAGCCGTCGCAAAGAAGCGATCCGGTCAGTACCGCCGCATCCAGCAGCTTGTCGAGGAATTCGGATCCACTGGTTTCTTCGGATTCGGACTTCGAATTGCGAATCCAAAGCGGCGCTTTGTTGCTTTGCTTCTTTAGTCGTTCGCAAAGTTGGCGGTAGCTGCCGATCTTGTGATAGGGTTTTTCTGGCGTGACTGTGGAGCTCAGTGTTAGCACGAGGTCATCCACCTGGTCCGACAATATTTTATCGGATACGGTGGGAGATACTCCAACGATAGGGCGGAGTTTGAACTGGGAGCAGAGTTGGACGAATTGCTTATAGTCGTCGTAATCGTCGTCGCCAAAGTCTCTAAGGACCGCCAAAGGTAGCGGTTGGTGTGGCAGGGCTAAGGACACTTCATCGAGCGGAAGCTCGTCATTTAGCTCGACTACTACGAACTCGGCGGAACCGCGTATGGCTGAGCATAGCTCGCTGAGCTTTTCGAGATCGGCGATGCTGTCCGCTTTGAGCAATAGGCCCTCGAGCTTTGAGTCTCCCAAAGCCGGACGTGAGGTTTTCGTTTCGGCTGCAATGGTGACGTATTCGGAGATCGGATGCGTAACGGGTGTTATGACAAGCGGCGGCTCCTCAGAACCTAAGATCGCGGAAGGACCAAGGGTGACGCTTGAAATTTCACGTCTTTGGAAATGGTAGGGATCGACGCTGTCGGGCTCCGCAGTTTTAGCTGGCGATTCGCTGTCAGGAGCCCACTGAGCCATCATCTTCTTGGCCAACGCTTGGGCCACTGGGATTTCGTAAACCGGGTCTTCGGTTAGGGAAACGCGGATCGTGTCACCCAGCCCGTCCATGAGAAGGCTTCCGATTCCAATGGCCGACTTGATGCGTCCGTCTTCACCGTCACCCGCCTCGGTCACTCCGAGATGCAGTGGGTAATTCATCTCCTCTTTGTCCATGTGTTCGACAAGGAGGCGGTAGGCTTCGATCATGACCTTGGGGTTGCTCGCCTTCATGGAGAGAATCATGTCGTAGTAGCCGTGAGATTGGGCGATACGAAGAAACTCGAGAGCCGACTCTACCATGCCGAGTGGCGTGTCGCCGTAGCGGTTCATGATACGGTCTGAGAGGGAGCCATGGTTGGTGCCGATTCGAAGGGCTCTGCCGAGCTCCTTAGCTCGTTTTACCAAGGGGGAGAAAGATTCGTGCAGTCGTTCCAATTCCTCGTTGTATTGGGAGTCCGTATACTCGAGGACTGCGAATTTCTTATTGTCCGCATAATTCCCCGGGTTGACCCGGACTTTCTCCACGTGCTCGATCGCCTCCATGGCGGCGTTGGGGAGGAAGTGGATATCTGCGACTAGCGGGATATGAGCAAATCCTGCCGCGGAGAAATTGGCTCGAATGTCCTTGAGTGCTTTGGCGGCTGCTTTGTTCGGAGCGGTGACTCGTACGATTTCGCATCCTGCTTCCGCAAGAGCGATTGATTGTTTCACAGTCGCCTCCACGTCCTGAGTAAGGGTCGTGGTCATCGACTGGATACGGATCGGATTGGCTCCGCCGACACCTATGGTTCCGACTGGAACCTCGCGGCTTACGCGGCGTTGGGTTGCGAATCTAGAAGCGCAGTAGGATGAGCTCATTCTTGGGTTGTCTCAGGTGTCTCGGCAGCTGGAGCTGAATCTTCCGTTTGTCCAAATACAGGAGGAATGCGTGATTCTTGGATTTCTGCGATCTCCGATGTATCGGAAATCCAACGACTGACGTCGAAGAAAGTGACATAGAGCATCATGCCAAAGAGAAGCAGCATGAAGCTTCCTTGTAGGGAGGCGATGACGTTGGGGTTGAGCGATTTTCCGCGGATCTTGTTGATGGTTGCGAAAGCGATGTGACCGCCATCTAAAACCGGGATAGGCAAGAGATTGAAGAAGGCCAAGCTTACGTTTATGAAAATGACGATCCAAACCGTGCTTAGCATATCGTATTGGGCGGCGCTGTAGATGACGCGGATGATGCCGGCTGGTCCGCTCATGTGGGAGATTCCGATGTCGGAGTTGCGGTGCAGCAGGGCTCGCAGGTTGGTGTAGGTCGTGATCGCTACTTCCTTGATTTGCTCGAAAGGCGTCTGATGGAGTAGGCTGCGATTGGTGTCGAATCCCGCGATTCCCGTGAGGGTTTCGGTGCGTCCGTCGGTCCAGACCACGACCTCTTCTGGAGTAATGGTAGTGCTAACGACCTTGCCTTCGTGCTCGAATTTCAGAGGCACGGCTTGGCCAGCCTTATCGCTCAGGTAGTCGGTGTAGAAGGCGACGCTGCGGATAGGTTGTCCGTCCAGCTCCAACAGCGTATCTCCCGGAGTGATGCCCGCTTTGATGGCGGGAGAATTAGGGAAAAGGGCTGTCACAATGACGGTGTAGCCCGGACGTAAGCCCACTTGGCGAAGCTTCATGCCTTCCGAGATGATGGGCTGAACTTGTAGTTCGATTTCCTGGCCGTCGCGTTCGACGATGAATTCGATTTCCCGATCTCCCGAATCGCTCGTGCCGGAGCTCAGGGCAATTGCCTGATGGATGTCGTCCCAACTGTCGACTGGGGTGCCGTCGATGGAGCGGATCAAGTCGCCGATTTGCATTCCAGCCGCCTTGGCGGGTGCTGGGACTTGTTCGCCTTGGGCGTTGGAAAGGGTTTCGCTCAGAAAGCCGACCTCTACGGAGGCGCGATCTTCCGAAGTTGGCCGACCGGTGAAGAAAAGCAGGGAGGCGAGCAGGAAGGCGAAAATGATATTAAAGACCGCTCCGGCCACTGCGACGATGACTTTGTCCCGGTAGCCGATGGGAGGCATAGCGTTGAGGTCTACGGACGAATCCCCTTCGATCCCCCGCATGTCTGCCAACTGAGGCAGGGCCACGTAGCCGCCGAGGGGAAGCCAGGACAGACGGTACTCGACGCCGCCGCGGGTCCAGGAAACGATCTTGGGGCCAAAGCCGATGGAGAAGCGTTCGATGTGGAGGCCTCTCCACTTGGCAGCCAGGAAGTGGCCAAGTTCATGTACAAAGATGGATCCACCAAAGAAGAGGACCACCATTAGGGCTCCCCAGCCTTTGTCGAGTAAGTCGGAAAAATTCATATCGGGTTTTGGAAGCGTATTTGAAAGGAGGAAGGAGTTCGAACCAGTTTTCGCTGTCTGGAGAAGCGGACGATCAGGCGTCCTAATCGACTTCGGAGCAGAACCGGAAAACTAGAGTCTTTCGACGAAGCTCGCCGCGTTTCTTCGAGCTTCCCGGTCGTAGTGAAGGACTTCTTCCAGAGTGCTTGGTTCTATGTTTTCGATGGAATCGAGTGTTTTTTCAATGATCGTCGGAATTTCGACAAACCTTATCTTACCCGAGACGAAGGCGTCCACGGCCACTTCATTCGCTGCGTTGAAGATACCTGTAGCCACTCCGCAGGCCTCCATGGCGCTGCGGGCCAACCTCAGACAAGGGAAGCGCTGCAAATCGGGAGCGCTAAAGTCGAGCTGCATGGTTTGGGTAAAATCCAGCGGAGCGACGACACCCTCTCCGCGGTCCGGGTAGAGCAAGCAGTGCTGGATCGCGAAAGTCATATCCGGAGGGCATAGCTGGGCCAGCACGGAGCCGTCGATGAATTGCACCATGGAGTGGACAATGCTCTGCGGGTGGATAACTGCCTGAACCTGATCGGCTTGCATGCCAAATAACCAGCGTGCCTCGATCATTTCCAAGCCCTTGTTGGCCATGGTCGCGGCATCGATGGTGACTTTCGGACCCATGTCCCAGTTGGGATGCTTCAAGGCTTGTTCTAGGGTGACGTGCTGGAATTGCTCCAGCGGCAAGTCTCGGAAAGACCCGCCTGAGGCAGTGAGGATTAGCTTGTCCAGGTGGCGATGCGGAGCTCCGTCCAAGCATTGGAAGATGGCATTGTGCTCCGAATCGACTGGCAGGATGCGCGATCCTGATTTGGCCGCCGCTTCCATTATGAATTTTCCAGCTAGGACCAGAATTTCTTTTGAAGCCACCGCGAGGGTTTTGCCGGCTTCGATCGCTCGCAGGGCGGGTTGCAGACCGTTGGTGCCTACGACGGCGACTAGGACGGTGTTCGCTTCGGAGAGAGAGGCCAACTCTTCCAGTCCAGCTAGGCCGGAATGAAACTCGGTGCACGCTGCGAATTGAGAGCTCTTTTGGGCCTCGAGACAGGCTGTTTCGTTAAAGAGTCCGACGTGCTTGACGCCAAATTCCTTGGCGATCTCCGCCAATTTTTCGTGGTTTTGGTTGGCGGCGATTCCTATCAGATTGAGTCGATCGCTATGCTTGCGGATGACTTTGAGGGTGCTTTCGCCGATGGATCCAGTGGCTCCGAGGAGGACGATGTTCATTTCTTAGCTGTCTAGACTGAAGGGGTTTGGAAGTCCGTAGCTGTATTTATTGTAGAAGCCCGAAGAGAAGAAATGCGGTGGGGGAGGTCAGAATAAGGGAGTCGCTCAAGTCGAAAGCCCCGCCAATTCCAGGAATGAAGGCGCCTGAGTCCTTTTGCTTGGCGGAACGTTTCATCATGCTCTCCACCAAGTCCGAAACGATGGATAGGGCGGCAATTGGCAGAGCGAATACCGCAGCCCAAACCGGCTGGAAGAAGGCAGGGAAGTAATCTGCCCCGAAGTGGGCGAAGGCGAAGCCGATGCCGACGGAAGTTAGGCAGCCACCGATGGCGCCTTCCCAAGTCTTTCCGGGGCTGGTGTTAGGCGACATTTTGTGTCGGCCGAAGGCTTTACCAAAAACCAAGGCTCCGACATCGCAGAATTTGGCGGTGGCAATGAGCCAGAGAATGAGCATCAGGCCCTCGTTCATGTCTGGAGTGACGGTCAGCATGCGAGCCATGAAGGTCAGCATGAAGGGCACGTAAATCAGTCCAACCAAGGTGGCTCCCAGGGTTTCGATCCGCTCTTCGACTTCTCGGTGGACCAGAATTCGCAGGCAGATGGCCACGATGGTGACTGCGATGATGCTGGCTTGCAGTCCTTCGACAGGATGATCGAGCGACTTTTGAGCGTAGAATGGGCCGAGGATCATGAAGGTCCCAAGGCTGGATCCCAGAGACTTGAAGGGGCGGCGGCCCATTTTTTCCATGAGCCCGTAAAGTTCGTACTGGGTGCCAAAACTCACGATGGCAATGAGCCAGACGGCAGCCTCTGCAGTGTAGCTGACAGAGCCTATGATGATGGCCCAGAGGAGAATGGTACTAAAAATGCGTTTTGCCACGGTGTGATCGAGCGAACGTTGAGGGTAGCTCGCTAAGCGGTAGGCTGAGCGATTTGTTCGCCTGTTTTTCCGAATCTGCGTTCGCGCTTGTGGTAGCAGGCGATCGCTTTCTCGAGTTGGGCCTTATCGAAGTCAGGCCATAAGGTGTCGGTGAAGTAGAATTCCGAATAGGCGGACTGCATGAGCAAGAAATTGCTAATACGGGTCTCGCCCGAAGTCCGGATTATTAGGTCCGGATCTGGAATCTTGGAGGTATAGAGGTGTTTCGCGAAGTCTGCCCAATCGCGCGTTTCAGGGGAGGTTTCGCCTGAGGAGATTGCTTGGGCGAAGGCCTTGGCGGCGTCGAGGACTTCGTTGCGCGAGGAATAATTTAAGGCTAGGGTCAGATGCCAGTCGTCGAATTCCTCGGTGGCGGCCATCGCCTTTTTCAGAGCTCGTTGAGCGCTGTTGGGAAGCTCCTCGATGCGGCCGATGGCGTGCAAACGAACGCGGCGTTTGATGAGGGTCTTGGTTTCCCGCGAAAGGAAGAACTCTAGCAGCTCCATCAAGGCTTTTACCTCGATATCGGGACGACTCCAGTTTTCAGCCGAGAAGGCGTAGAGGGTCAGGTAGCGGATACCCAACTCCTGGCAGGCGTCGATGATCTTACGAGTCGCTTGAGCTCCCTCCTTGTGCCCGCGAGGACGGGAGTGTCCACGTTGTTTCGCCCAGCGCCCATTGCCATCCATGATGATGCCGATGTGCTGAGGATCGATGTAGTGTATGGATTCGCCGCTCATTCCTTCCGCTTGGGTAATCAGGCGGCGAGGATCGAATGGCCTTTCCGCTTTGGCAAGGCGTTATTGGATTGGTTCGTCCGAGTCATGCCTCGGAGGGCGGGCCTATCAGAAAGAGTAGCCGGCTGCTACGGCTTGTTTTTCCAAGGCTTCGAAGGCGCTGAGTTCAAAAACCTCCTCCTTGTCGGACTCGCTGAACTTGCTCATTTCCTCTTCTACATACGCGTTTCGGCGGGCGAGATTGTCCCGGATCTCATCTTGGATGCTTTCGCGTTGGGCAGATTTTTCTTCGATCAAATTTTTCAGCTCAGAAGTATCTAGTTCCTGGAGTTCAGGTGGCAGTTTATCCTTCTCGATTTTGTCGTAATCCAATTTGCCGCTCATGACCATTTCCACGAGATCTCCGGAGCCAGCGATGACTTTGCTTTTGCCCGATTTGAACAAGTAGTTGCTGCGATCCGCGATGGCGGAGCTGCTCATACCGGCGAGCAAGCTTCTGTTTTTCCTAGCGTAGCTTTGCTCTTTCAAGCTTCCGTAGGGGATAATAGTGGAGTCGAGCTGAATATTGAGGTCGTTGATGACCGGGTCCCATTCCGTTTCGACTACGATGGTGCCGCCTTGTTGTTGGATGGCGGCATAGGTCCCGTTTGTCATGTCCGAAATGGATCTCCAAAATGAGGCGGTTTGGCTTTTGCTTCCGCATTGGATCGTGTTGATCAAGATGCCCTTGGCTTGGGCGAGCTCGCAGGTTACCTCGTACTTCACGTCATCTTGGTAGTCCATGTGCGGGCGGGCGTCGCCGACCAAGAAAATAGTCTTCAGGGTGCTTCGGTCGCTGTCCCACTGCATTTGGGAGACTGCTTCGTAGAGGGCTTGGTTAACGGATTCCGGTTCGTCGCCTCCGCCGTTGGCCTGAAATTGCATGAGGTTGCCGTAGACCTCGTCAATATTGTCCGAAAGTGGGTAGGTCCGGGTAATGTAGTCGTCTCCGCGATCCCGGTAGCCGATGAGGCCGAAGCGGATGTTGGGCGTCGGTTTGGCGGACTTCAGCTTATCGGCTATTTGCCAGATCTTTTGTTTGGCTCCGGCGATAAGGCCGCTCATGGAGCCGGTCGTATCAAGCACGAACACAACTTCCATGGTCGGGGAGTCGAAATTTGCCGGTGAGTCTTCCTCTTGCTCAGTTTGGCTGTTGGCGATTGCGAAAGGACTCGTGAGAGAGGCAAGAGCGGCGAAGGCGACAAGGGTGTTTCTTGGGGGGACGAGAGGTAGGTTAAGCATTATTGCAGAGACCCATATGACTGAGAACAGTTCCGATTCCTGAAGCCTAGGATTGCAACCTGATGAGCTCGGGATACGTTCCGAGGCTATCCCCTGCTTATCAAAATGAAAACATCAACCATAACTCTCTCGGTTTTGTTGGTAGGCGCGGTCGCCTATGCCGGATTTCTCCAGATCGAGTTGAACAAGCTAAAGGAGAAAAGTGCCATCGGGAGCGAAGACGTTGCCGCTTCCCTCGAAAATCAAGTTCTAGATACCGCAGGCACTCCTGCAAGCAGGGCGTTGGGACCGGATGGTGAAGCGGGACCACCTCCTGATTCTCCCGAGGATGGGATGAGCAGGGAAGAACGGAGACGCGCGAGGATGGAGCAAATGCTCACCGCTTTCGAAGATCCTCAGATCCGAATGGACATGATTGAACGGCAAATGAACCGGGTCGACGAACGCTATGCAGCTTTTTTCAAGACCCTTGATCTAAGCCCCGAAGCACTTGAAACTCTCCGCACTTTGATGGCGGAATCTGGGGTTGTGGATTGGGAAATGCGAATGCGCGGTTTCAGCGCTGAGACCGAAGAAGATCGCGATCGAATTTCCATGGAGAGGGATTTGCAAAAGGACGTCCTTGCAGACGAGATTGCTGCTTTAATCGGTGAAGAAAGCGCGGCGGCTTTGGCGGAGTATACAGCGAGTTTGCCTTATCGAAATGAAGTGGATGCTTTGGCCTCTAGCTTGAGCTTCACGGAGTCTCCGCTTTCCAGCGAACAGAGCGAAGCATTAGTCTCCTCTATTGCTAGTGTGTCACAGGACTACGAATACACGAAAGACCTTTCTTCGATTCGCGGTAGGGAAGCTTCGGAAATTACCGCTTCCGATATTAGCACCTACTTCAGCGAGAGAGCTGAGCGAGATGCTCAGGTGCTTGAGGCAGCAGCGGATTCTCTAAGCGATGAGCAACTGGCTGCGTTTGCGGAGCGTCAGTTGGCTGAACGTGAGAGAGATCAGCGGCAAATGGAATTCATGGTTCAGAATCCAGGATCGGGAGGACCCGGTTTTGGTGGGCCGAGAGGGGGAGGTCCCCCCAGGTAAACGTATCCAGTTCTTTAGGATGCTTAGGACGATTTTCTAATCAAAAAGGGCTGACCTCATAGGTCAGCCCTTTGCTGTAAAGGATCTTGGTTGGTGAGTTACTTGTTGCGGCGCTTGCGTACAGCGACAAGTCCGATAGCAGCCAGCCCAAGGAGTGCTGCAGTTGATCCGCTGTCGGGCACAGCGTGGGTGGGGGTTTTGTCACCGTAGTTTGGAGATGGGCGCGACGGGTTTGGGTTTCGTCCTGGCTCTGGGTCGACGTTTCCGCATTGGATGTCGTGTGGCTTTTCGTTGGGGAAAGGACTTGGAACGTTTTGGGCGTAGGGGAAGCGTCCGTTATTGCCATTGCGTCCGTTTCTATTGCCGCGTCCTATATTGTTTCGCTCGAAGGTATCGCCACAGCCTTCGGAATCTTGGTGGTAGCTAGGGTTGGAGTCCCCGCGGCGATCTGAGTCGCGTTGGTTGCCGCGCTCGATTGCGGATACGCTTTGCAGTGAAGCGATGGAGAGGATTGCAGAAAAAGTGAAGATAAGGGCTTTCATTTTTTTGTTTTGTTAGATTCTTTGAAGAGGCCAATATATTAACAAAATATTGACACGAAATCTATCGGGTTGAGGCATCAACAAGTCCTAGGGGATGGGAGTGGAGTATATTAACAGGTCACTGGAGGGATTACTCTATGTATCATGCGAAATGTAGTATACTCCGGTTTTGGGATGCGATGATAAGTCGGGGTTTGTAGTGCCATTTCCAAGATTTGGATACAAAAAAGCTGATCCAAATGGATCAGCCTTTTGTGGAGTAAATAGTAGGTTGGGCTACTTTTTGTTACGACGTCTGCCTACTGCTGCCAAACCAAAAGTGGCTAGGCCGAGTAGAGCGATTGTAGAGCCGCTATCGGGTACGCTGACCAGGACAAGCTGGTCTTGATGCTGGAGCGTTCCGCCACGGCTGGTCAGGTTCATTACTTGAACTTGGTTCCCGGTGTAGTCGCTCTTGATTCCTGACAGATCTAGTCCCAGTCCATTCATGGCGATATCGATGAAGCTACTGAAGCTGCTGCCTGGGTTCATTCCGATCCGGGTTTCTCCTTCAAGGTACCAGATTGCATTCTGGAGGTTGTACAGAGCGGAGCTTGATCCGTAGTCCAAGCCAGCTAAGGTACCCAAAGCGTAGTTTTTATACAGGTACGCCGTCCCTTTAGAGATGATGTCCTTGCCTCCTACGGCTCCGGAGACGCCTCCGGAAATGGCTCCGTCATTAAACTCGACTTGGTAGGTGTCTCCCGGAGTGAAGTATTCGTTTTTCTCGATGCAGAAGGTTCCAAACCAAGTGCCATCGGTCGACTTGCCGAGAGTATAGTTATCGAGAATACTCTCGAAATCACCGATTGGGTTGGCTCGGTAGTTGCCGACGGATCCTGGCTGCCAGACTCCCATCTCTATCTCGACAGCTTCAGACTGCACGGTGGCGAAGAGCGAGATAGCTGATATTGTGGCGAGAAAAGTACTTTTGATTTTCATAATGTATAAGATTGTTGGTGCTGTTCTTTTAATGAACGCATACTAACAATTTTTTAACATTATGGCTATCGGGTCAGGCCTCGTTCAGTGCCTGAGGAATCGGTGTGGGGTTAAATGACAGCGACCTAGAGGGAGGGCTCTATGGTAAATTGAGTAAAGCCCGCCGTTTGTTATGTTGGGTATATAATAAACGCCGGGCTATATTTAGCCGTTGGCTAAGATTTCTGATCCATCGAAAACGAGCTTACCTGAAACGATAGTCTTTTTCACTTTCCCTTTCAGTTCACGGTCTAGCCAGGGTGAGTTGCTCGATTTGCTGAAGAACCCTCTGAACTTTGGAGTCCAAGTTTCATCAGGATCGAATAGTATAACATCTCCGTCCGCTCCGACACCCAAGGTTCCCTTATTGAGGTGTAGAATCTCAGACGGTTTATAGGTGAGGAAGGACAGGGCTTTAGCCAGAGAAAGTCGCTTGCTGTGATAAAACTGACCGAGGGTTACGGATAGGGCTGTCTCAAGACCTATCACACCGAATGGGGCATAATCGAATTCGACGTCTTTCTCGTAGTCGGTATGAGGGGCGTGGCCGGTCGCGATACAGTCGATGGTCCCGTCCTCCAGAGCTTCGATGAGCGCCAGTCGGTCCTCTTCTTCGCGAAGTGGCGGGTTCATCTTGAAGTTCGTGTTGAAGCTTTCGATCTCCGAGTCGGTAAGATCAATATGGTGCGGAGTTGCTTCTGCCGTGATATTGATGCCACGGGATTTGGCTCTGCGTATAATTTCTACGGCCAGCTTAGAGCTGATGTGCTGCAGATGTATGTGGGCCTTGGTGTGAGTTGAAAGAACGATGTCCCTTGCAACAATTATGTCCTCCGCTCCTTTGTGTATACCCTTGAGCCCTAGTTTTGTGGATACGAATCCTTCGTTCATCACCCCGTCGCCAGAGAGTTGATAATCTTGGCAATGGTCTATGACTGGGATTCCGAACATGTGGGCGTACTGAACTGCGCGCCGCATCAATCCAGCGTTTTGTACGCACTTACCTCCATCAGTGATCGCAACAATCCCTGAGCGGGAAAGCGAGCCTGTCGGGGCGAGCGCTTCACCTTGTCTTCCCATGGTGATCGTTCCGGTCGGAAACACGTTAACGACGGCTTCCTTGTCTACGATGTCCTTGATGAGCTGAACCGTGCCGGTGTTGTCGACGGAGGGCGAAGTGTTCGGCATGCAGACCACTGAGGTGAATCCACCCGCCGCGGCGGCGGCGGTACCGCTTTGGATTGTTTCTTTATGCTTTTGGCCGGGTACTCGGAAGTGGACATGCAAGTCGACCAGGCCAGGCGCAACGACAAGGCCTTCTGCGTCGATGGTCTCGGCTGTATCCAATATATCCTGACTAGGTTTTTCGGCTATTTTCCCGTCGACGATGAAGAGGTCGCCAAGTTCGTCGCGTTCGGTTTTGGGGTCTATGATGCGGCCGTTTTTGATCCAGATGGCAGACATGAGAAAGTGTTATTTGAAATGGGTTAGGCGATGGCTGCTTCAGCGCTGCCGCCGTTGCAAAGGTAGAGGGCTGCCATTCTTACTGCGAGACCGTTAGTGACTTGTTCCAGAATCACAGACTGCGAGCAGTCTGCTAGGTCGGAATCTATTTCCACGCCCCGATTGATGGGGCCGGGGTGCATGATGATCGCGTCTTTCTTCAGCCACGAGAATCGGTCAGCATTCAATCCGAACATGCTTTTGTACTCGTTTAAGGAAGGGAATGCGGAAGCGTTTTGGCGCTCGTGCTGTATTCGAAGAAGCATGACTGCATCCTTATCAGCCAAGGCAGGTTTCAGCTCATGGGAAACTTTGACTCCTAACTTTTCGAATTGCTTGGGAACCAGAGTTGAGGGGCCGACCAGAGTTACCTCGGCTCCGAGCTTTTGCATGGCCCAGATGTTGGAGCGAGCTACGCGGGAGTAAAGAATGTCTCCGAGAATCGCCACTTTTCGGCCTTTCAGGCTGCCCCATTTTTCTCGCAGGGTAAAGCAGTCCAGAAGGGCTTGAGTTGGGTGTTCGTGAGCTCCGTCTCCTGCGTTGAGAACGGGGATATCAAGAATCTTGGCGATGTAACCCGCGGAGCCCGGAGCGGAGTGGCGGATTATTATGATATCTGCCTGCAGGGCTCTTATATTCTCGACGGTGTCGCGAAGCGTTTCCCCTTTGGCTGTGGAGGAGGTCTTCATGTCGAGGGAGGTGACATCTGCGGATAGGCGTTTTGCCGCCATTTCGAACGCCACGCGGGTGCGAGTCGAGTTTTCGAAGAAGAGATTAACCACGTTCTTGCCGCGCAAGGCTGGGGTTTTCGCGGTCTTTCTTCCCAAGACTTTCTTAAAGGCGTCAGCCGTTTCGAAGATCGTATTGATCTCCTCGGCGGAGAGTTGCTCGATGGAAATTAGGTCTTTTCGGTTCCAGGGCACGGCGGGAGATTGGTTTTTGGAGGGCTGACGAAGGGAGAGGTGGTTATGTCGCTTTTTTAGGCTTCGGTAATTTCGATGCTGGATTCTGTTGGCTTATCAAGATCTAGATTTACCATGACTTTCTGCTGAGGGGTGGTGTCCTCCACGATGCCTGTATAGTTCGCAGCAAATGGAAGACGGCGATTTCCTCGGTCAACCAGAACGGCGAGCTCGACTTGGTAAGGCCTCCCGATGGTGAGCACCTCCGCAATGGCGGCCCTAACGGTGCGACCCGAAAACAGTACATCGTCGACAAGTATGATGGTAGAGTCCTCGGGGTCGGTGGCCATGTGGGTGGCTTGCACTTCTTTTGTGATCGGATTCTGGCCTATGTCGTCGCGGTGGAAGGAGATATCTATGATGGCTTTGGGGATTGAGGTGCCAAGACGCTTGGCCAGTTCTTTCTCTAGGAGGGTACAAAGACTTATGCCTCCGTTTGCGATCCCGGCCAATACGAGATTATCTGCTTTGGGGTGAGCAGTTGCGATGGCGTCTGCCATTTTTCCGATGGCCGCGACGATCTCCTCTGAATCAATAGTTTTCTTGACGAGCACGCCGCCACTTAGATGGACAGAAGGTCTTGGGTAAAGCTGAAATTCCCGAGTGGAGATCGGTCGCAGAAATTAACGGTTTATGCGGACGAAGTTGGCGATGAGCTTGTGAACGAGACTGGAATCTTCCTCGAACGCGGGGCTATCCAAAGGCATATTCAGAAAGTCGCTGTAACCGGGGTATTTATGTAGATCTAGATCGTCTAGATCCCTGAAAGCCATCGACCAATCGGTGAACTCCCGTTTTTTGATGCGTCTGCTGTGTAGCCTCAAAATCCGTTTGTGTCGCGGATCGGCCGAGATCTTTTCCAGCAGTTTGTTGACCTCTACTTCCTCTCCTTCGATGACCTGCATGAAGTTGCCATCTTTGTAGAGAAGGATCCCGGTAATTCCTTTCTTGGCGTTGCTCTCCCTACTCTTGGCGAGCATCTGCATGAGCTCATCTTTGCCGAACATGCTAGATGAGGAACTGGCATATATGGTTTGGTAGAGGGACATTCTCGACGCAGAGGGAGGTTGGACCTAAGAGGGTGCTACTAGGTGGAAGGGCAGAAGGAGCAGTTGAATTGATTCAAACTTAACCACTCTTGTGTGAATCAGGAGTAATCTTTCGTAAAGCTAATCTTTAGCTGAACTTATAGGGCAAACGAAGTTTTTTTTACAACTTAAAACAATTATGGATACTGTCTAGTTAATCTTCCCCGTCGAAGTAATCCAAGTTCTCGGACCGTATGATCGTCCTTTGCGGAGATCTCACTAGCCATTTGCCTGAGTCTGGATAGTGGCAAGATTCTCCGAGCGGATTGTCGGCGACTACGATTATGGTCAAGTCGGCCTCGCTATCGTTGATTATCTGATGTGGTTCGTCTGGTTTGAAGATGAAAGCGTCTCCAGCTTTGATTGGATCGACTCCCTCCTGGTGGCGGACTTTGCCGGAGCCAGACACGACTTGGTAGTATTCCCATTGAGCGCTGTGAGAATGGTAGGGATATGGAATTTTGCCCGGAGGAACGCGGAGAATTTCCACATCGAAGGGATGGCGGAGATTCAGGTCGGTTGATTCGCGAACTCGGCCAAGGGCTTCAGACACTTGTTTGCCAGCTCCTTCGAACTTTCCCGAAGGGGAGGACCAATCTGTTTCCTGCAAGTCGTCTGTATTCACTATTTTCATGTCAGCTAGCTGTTGAGGTTGAGTTGGATTTATTGGTGCAAGTGAATTTGCCGACGAACGATTGTGCCGTGTCGGGGGCGGTCAAGTTTCAGGTCAATGGTCCTGGCCGTCGTAGATCCACATGGGCTGGGTGGCTCCTGCTCTCTCGAAGCCTTGGCGTTGGTAGAAATCGACCGCCTTTCCGTCTGCGGTGAGCATATGCATGTGAAATCCTTCGTAGTGTAGCTTCAGCCGGCGAAGGATTTCGGAGCCCACTCCTTTTCCTTGGAATTCGGGCAGGACTAGCAGGTGTGGGTAGTAGACTACTAGGTGTCCATCGGAAATAGAGTTTCCAAGTCCGATAAGCCTTTCGTCGCACCAAGCGGAAATCAGATAGTGCGAGTCGCGTAAGGCGAGCAAGAGCTTCTCGGGAACCTTGGCCGCTGACCAATTGTTGGCTTCGTAAAGGGCCACGACCTTCGTTTCGTCCAGGTCCCTTTGTTCGGAGTAATATACCTTCATTTTAGGTGCCGTCGGTTTGCGGCGTGGAAGGTTTGGCCGAGTCGAGGTGTTGCTTTTTGAGACGTTCCCGTCGGCGGATGAAGTAGTAGAGAAGGGCTCCGATCCACTGGAGGAGGATTAGCACTAGAATCCAAATGACCTTCTCATTTCCATTGTCAGGTTCGTTTTTCAGGCAATCGATCAGCATCCAGATCCAAAGACCGAAGAGGGCGAAGGCCGCGAAGATGGAGAAGGCCAGAAAGGCGAAATACAGAATTAGGAAGATGGCGGGAAGGGTGTTGGCGTCCTGCATGGGAAGGGGAAGTCCCTCTAGCAAGCCAAGTAAACGGAAGGGGTCAATCGTGTGTTTATCTGGAGAGCCAGTTTTCGAGGTCCTTCTCCTCGTGGATGTATTTTCTAGATCGATACAGTGGATCTAGTAGCTTCAGCGTCTTGGGTTCCGCGAAGCGTTGGCAGTGCAGAAGGGCCTTTACCCGGTGCTCAGGGGATCTGACCAGTCGGCCGAGAGCCTGGTTAACTTTTTGAATTCCAGGGTGTAGGTAGGCTCTTTCGAAACCGTTGTTGGCTTTCTGGTCGTGGAGCTGCCGTTTTGCTTCTTGGATAAAATTCATTTCCGGCAGGGCGGGGCTGACCACGATGGCGACCCCTGCTTTCCCGCCCAAGGTATCGACGCCTTCGGCGTAAGAAGATCCGAGGATTAGGATCAATACGTCGTGAAATGCTAAGGTTTCTTCCAAGTAGGCGTTTCTGTCGGCGAGACTGCCTCCTGATCGAGGTTGTATGGCAACTCGTAGCTCCGGATGGTTAAGCTGCAGCATCTCCTTGGCCTGTTGGGCGTATGCGTAGCTCGGAAAAAAGGCGATCGCCGGTCCGGCGGATTCTGCAGCCGAAGCGATGCTGGCAGCTGTAGTTGCCAAGTGGTGACTGCGGGACTTGAATCGTGTGTCCACTCGTAGGTCGATCGCGACGTCGTAGGCCTCCTCTCGCCAAGGCGCGGGTGGAGAAAGGCGGGCTATATTGCCCAAAGCTTGATCGGGGCCAGGTGCGAGCCCTGTTTCGTCCAAGTAGGATTCGATCGGAGAGAGCGTAGCCGACAGAAAGAGCGATCCGTTGTATCGGGAAAGCTGCGACGCGATCAATTGTGATGCGTCGATGCATTCCATACGGATGGAGCCGGCGGCCGGCGTCCAGAGTTGGAATTGCAATTCCCCTCGTTTCTGGGCGGCTTGAGCGGAGCTGAGCTTGAAAAGCTGCTCCAAGGTATCCGGCTGTAATTCCTCGTAGGGCAAGGCTTCGCTGGAAAGGTGGTCCGCTATTTTAGCTAGCTTGTGTCGAAAATCCGCTTCCGTGACGGGATCAATGGAATGATCGGCTTTTGAGCCTCGTCTTTCTTGGCTGGGGCTCGCTCCCATTATCACGCTGGCCAAGGTCTTGAGCTGGGCCAAGAGCGGAGCAGGTCCTTTATTTTCGCGGATATCGTCCAGTGCCGCGTAGATAGGGTGGGCTGAAAATTCGAAGGTGTAGGCAGACGATACTCGCGACGGAAGGTTGTGCGCTTCGTCGATTATAAGGAAGGTCCGCTGCGGGTCGAAGTTTGGCTGGTCGTCGAGCAATCTGGCGGAGGATGGGGAGAAGAGATAGTTGTAGTCGCCGATCCAAATGTCCCGCAGTCCCAACCCGGCTCGCATGATCTCGTAGGGACATATCCCGGTGACGCGGCCTTCCGCTTTGAGCGTCACTAGGTCCAGCTCTTCATGGGACAAGAGGTAGAGGCGCTGCAGCCCGCTGCGTTTCCATTTTTCCTCCAGTTCGGAGAGGTAAGGGCAAGTTTGACGAGAACAGCGAAACTCGTGGTGGATGCAGTGCTCTTGTTTGTTGCGAATGTGCCAGAAAGTGGCGGCCGGCTCGTCGGACTTTTCGCTTTTGTCTATAAGTGCCCGCAAGCGAGTAAGGGCTTCGGTTTGGCCGGTGCTTTTGGAAGTCAGGTAGAGAACCCTGTCGCATTGGCCTGCTGCCAGCCTGCGGGCTGCGTATTCCCAAGCGACTCCCGTTTTGCCGTAACCGGTGGGGGCTTCGAGAAGCGCGATTTGCGAATTTTCGAAGGCTTTTGCGAGATCGGCTTGGATGGATTCCTGTCCGGGTCGGGGAACATCGTAAATGGGGTGAACGGTGAGAGAATGGAGCTTAGCTAGCCGTTCTTGTTGGGCCTCGAGGTAGTCAACCAAGGCATCCAGCTGATCGACCAGCAGGGCGTCGTAGCTCTTGTCGAGACGAAGGCATTGGGTCAGGCCGGAACTGATTTCCACGAAGAGGAGCTCCAGGTCGAAACGCTTGCCGATCTCCTCGGCAGGCAAGGAGTCGAAACTGTGCTTCTGGATAAGAAGCTCGCGATAGGTTAGGAGCTGGATCGGGTAGCTCGGGTAACGCTCCAGAATGGAGTCTCGGGAAAGAGGTAGCGGCTCCGAGATCGTTTTGATTTCCCGCAGGCGCGTCTGGTTTTTCTCCTGCTTGAGTTGGTCGATGCGTCCGGATAGGTCGAGGGTCCAGTTTCGCCATTTTAGGCTGCCCCCGATTGTGACCTCGTTCTGCATGCCTTCACCTGCTGCGTCTGATTCGGACTGGATCCGCTGATGCCATTCGGTGCCCAGTTGGGCTCGCCATAGTGCGGAAATCCCCCCGAACCCGATTTTGGCGAAGGGGCTGAACGCGGAAAATTCGCCTACGCTGAGCGAGACTTGTCGTTGGGCGGCGTTGATCTGCATGTGGTGGAAGGCAAGTTTCGCAGACTGTCAGGCTCACTGCCGGGGCTTCAATACGCATCTTTCGCAAAATCCGTTCGCCGCTTGCGGGCTCGGTTTTGTGGATCGTTGATTACTCTGCTCTAGGTTTTTTGCTGCGCTTTGGAGAAATTCAGGTAGCGTGCTGTCTGGTCGAATAAGTGAATCGTTATGAGAGTCTTCCCCGTTTTTGCGTTAGCTTTGTTAAGCTCTGTATTTGCCGCCGCGTCGGACTACACCGATAGCGTGTTGACCAACTTGCAAGGTGTGGGCTTGGAGCTTAGGCCGCTTAACATCCAGTCGGATTTATTCGATTTGACCTATGAGGATGTGGAATCGCACGCTTTGGCGACATTGGAAGAGTATGACGTCAGGTTGCTCACCCCGATGGAGCAGGACGTGATGCCAGGGCAACCGTATTTGGAGGTCTCGATCGATATCGCTCATGCCCAAGGGCCCAGCCACTTGTATGTGGTCAGGCTCGAACTGCGCGAAATGGCCCAATTGGAGCGTCCGCGAGATCGCGTCGTTTCTATGGCTGTGGCGACCTGGGAGCGCAAAATGATGGGGGTGGCCAACCGTCCGGAGGCTATCACCGAGGTCTTGGACCGATTGTTAAGAATGTTTGCCGACGAATATCACAGCAATAACTACGAAGACGAGTAGTAGGGGCTACTTCCCTAGCTTGTACTTCAGCAGCACGCTGGTTTCGCTGAGCTGGCTTGACTCGAACAGCTGCAGATTCAGCTCCAGCTCCTTAGTTAGCAGAGGGGTGCCCGCCCCAAACAGGATCGGCTCGATAGTGATCCACAACTCCTCGACCAAACCGCTAGCGAGAAAGTGAGTGTAGATTTGCCCGCCTCCGAGTAACGCGGTCATCTTTCGTCCACGTTTCGCTAGCTCTGCTTGGATTTGAGTGGGTGACAGGTTGGTAAATTCTATCAGGCCGGGCCGCTCCTCATCTTCGAAATCGGATGGGTTCCGGGTAACGACTTTTCTCAAAAAGCGGGTCGAGGAGGAGCTTTGAATTCTCTGACGCAAAGTCTCGTAGGTCTTTCGCCCCATGATCATGGAATCGAAATTCTGTAGGCTGCTTCTCAGGAAGGCGGCATCTGCCTCGCTGCAAAAATCCGTCCCTGGGCGATCTGGGCGGGCGATGAATCCGTCGAGCGATTGGGCGGCGATCAGTGTTATTCGAGACACGGATCCGATTCGAAACTGAGCGCGCTCTAGCATCAACGCTGAAATTCGTTATACTCTCTTTGTCAGGCGGTTAATTGAATTAAGCGAATGCGTAAAAGAAGCCTGAGCGCGAATTGACCCTATGCTCGTGATAGGCGCTTTTCTCTGAAGCGGAGCGGCTGTGGGTCGATAATGAAATGGGCCAATTGGCCCTCTTGATATGAACCGACGTTTCCAATTTCTCTTAGTTCTCTATTCACTGGCGTTTGTTTGCCTTTCGGCATTCACGGCCGGGGACTATGGATTGAGCTGGGACGAACCCTTTCGCTGGAGGTCGGGGGACAAGAAGCTGGCCTACTACGAGAGACTCGCATCTGCGGATGATAAGCTCGAGGTAATGAGTAAGGCCCCAAACGACGTCTATCCTGGTTTTTACGATATCCCGCTGGCTATCGCCCGCCGCGATCTTCCGGTCGACGACGTGACGCTGAGTCGTATCTGGAATTCGGTTTTCGCTTTTTTTCTGGCGCTCGCTCCTGTGGCGATGACGCGGATTCTGTTGGTCTCGGGAAGAGCTGAGTCTGCCAGCAAAAGGGATCGGGCAATACAGGATTTCCTACCTTTCCTCGCCGGCTTCGCCTTGCTGTGTATGCCGGAAGTGAACGGCCACCTTTTTATAAACCCCAAGGATATTCCATTTGCCGCAACCTATGGCTGGGGAGTCGTTCTGATTCTGTGGATTGTGCTGGACCTTGCGAACTTCACTTGGACACGAGCAGTGGCCCTCGGTCTTGTTTGCGGAGCAGCCATGGCAACTCGCCCTCCGGGGATCGCCTTGTTCGGCTTTTTAGGGTTGTTTATCGCAGCAAAGGCGATGATCGCAAGTGGACCACACATCACTCTTGGTAAGAGACTTAAAATTCTCGGCGGATTCACGATAAAAAGCGTATTCAGTTTTTTGGTCGCTTGGCTGACGATGTTGCCTTTCTGGCCACGTGCACACCGCACTTTGTTGAGTCCTTTTGCCGCCTCCACGGAAAGTGTTACTCAGTTGAAGACTTTCTCATCTGCTCAGCCCGTCTTGTACGCCGGGCAATTTTATGAGGCAGGCGAAACGCCTTGGACCTATTCGCTTTGGATGTTTGTCATCAAACAACCCGAGTGGGTGCTGCTGCTTCTCGCATTGGCTGGAATCGCACTGGTTCAAGCAATTCCCACTCTGAAGCAAAAAGTGCGAGAGGGGGATGGCTTTGTCTGGGGAGCAGCTTTGGCCGTTAGCGCCGCTCTTTTGCCATGGATATACGTCGTTGTATCGGAGGCTGCGATACATAACGGATTTCGACACATGTTTTATGTGCTGCCGATGATCGCTATGATTTCGGCTTTGGGGGCAAGATGGCTACTGTTGACGGTTTGGGAAGTGCCGCGCTGGCGCGTCGGTTCGATAGGGCTGCTCGGGTTCGCGATGCTTCTGGGCCTGCTGTCGATAATAAGACTGTATCCGTATCAGTACATGTATTACAATACGCTTGTCGGTGGAACGGCAGGTGCATTTGGCCGCTATGAGACCGATTATTGGTTTTTAGGCTCTAAGGAGGCTTTTGAAATTCTATCGGATGAGGTGGGCGAATCGCCAACTAGAATCTTTGTTCTTGGGCCGCAAGGTGTCGCCAACTACTATGCAAAACCCAATATGGAGATTGTAGAAAATCCTGCTCTAGCGACTCATTATATTGGTCGATATATTCCAGAAATTGTAGGGAATAATAGGATACTGTCTGAGATCGATCGAGCAGGAATTCCCTTGCTCGTTGTCGTCGACTTGAGAATGCTAGCAACGAGCAAATAGTTTCAGCTCGCGAAAATGAAGATTATCTTCGTCAAATTTTTCGACAGGAATCCCTACCAAAGACTTCTTGCTGATTCGCTTGAGAAGCAAGGGCATGAGGTCGTCTTGCTTAAGTCCATCTATCGGTTTCGGTTCTTATTCAGCTTGAAAGCTGACGTGGTCCATCTGCATTGGCCGCCAGAGTTCTCATGGGAGCTTTCATCAATGATCAAGTTAGCCTTTTTTCGAATTTGGCTGGAGGTGATGAGAGTTAAGGGGACTCGAATTGTTTGGACCGTTCATAATTTGCTTCCTCACGACAATCGTTTTAGAAGGGCGAATCTAAACCTGTGTAGAAGCTATGCTAGCCGTTGTGACACTCTTATTTGCCATTCTGCTTTAGCGCGGAAGGTCGTTTTACGCTCCTATCGGGTCAACCCGGAAAAAGTTACAGTCACACCTCATGGAAACTTTATCGACGTATATCCCGAAGGAGTCGGGAGGGTTCGTTTTCGCGAAAATAGAGGCTTTTCTGAGCAGGATGTAGTAGTGCTGTTCTTCGGGAAAATTAGAGCGTACAAGGGGCTTCGGAAGTTTATAGACTCTTTCGCGCGGAGTTCGAATACACAAATTCGATTTGTAGTAGCCGGTTCAATTTCAAGCGAATCGCTCGCTGATGAACTGAAAAGGTTCGCCGAGAGAGAGCAGCGTCTATCGCTTGAGGTGGGATATGTGGCAGACTCGGACCTCAGAGACTACTTCGAAATGGCAGATTTTGTGGCGTTGCCTTATGAGAGTTCACTTACTTCTGGAGCCGCGGTTCTTGCTATGTCTTTGGGCAAAGCCTGTCTTGCAACCCGTACTGCTGGGTTCGAGTCGGTTCTCGATGACAGCGGTTGCATCTTTTACGACTCTGCTGAGGTTGATGTATTGTGGAAGCAGGTTTTTGAGTGCACTACCTCTCGTGATATGGGGAGGGCGAATCTCGAAAAAGCCAAGCAGTGGGACTGGGATTCTATCGGTGCTACGACTGCAAAAGCGTATCGCAGGAAAGCACTAGAAATGCTCTAAAAAATAGCTCTGTGATGACGGCTCTTTCTGAACTGCTGAGATAAACTGGCAGTACTCGTCGCGTGTCTCAGATTTGATCTCCTGATCGTTTGGTTGTTTGTAACCAATATTTTGAGACGTGTTGCTTTTCCATGATTCGTTCGAGTTAATTAGCTGTTCCGCCGTTTTGCGGTAACCTGTTAATTGGCTCTCTTCAAAAGCTACCCCGATAAATGAGCACATGCTCTGCAAACAGTCTTTAGGTTTTTGAACTAGGCTTTCGTAGTTGGTGAAGTAGTGTTTTTTGTTTCCTACGTACTTAAGATGCAGGTCTAGGTCGCTTCTCCACCTGTCTAGGCAACTCTGAGTGCTGTATCTCGACCCCGGGCCCCACGTTTCGGGAGCTGATTCAGCCGCTTTGGCTATTGATCGGGCAGTGCTCTCACCGTCTCTTAGCAAATGGATGAATATGGCATCCGGAACACTGTTCGATATGGTTTCTATGTAGTGCAGGTGGCGTGGCGTTTTTTCCAGCCAGATAGGCTTGCTTTCTTTGAAGGCCAGGCGATCAAGCAAAGAAACGAAATACTGGATACATGAAACTCTAGACGGAAACTTCTCGCGTTCGAACTTCGGGTCTATTCCAACGGTGCCCCAAAGTTCAGAAAGTTTGAGGCAGGTGGATTTCCATCTCTTCTTGTTGCTACGGTTCGCCCAAGGGATAAGGTCGCGTTTTCGTTTCCTTATCTCGTAGAAGAAATGGGTTTCTGGCACTGAATGGATGAGAGGATGAGATGCGAGGAGAGATTGCAGTAGCGTTGTTCCGGAACGTGGAGTTCCCACTATGAATATACGTCTCTTTATTGTGAGCTTAGCCATAGCGAAAAGACTCCTTATTTTGCAGCCCTCCAGAGGCTGGTTTGTCTTGTCGCAATGAAAGTCAACGGTTTCAACTCCTTAGAGGCGACTTTCTGCAGTAGCAAAAGATAGGAGAGGAAGTAGGATAGTCCTCCTAGGCAAAGCTCTGCAAACGGGTGCAGATGCAAGGTGGAGGATGAAAGCCCTCGGATGGCCAAACAGGGCACTAGCGCCACAGCGGAAGCGGCAATTGGCCTGCCTGATGCCTTCAAGAATCCATCGACCCTTGCCGGAGTTCCAGAAAAGCAGAAAGCAAGATTCGGCAGTTTGAGTAGTACTCTAGAAGTTGATACAGAAATGGCGACTCCCGTGATCCCCCAGTTTGAGCCAATAATGATAGCCGATACGAACAATAGTGTGTTGGGTATCACAGCCAGCGTTTGTCGGCCAACATGTCCCCAAGATTTGTATACCCAGCCAGTTGCGACGTTAGTTGAGGCCATCAGTGCCGCTGGAGATAATAGCTGGTAAATAAGGGCCGAGTCGCTCCATTGACTTCCTAGAAATAACTCAATGATCGAGTGAGCGTAGAAAGTACTGAAAAATATCAGCGGCGCAGAAAGGAGTGAGATTCCCTCTATGGAGGTTTCGTACAATTTCCTGTAATTGTACGGCTGGTCTTGCAGTCGTGACAGTGCGGGTATGACAGCGTTGGAAAGTGGCGAATTTATCTGTTGGATGGGCAGTAGGAGAAGGTCGTAAGCTTTTGAATAGAAACCGAGAGCTATCGTACCGAATGAAAAGCCTATGATAGCGTCATCCGCTTTCCGTGAAAAGTAGTTTATGAAATTGAATGACGTGACATTCGCTCCGAAAGCGAAAAGAGATTTCGATTTAGTAAGGTCTTTGGGCGCTGAGGGTAACCAATTGACTAGCGTCCATATCAGTATCGTTTGAGTCGCAGCTCGACTGAGTGGGATAGACACGAGAGCCCAATAGCCAGCACCGGCCAATGCGAGTATAACAGCAATCGCCAAAGATGTGACAGTCGAAACGAGGCCACGGTAGGCGGCCGTCTTCTGCTGCATCCTACGAAGGAGGATTGCGTTGTGTATAGATCCTAGGGCTGACAAAGGAAGCCCTAGGGAACTGACTGCAATGATTGCAGCAAGCCCCTTCATTTCGAAAAAGGTTTCTGCTGGGTTGCTCAGTATCCAGGCTAACATAACCAGAAAGACAGAGAGCAGGAGGTTTACCCAAAGAAGGTTTGATAGATGTTGATCAGTAATATCCCTTTTTTGGATGGATGCGGAGGCTAGGCCTAGGTCCTGAAATAAGGTGATCAAGCCGGTTGCGATTGATGCAAAAGCCACGATCCCAAAATCGTAAGGAGACAGGATTCGAGCCAACAGAGCGGTGGCTAGTACGGTTGCTAACAATCCAATCAGTTTACCAGCGAGCAAGAACGCGGATCCCGAAAGCGCCTGGCTCTCGAGTTTCTGGTAATCTTGTTCTGCTGGAGCGTGTTGTTTCATTCGTAAAGGTCGACGTATTCGACTACCTCGTACACGCGAGCTTTGGCTGTATTTGAGTCACAGGCCTGAAGCCCATAGTCGGGACCGAGCTCTCCGATTTGGCGCTGCAGCCATCTGTTGGCTTCCTGTTTCGACTTTGGGTCAAAAACTGAAATGGTGTAGGCCATCTCGAAGCCTACTGGGTTGTATTCGTAAGAGTAGGGGTTTGGTGGAGACACGTTTTGGCCATGCTTTTCGGATCGTGCGTAATCCAACGCTTTAAGAAATTTTTCGTTTTCCCAGAAAGAGTGGTTGGGGAAGTTTCGTTTTAGCGTCGAAAATGCATGCATGTTGAACGCGTGGTAGCCATGGTCCCGCTTTTTTACGTCGAGGCTTTTGAAACTGCGCTTCTTTAGCTTGTCGTATTGGAGGTAAGCAAAGTGGAAAGGGGTTCCCGGACGGAATAATCTATCGTACCATTTTAATGATATCCGATGCTGGATGAGACCATTACGATAGATTTCGAAGTGAGTGTCGATATTGTCTAGAAATCTGGATACGTCAGATTTTGCGAGTTTAGACCCGAGCTGAGCAAGGCGGGATGCGGATGCGGCGAGCCACAGTTGGTGATTGAACGTTTGGTCGATCGAAAGTATCTGACCATCTACTTCCAAACGATTCCACAAGGAATTTTTACTATCGAATCGGTGTTGCTCGTAGACTTCAAAAGCGATTTTCGCTGCTCGCTTAGATCCTAAAATTGCCGTGGCGTGACAAAGTGTTTCGATTATCCAAGCAACTCCGATCGTTCCGTTGCATTGGTCGCGACCTCGTTGATTGCGTTGATACCAATTGAAGCCTTGCGGACGATTCTCCGGAAGCAAAACGTAGGACAACGCTTTGTTCGCCGCATTTATAAAATCCTTTTCGCCCGTCCACTTGAAGCAAAAAGCCCAAAGGACTAGCCAGTGGGCAGTGTTGCGCAGCGGTAACTCTGGGTGTCCATAGGGACCGTTGCAGCCTGGAGGCATACTTCCGTCTTCGGCCTGCTCGCATAGCGCCTTGTGCGCATGATCAATAACGAATCGTTTGATATCTAAGGTCATGGTAGGCGGTTGAGATGGGTGATCGTGTAGTTTATTCGACCCAGCAAGGTTGAGCCGCGACTCCAAAGTTTCGCGCACATTTTAGCGAGTTTGCAGGGCTCCCAATCGAGAGGGGCTTGTGGGTATTGGCTGCGAAACGATTTGTTTGCGGGTTTTCCTGTTTGAAGGCTTTCTTTGATTATCTCCATCCAACTCATGCCAGATTTTCGCATCACTGGAATGTGACCTCGACCTACGCGTAGCTGTTTCACGAATACGTCTTTCCAGCTGCGAGCGGGATGTGTAACCTCAGCTTCATGGGCAAATACGAGCTTGTGGCCGGCTTTGGTGGCGCGACCTGTCCATTGGACGTCACCACCTGATTTTAGGTGGGCGGGAAATGGACCGATGCTTTCGATGACCGATCTTCTCACAAATAGATTTGCCGTTTTTGTGATACCCCGGATTTCGATGTCTCGCTCCATTTGCATGTTGGTGCGGGAATCTATGAATTCGGCTGCATTTGGTTTTTGTTGCTTGAATGTAAATCGTACATGCCCACCGGCTAGATCCGCTTTTTCTTTTTGTAAGGTGTCGACTCCGGATTTTATCCAATCAGGGCAGGGGGTGCAGTCGGAATCTGTGAAGGCGATGACGCTTCCTTGGGCGATTTTTAGCCCCTTGTTTCTCGCCGCATACGAACCTTGAATGGAACATTCTTCGGTAAAGGTGAACTTGCAGTTTAGGCTTTGGCCCGAGGAGTTGGCGACTTCTTGAGTGATATCTGTAGACCCATTGTCTACGACAATTACCTCGTAGTTGAATACTGGATAAGTTTGATTCGCTAAGGCACCGATCAAGTTGGCGATGCCTTGCGGGTCGTTGAACACCGGTATGATGACCGATACGAAGGGATGGTTTTCAGGCACTCCGTTGTTCATCGGATTGATGGAGTTGGTTTGAAAACTCGTTCACTTGCTCGACCACATACTGGGCCAAATCTTGGTGGTCTTCACAAATCTGGCTTCGTTGTTTTTCTCGGTCTTGAGAATCGAACGGTGTTTGAAGGAGGGTTTCTACTGCTTGCGAAACGCCTTCTGCACTTGAGAAGCAGAGTGGCAATCCGTAGCGACCTTGCTGGTCGACTAGGTATCCGCGTTCGTCGGTGCTGTTGACGTAGACGACCGGGGTGCCAAGGCAGGTGGCTTCGGATGCGGTCGAGGCCCCTTCTGTCACCACTAGACGAGCAAAGGCTAAGGCGTCGTGGAGCTTTTCGGGGGGAGCGGGGAAGCGGTACTGTTCCCACTCGGGAGGTAGTTTACCGCCTTCCGGAACGATGAATAGCGGGAAACGTTGAGCGAGGTCCTCGACGAGTTTGGGCGTAGCGTCGGCCAGACCCTGGTGCTTAACGTCGTGCAAGGTATCCCAAGCCGAGAGCCGCAGCAGGATGTATCCGTTTTCTTGTACGCCACCTAGTTCGCTCAATATCCCGGGATCTGGCTTGAAGTGATTTTGATGGAGAAACGTGAGTTCGTGATAGGAATTGTAGCGAATCTGTTTGGGGCCGAGCTCCTTGTAGAAGCAGTTGGGCGTGTAGATGCGTGAAGCGAAGGGATGGGCGATCCGGTGGTTGAAGGACTGGAACTCGCTATCGGTGAATATCCAACTGGGCACGCCGAGTAGGCGGGCGCTTTGGCTGTAGCTACCCATTAGGCTGAGGACGAGGTCCGGTTTGAATCTGCGAATTTGCTTCGCAACCAGCCAATGGCGTTTCGGTAACTCGACGATGGGGAAACGATTCCGTTTTCCTGCGGATGCAGCGGTGGATTGTTCGCTGTTTATCCAAGGGTAGCTTTCCAGAAGACGCTTCATCACGTCCCGGTCTCGTCCGACTACGCGGCAGCTGTGTTCCTGGTTTTGCAGGCCCTGGATGATGAACTTGAAAAAGTGGATATGGGCCGGGTGGTGTACTTCGAAAAGTATACGCATGGGCTAGTTCCTCGGACTGTTTGAGGGCGGTTTGGTGCTCTCCGAAATCCGGTGGCCGGGGCGTTCGGAGGAGTTAACGCGGAGGAGGAATTCGCTGGTGAAGCCGGTGGTGATGAGCTGGGCGGAGAAGAGAGTGGCGAGTATGCCGAGGAAGAAGAGCGGGCGGGTTCCGATGTCTACCCCGAAGAAGATTTTGGCCGCCGAAAGGTAGGAGAGGATTCCGAGCCCAAAGGCTCCGGAGATGAAACCAATGGCTCCGAAGAAGTGCCCCGGTCTCTGCAGGTAGCGGGTCAGGAGAATCACGGTTAGCAGGTCGAGCGATCCCTTGAAAAAGCGGGTCCAGCCGTATTTCGATTTGCCCTGCTCGCGTGGATGGTGGGTGACTGGGATTTCGGTTACCCGATAGCCTTCGCCGTGGGAAAGGATGGGTGTGAAACGGTGAAGTTCACCGTAGAGGTGAAGGCTCTCAACCACTTCGCGTCGGTAGGCTTTTAGGCCGCAGTTGAAATCATGCAGGCTCAGCCCCGAGGCGACGCGGGCTGCGTAGTTAAAGAAGCGTGAAGGTATGGTTTTGGAAATGGGGTCGTGCCGATCGCGTTTCCAGCCGGAAACGAGGTCATAGCCCTCGTCCAGTTTTGCCAGAAGGGCGGGAATCTCTAGCGGATCGTCCTGCAAATCGGCGTCCATGGTGACGATCAGTTGACCTTTGGCATGGGCGAATCCAGTGGCGAGCGCTTCCGCTTTGCCGAAGTTTCGACGGTGCCGAAAACCGCGCACGCTGTTTGGGAAGCGTTGGGAGAGTTTGCGGATCTCAGACCAAGAGCCGTCGCGACTTCCATCGTCGACAAAGAGGATTTCGCAGGTTTTGCCCAGCAGGGCTTCGAAAACGCCCTCGGTCAAAGCGGCGAGCGTACCCTCCTCATTGAGAAGCGGAACGACCACGGAGACCTCGACCTCAGTTTCGGAGAGGTCGGTCGCGAAGGAAAGTCGGTTGCTGGTTTCGGTTTGGTTCACGGATCGATTTCGAGACTATGTTTCTTAATCAACCTCTCTTATCGTCCGGAAAATAGAGTAATTTACCCAGCGGGACCTCTTTTTATCGGATAAGATTACTTACCGGTCGTCGGCCACGTTTTCTCGTTTTGCGGGCTTGATTAGGGAAATGGGGGCTGGGTAATGTGCTCCGCTATGATTAAGCCAGAGACCAAGGACTTGCACGACCAGATCGAGAAGAGAGCCGGATACCTATGGAGGTATCTTTGACGTCGATAAGAAGAAGTCTGAGATCACGGAGCTAGAGGAGCAGATGTCCTCGGAAACCTTTTGGAACGACCAAAAGGCGGCCCAAAAAGTCATCGCCCAGGCCAACTTGGCCAAAGGCGTGGTCAATGGAATGAGCGCATTCATGTCCAAGCTCGAAGACGCTCGAGCTATGGAAGAATTGTTGGAAGAGGAAGGCGTGGACGAACTTTCCGAAGAGGCGGAAGAGCTGCAAGCAGCGGCAGAAGCCCTGAAGGAAGAGCTCGATGAGCTGGAAATCCAGTGTTACCTCAACAAGCCGCACGACCGCTGCAACGCTCTGCTGAGCATCAATGCTGGCGCCGGTGGAACCGAAAGCTGCGACTGGGCGGATTTGCTCTACCGCATGTACAGTCGTTGGGCGGAACGCCGCGGATTCAAGGTCGAGGTCGTGGACATGTTGCCCGGTGAAGAGGCGGGTCTGGATAAGGTGACTTTGCGGATCGTGGGCGAAAACGCTTTCGGTTACGCCAACGCAGAACGCGGAGTGCATCGTTTGGTTCGCATCAGCCCGTTCGACTCCCAAAAGCGTCGGCACACCTCCTTTTGCGCTGTCGATGTGGTGGCGGAAATCGAGGACGACATCGAGATCGAGATCGACGCCAAGGATTTACGCGAGGATACCTACCGAGCTAGCGGCAAGGGCGGCCAGCATGTCAACAAGACCGACTCCGCGATTCGTCTGACTCACTTGCCGACCGGCATCGTGGTGCAGTGCCAGAACGACCGTTCTCAGCATAAGAACCGCTCCACCGCTATGAAGATGCTCAAGGCCCGTCTTTTCGAACGCCAAGAGGACGAAAAGCGTAGCGCTATGGAAAAGATGTACGGCGAGAAGGGGGAAATCGGCTGGGGCAATCAAATACGCAGTTACGTTTTCCAGCCTTACCAGATGGTGAAGGACCTGCGCACTGGAGTGGAATCGGGCAATATCCAAGCCGTGATGGACGGCGACATCGATCGATTCATATCCGGATGGTTGCGAGCCGGCTCGCCCCGCAGCCGCAACAAGGAAATCCAGATCGAGGATTGATGGTTGGGGGCTGGGTTCTGGGTGCTAGGTTCTGGGAGTGCTAATGAGTGGATATCGGGAGCTTAGGGTCTGGCAGGAAGGGAAGAGCCTAGCCGTTTCGGTATACGAGATGACTGACGACGGTTTCTGGAAATCGGACTGGGGACTTCGGGATCAGATTAGGCGTGCGGCTGTGAGCGTCCCTTCGAACATCGCTGAAGGGGAGGCTCGCAACAGCCAACGAGATTCGGTGAGGTTTTTCCAAATCGCCTTGGGAAGCCTTGCGGAGCTGTCTACCCAATTAGAGATCGCGTTTGAAATAAAATACATCGACGAATCGTTGCACACGCTCGTGCAGCAACGAATCGAAAATTTGCAGAAAAGCCTAGGAGCTCTAGTCAAATGCCGCTCCAAGCAGTTTTGACCAGCACCCAGCACCGATTTCCAACCACATGAAGCTCGAAGCACTTAAAAACGCCTTTTCCGAAACGGAATTGTTTGAAGGCAAGACTTGGCGCATGTCGCCCGAGCCTTGGCGACTGACGCCTGAGATTGTCTCCAAGTTGGAGGAAATCGGGCAGGCTAGCCTCGAGTTTTACCAAGCTCTGGAGATTCTCTATCGCCGCTCTTTCGAGGGGAAGAAGCTGCTGCGGAATCGCGAACTCCACGCTCCTTGGGTCGCGGAATACCTAGATCGTGGCAAGTCGAAGGAGCTGGTTAAGATTTGTAGAAGCAAGGCGAGCAAAGGCGCTTTGCCTCCTGTGATCCGTCCGGATCTTCTGGTGACGCAAGAAGGGTTCGCCTTGTCGGAATTGGATTCTGTGCCGGGCGGGATAGGTCTCACCGCTTACTTGAATCAGCTTTATCAGGATTCAGGAGCCGAGGGAACACTCGGAGCGGATGGAGCGATGGAAGAAGCGTTTTACCGTTCGGTTGCCTCGCTCGCTCCTAATGAGCGCAACCCAGTTATCGCTCTCGCGGTGAGTGAAGAGGCGGCTACCTACAAGCCAGAGATGGACTGGCTGGCGGAGCGTCTGCAGCGTCGTGGTTACCGAGTTTACAGCCTGTGGGTGGATCAGATTTTCCCGCTCGGTGGTTCGGTGCATTTCGATATCGAAGGAAGTCCGGAAAAGATCGATGTCGTGTATCGTTTTTTCGAGCTCTTCGACCTGCCGAACTTGCCAACGGCGGAGTACATTTTCGAAGCGGTGGAGAAGGGGGAAGTCGCCATGACGCCGCCTGCGAAGCCGTTTTTGGAAGAGAAGATGGGCATGGCTCTCTTTCACCATCACCTGCTGGAGGATTTCTGGAAGGAGAACATCAGCAAGAAGAGCCTGAAGGTATTGAAGGCTTTGATACCGCAATCTTGGGTGGTCGATCCGGCCCCGTTGCCGCCAGGAGCGGTGCTAGATGGGCCGGTTGCTCAGGGTAAGGCTCTGCAGTCTTGGATGGACCTCGCGGAAGCGAGCCAGAAGGAGCGTAATCTCGTGCTCAAGATTTCAGGCTTCCATGAAACCGCGTGGGGATCTCGCAGCGTGGTAATCGGCAACGACGTTTCCCGCGAGGACTGGAAAGAGGCTTTGCAGGAGGCGGTGGACATGGCGGAAACCCATCCGCACGTGCTGCAGGAGTTTAAGAAGTCGGTCCGACTCAAGCACCCGCTCTACGGAGAAAATGGGGAAGTCTACGAGGCTAGCGGTCGCCTACGGCTGAACCCGTACTATTTCGTGGAAGGGGATACCGTGAAGTTGGCCGGAGCTTTGGCTACTTTTTGCCCGCCTGATAAAAAGATTATACACGGGATGGAGGACGCGGCTATGCTGCCGTGTCGAGTGGAAGAAAGCTAAACGACGAAAACCGAGCGGGGCGAATCGGGGAGCTCTTTACGGTTTGAGCAGAGCGGTGTGGCTTAGATGTAATTAAGCCGAGCTAAGCGTAGGCATTAACTCGCCTTAAGTCTTGCGACTGATGGGGGTGCAGCTAGACTGGGTTTATCCTTCTTTTGCCTGCAACCGTTTCCGGTCATGTCATCCCCCTCCGATGAATCGTCGAACGACAGCCTGCTGCGATCAATCGTAGACAGGATAAGTAGCGAGTTTTTGCTCTTCTGCATCGTTATCTGCCTTCTGATTATCGCTATTTTGAAAGTGGCGAATGTCGATGTAGCGCTTCCGATCGGAGCGGTGCTATTGGTTTTCTTGGTGGGGACTTGGGTTTATTCCCGAAATCAATCGCCCAAAGCCGAAGTCAAAGCAGCCTTCAAGGAAGTGCCTGATTCGAAAAGTGAAAAGCTCGGGGTCGATGTCTGGGTTAAACATGTGAATGGGGCGGTGAGCGATGTTTTCCGTTTAGGCGATCAAGTCCGAGTCTGCGTCAAGGCGACTCGCGAGTGTTATTTGACTTTGCTCAATCTCGCGAGTGACGGAGAGTTGACCATCCTATTCCCAAATCGGCACAACCAGAACAACCGCATCCAAGGAGGCATGACGCACGAAATCCCATCGGACGGCTACGGGTTTAACATCATCTTAGAGGAGCCGGTAGGGATTGAGAGTGTGAAAGCGATTGTAACGCTTGACCCTAAGCCACTGCTAAAAACGCAGTTCAATGAGGATGGCGATTTTTTCAAATCGGTTGCCCCGACTGCGACTCCACGTGCCATGCGGGTGGTCGCTGCAGAGGTGAAGAAACTGGATAACGAAAACTGGGCTGCCGCTTCGGCTAAATTTGAAGTCAGCAAATAGCTAACCTGTATTTGATATGTCGCGACAAGATGCTTACGCCTTGGTCATAGGAATTGGTCAGTATCGGGATGAAGCCATCACCCCGCTGCGTTTCACCAATGCCGACGCGAAGGCTTTCGCCGAACTCTTGGTGGACGACGATATTTGCGGCGTGCCGGAGGAGAATGTGCGTTTGTTGGTGGATGAAGAAGCGACGCTATTCGCGATTAAGGATTCCATAAGCGATTGGCTGTCTAGAAAGGTGGGGCCTGATTCGACGGCTATCATTTATTATGCGGGGCATGGGGATGTGGAACCCGACCGCACTCAGTCCTCTCACGACGGCATCGCCAACTATTTGCTGCCCTACGACACGAGTTCTACCAACCTCTACGCCTCCGCTCTTTCGAAGGAGGAGTTCCAAGGCTTGGTAAACACAGTCCGCTGCAAGCGGAGCGTTATCCTGATGGATGCCTGCCACTCCGGAGGAGTGGCCACGGCCGGCAGTCGCAAGATGCGGGTGGGCTACAGTCAGGACATTTACTCCAGCTTGGCGGAAGGAGCGGGTAGCACCGTGATCGCTGCCTCGGCACCCAACCAGCTCTCTTGGGAAGACGAGAATTTGGGGCACGGCATCTTCACCTACCATTTGCTGGAAGCGTTGCGAGGAGAGGCGGATGCGGATGGTGATGGCCGCATCAGCATGATCGAAGTGTTTGATTACCTGAAGCGGAAGGTTCCCGAGAGTGCTCGCAAATTAGGTGGCGCGGAACAAACACCGGTCTTCAAGGCGGATATGTCCGAGGACATCGTCCTGACTGTAAATCCCGAACGCATTGCCCGCATCGCCGAGGAAGAGGCCGAAAAGGCAGCCGCGGAGCAGGCCAGGATTCGCGAGGTGCGGGAGAAGCTTTTCAATTTTGAGAAGGACAACGCTTTGCCCGCTCGTGCTCACAATCGAGTGAACCTTTTGATCGAAAAGCATCCCTCTCAGCTGACGGCCAAAGAGAAAAGCATTTTGGAGCTCATGAATGCCATGTGTCTGGGGATCGTCTCGGTGGATACTTTCGTCGAGCATTGCGACGAGAGCGTCGATCCTCCCGGCCCAACCCCAGTACCGGGTCCGAAACCGATCCCTCAGCCACCGCCGCCCTCGACGGAGGAGGTGAGCTCCGGTCTGAATTTGGCCATGATTCTCTGTTCGCTCTTCATGCCGCTAGTGGGATTCATCGCTGGACTGATCTTTTTGGGTCAGCAGGTTGAGCCGAAAAAGAAAGCCGGGAAGCGGTGGATTATCATCAGCTGCGTGGCATTCGTGCTCTGGTTTCTCTTGGGGGCCTGCGCGGTGATGTTGGGGGCTTTGGACCAAGGGCTCTCCAATCCTTATTACTATTAGCCGAAGGGTCCGAGTTATTCGCAAAGTTGTTCACCCTTTGTTCTGCGACTTATTCACATTTAGGGTTTGGGGTTGTCAGTAACTTGGCGGCTCTTTGAATTTCGCCTCTTTATGTATCTGAGCGCCCTCAAAGTTAACGGCTTCAAAAGCTTTGCCGACCATACGCACCTGAAATTCAACAAAGGCGTAACGGCTGTGGTGGGCCCCAATGGTTGCGGAAAGAGCAACATCGCGGACTCCATTCGTTGGGTATTAGGAGAGCAGAGCGCCAAAGCCCTTCGTGGGGGCAAGATGCAGGACGTCATTTTCGAGGGGTCCGACAAGCGCAA
Organism: Pelagicoccus albus; assembly: GCF_014230145.1. NCBI lineage: Bacteria > Pseudomonadati > Verrucomicrobiota > Opitutia > Puniceicoccales > Pelagicoccaceae > Pelagicoccus > Pelagicoccus albus. The sequence continues at coordinate 95,189 of NZ_JACHVC010000007.1, forward strand.
GCCGCTCAATATCTGCGAAGTTTCGATTACTTTGACCGATTGCGAGCAGGAGTTGGGTAGCGATTTCAACGAAGTCGAAATTTCCCGTAAGGTGCACCGCGATGGCGGGAGCAACTATTATATCAATGGCAAGGCTTGCCGCCTGAAGGACATTCAGCGCCTTTTCATGGATACCGGTATTGGCCGGACTTCCTACTCGATCATGGCTCAGGGCCAGATTGACCAAATCCTCTCCTCCAAGCCAGAAGAGCGCAGAGCGGTATTTGAGGAAGCGGCGGGCATTTCTAAGTACAAGGCCCAGCGCAAGGAGACCATGAACAAGCTGGCCCACGTGGAGGCCAACTTGGCTCGAGTCACCGATGTAGTCGCAGAAATAGGTCGTCAAATCGGAAGCCTCAAACGCCAGGCGACCAAGGCGATCCGTTACAAGAAACTTAGCCACAAGCTGCGGCACCTCGACATCGGCTACAGCGCTTACCAGTACCAGACCATGAGCGCTTCGCTCGATTCGGTCGACCAGTCTTCCAACGAACTGCAGATCGAAGTGGATGAGCTGGCCACCGATTTGGAAAACAAGGAAGGCAGCCTCGTTGTCTACAAGGAGGAGCGACAGGCCTTGATCCAAAAGGTGCAGGATTCCCAGCAGTCCGTTTTCGACCTGCGAAGCATGAAGGAACAGGCCAGCAACGCGGCCGACATGGCTCAAATAAAAATCGCCTCCATGGGAGAGCGTATCGAGCAGGCCAATCAGGACATCCATTCTTTCGAAGTTCAGTTGGGTGAAATCGCTAGCCGCTTCGACGAGCACAATTCAGACAAGGAAATGCACTTGGACGTCCTAGGGAATTCGGACGAAATCTTCCAAGAGCGAAACCGTGACCTTTCCGAAATTGAAGAACGCCTTCGTGTCGCGGAATCCCAGATACAGCAGCTCCGCGTGGCATCTCAGGATGCGGAGCGAGCCAGCTCTCGCTGTCGTGAAACACTCTCGGCAATCGAGGTCGAAGCGGGCACTAGTCGAAATCGCTTGATGCGTTTGGAAGAAGAGTTGGCCGAGCAAGGCGAAAGCCAAGCAGAAGCGACGCAAGCCCTCTCGGAATTCCAAGAGCGATTGCAGGCGGTCCGCGGTTTGCAGGAGCAACTGCAAGGCGACCTCGAATCCGCCCGCGATGCGGTCTCGGAAAAACGCGATGCTTTCAAGGCGGCTCAAGCCCGTATCCAGGAAGTGGATCGCGGCGTCGCCCAAAAATCCGCTCGTGTTAAGCTCCTGCAGCAACTGCAGGAGAAATTGGAAGGCTATGGCGAAGGAGCCAAAGCCTTGCTCAAAGGTAAGCTGAAAGGCTCCCTCGAAGGACAGGCATTTGAGCCGCTGACTATCGATCTGTCAGTTAAAGACGGATACGGCCCTGCGGTAGAGGCCTTGCTTGGATCCGCAATGGAAGCAGTCGCTGTGGGTGACGCTGACACTGTGGTGGAGATCTTCCAACAATTGGAAGAAGGAAAGATCGGACGAGCTTGCGTGCAGTTGCAGTCTAGCCCGATTGAAGAAACGCCTGCTTCGAATTTGCCTGATTGGCTCAAGCCCGCAGCGGATTTGGTGACGCTCAAGGACGACGCTTCCCATGCTTCTCTGAGAGCGGTTTTGGCTTCTTGTTACATCGTCGATGAAATGTCTGCGTTCCTGAAGTGGCGCGAAGAGAATCAGTCTTTCCGCTTTTTGCAGGTCGCTTCCAGAAAAGGCGAGACGATCGATGCCCGCGGACTGGTGACGGGTGGCTACAAAGGCAAAGTCAAAAATAGCAGTATCCTGCAGCGTGAGGTTGAGCTCAAGCAGACTCAGAAAGAACTCGAAGAAGAGCAAAAGGCTTTGGAAGCCGCTCGTGCAGAAGCGGACAAGGTAAACCAAGAGCTGGAGTCCGCAGAAGAACAAGTTGAACGCAAGCGGGCTGAAATTTCAGAGGCGAACCACGAATTGTCATCGCTACAAGCTGAGGAGCGAAATGCTCAGAAGCTGGTGCAGGAACAGAAAATGCGAGCCGAGCGTTTGGAACGTGAACGCATTAGTTTAGAAGATGCTCAAGCGGCTTCCACGGAACGGCTAGAAGAGGCAAAGTCTCGACTGGCTCAAGAACTTGAACGACTCGAGAGCAGCCGTATCCAGTTGGAAGAGACGGAGTCGGGCATCGGAGAGATCCGTGCTGAGCGCGACGAAAAACGCGAAAATCTGACCCAAGCGAAGTTCGACCTGCAAGAGAAGAAGCAGAAGCTCGACGTTATCACTCGAGGTTTGGTGGAGATGGAGCAGCGTCGCAACGAGCTAACTCGTTTGATCGAAACCAAGACGCGTGACATTCAGAATTGGGAAGAGCAGTCTGACTCCCTTAAAGACGAAATCGCTCAAGCGGAAGAGCGTAGTGGCTCTGTGGATGCGGAGCTCGAAGAGGCGAAGATCTTGGTCAATACCACCCGCGAATCTTTGGCAGGCGTAGAAGAGAAGATCGGCGTCTTGGAGCGTGAGCAAAACGAGCTGCGAATCCGAGTCGACGAACTGAAAGGAAATCTTGGTAGCCAGCAGGTTCAAATCGCCGAGAAGCGTTCTCGCCTCGAATTTATTCAAGAAGAGATCACCCGAGAGTACGGGCAGGACCTAACGAAGACGGATTGGAAGTGGCAACTTTGGAAGGCCCGCCAACCGGTGGAGGATTTGCCAGTACTCGATGAGGATGACGACGAAGATGAGGACTCTTCTACGGTAGTTGCTCTGCCGGATGCTGAAAGCGAAGCCGAAGAGACGGCGGAAGAACAGGAATCGGAAGCTGCGGAAGAGGTGGTTTCGGAGGAAGAATCGGAAACTGCCGAAGAAGAGGAAGCTGTGGAGCCGCTCTCCAAACAGCGTGCTCCTACTCCGGAGGAACGAGAGGAGTTGGAGAGTACCAACTGGAACGCCATCAAACGCGAAGTCGAAACGCTGCGTAAGCGTGTGCAAAGTATGGGGACGGTGAATACCGACGCGATTGCCGAGTATGGAGAATTGCGAGAGCGTCACGGATTCCTGAAGAGCCAGTACGACGACTTGGTTTCGTCCAAAGAAAAGCTGGTCGAAGCGATCGATGAGATTAATCACAAGTCGCGTGAGCAGTTTTCGGATACGTTCGTGAAAATTCGTGAAAACTTTAAGCACACCTTCTCCACTCTGTTCCATGGAGGTAAGGCTGACTTGCAGCTCATCGAAACGGATGACGTGCTGGAAAGCGGAATCGAGATCGTGGCTCAGCCTCCGGGCACGAAGCTCAAGGGAGTTAGCTTGCTCTCTGGTGGACAGAAGACGATGACTGCGGTCGGTCTCCTGTTCGCGATCTATATGGTCAAGCCATCGCCTTTCTGTTTGTTGGACGAACTGGACGCTCCGCTCGACGAGTCGAACATTGGCCGCTTCACGACGCTGCTAAAGCAGTTCACCAAGCAGTCCCAATTCATCATCATCACGCACAACAAGCGTACGATCGCCGCTGCCCAGGCTATCTACGGAGTGACCATGGAGGAGAAGGGCGTATCCAAGGTGGTCAGCATGAAGTTTAACAGCGAGCACGAGGATCCCGATATGGTGAAGCTCGATCTGGAGAAGGAAGCGGCGAGTGCCTGAGGTGAGAGCTGATCTTGGTCAGCGAGGATCGGTGTTGGATCCGACTACGGTGATCTCGTAGTTTTCGACTTGGGTCTCGTCGTAGTTGTATATATCAACTGAATACCTCTCGCCGGGCTCCGCTTCGATGGTGATTTCGGTATACTCGGATCCGTATTCGAATTCAAGAGGCTCAGTAGCGCTTCCTTTGTAGACGGCGACTCCGGGACTGAAGAAAAATCCTTCTACCTTGAACGTGATATAGGCGTAGTCGTCGTTGTTGTAGATGCTCATCGTTTCGTAGCGGATGAGTCGATTGTCGCTGGTCGTGTAGGAGTTGTCCGCTCTGGTGATGCCTCTTTGTTGCGTGGAATCGAAGCTGAGCGGAAGGGAGGTGTGTCGCTCAAGCGTTAGCTCGAAAGAGCCAGTGGCGTCTTTTTCGAAGTTTAGGATACCGATGATCCCTTCTTCTAAGTCTTCTGTCGCTACGATAAGCGTATCGGTCTGGTTTCTCCAACCTTGGTCCGCGTAGGCTGTGACGTGTCCGAAGGTTTTATCGAATACAGTAATCTCTCCGTCGAAAGTCGGCAGAAGGGTCAGTTTTGCCTCGGTGGAAGCCGGGAAAGAAACGGTGTCGATCAGTTCGATTCGCGTGTATTCGTTTCGATAAGGGAAAGAGTCTTCGGTCAAATTGCCGGTTATGGTGGTGCCGGAATCAATCTCTTGAGTGGGCTCCGGCACTAAACCAATGGTGGTGGCCCCGTAGTACTCCTGCACGTCGAGCCAGTAGTTGTAGTCGGAGGAGGGAGTAAATTGGTAGTCGTCTAGAAGTGTTGTGACACCGGTTTCCTTGTTCTGCTCCAGAAGTCGCATGAAGGAATACTCCGAGCTTCTCAGGCCATAGGTGCGGCCTTCTTCAAAGGGGCCGAGCAAGGTTGTGGCAAGTCGACCGGTCGGGGTTTCTCGGCTGGGGAGTTGTTGAAGCTTTATAATCTGAAAAGGAGATAGCTTGAAGAAGGGGCGGGAGTACTGAGGCGTTTCTGTGAGGTTTAGCTTGGCGAGGGAGACATTTCGATCGGGCTCCGGGGATAGTTGGTCGTCTTTGTAGATCAGGTAGAAGGAGCCGTCGCCCACGGTCCGGAACGAATCCGGATCTAGCATATTCAGGCTCATGGCGATGTTTCCCTCGCTCGATCCATAGATTGGAGAGACACGTTCCAAGAATTCGGTAGAGTTATGGGCCAAAGGCCAAACGCGGTAGCCCGCTACGGTCGATCCATCGCTTTGTTCGAAGATCTTGATTCGATCCATAGGGCTTGGGACCTCAGGATCGCTATTTGTGGAACCAAGGATTTCGTCTACCCAGTCGATGACGCTGGCGATGTTGGTGTAGAAGGGGGTGTTTATGCCGTCTTCAATACTGCGAACGGAATGGCTCGTTACACCAACAGCTGTCCAGCCGTCATCGTCCTCATTTCTCATTAAGAGCGGGCTTCCGCTGTCACCGGAGTTGATGCCCTGGCTCGTCAGTCCAGTCTCTGTTGAGATGAAGTAGTCGTATTTCGGATGATCGTCCTCGTATTCGACGATCTCTCGGAGAGCGAGCTCCAGCTCCTGCAACTGGGCGGTATCCTCGTCCTCGCTGTAACTGGTCAATCCCCAGCCTATCGCGGTGGTAGATCTATTGGGCACCAGTCTCTCCAGGGCTCGATTTATAGAGAGCGGTTCTACGTCTTCGATAGCGGGTTCAATTTCGATGAGAGCCAGGTCGGATCCACGACCTATGCGGCGAGGCTGGTAGGAAGGGTGGAGGTGAATGCTGCGTGGGAAGACTGGAACGAAGTCGGCTTCAAGGTTAGTATTGCCCACCATGATTTCCATTTCGGGAATATCATAGGTCTCTAGGCAGTGGGCGGCGGTAAGGATCCAGTTTGGAGCAACCAAGGCGCCTCCGCAGAATTGGCGATCAACCGCGTCCAGCGAACTGTCGATAAGGAGGAGAGCTGCCATCCAAGGATAGTCGCCCTCTGCTGCATCTTCACCCCCGACTATGGAAGGCTTCAGGATTTCGTCTGCTTGCAGGCTGGAAGTTGCCGCCAAGAAAGAGAGGGCTAAGAGGGCGCTTGCTTTCACACTATGGTATACCGATTGAGAATAAGTGTTGGATGCTAGGTATTTACTGCAGGCTGACAATCAATGATTTCGTTTCGTTCCCTAAAAATAGGCGTACGACGTTGGCCATTATGTCCATTGCTTGAGTCCCTCGACTCTGACGTTTGTTGCCGACTCCCTCCTTGACCCAGACTCTGTAACCCGTTTGTAACCATGGATGCTCAGCTCTCTCAAACGTCTATTTGGCCGCAAGGAAACGGAGTCGGCCGCCATAGGCCGAAGGGGGGAGCGCGAGGCGGAGAAACTGCTCAAGAAGAAGGGCTTAATGATTCTCGCCCGTAACTGGCGCAGCGGCCGAGACGAGATCGATATTATTTGTCTCGACGGGAAGGCAGTCGTTTTCGTGGAGGTCCGTACTCGCAGTGTGGATGCCTTGGTGAGTGGTTACGACTCCATCAACCGCCGGAAGCGTGAAGCGTTGAAACGGGTTTGCCGTTCCTATTTCGCGAAGATGAAGCCCAGACCGATCACCTTGCGATTCGACGTGGTGGAAGTGGAGCATCAGGAAGGCACGATCGGGAAAGTTAGGCATTTTAGCGATGTGCCGCTATTTTCCAAAGCGGTTAATCGTAGTATATAGCTAGAAGGAAGACCCTTCAGGCGGATCTTCATAAAATTTGTTCAGGTATCGCGATAGCGGGATTCATAGTGGCCCGTTTCTCTCTAAATTCCCTGTCATACGCTCTTTACACAGACCTGCCTGCCCTCAATTTCTAGGGAGCTTTTCTAACCGCCTAATATATAGTTTATGTCACAGGAAACTCGTCACCCATTTCTCCAGGGGCTCAGCAAGCACCGAGGTGTCCAGCCAACCATTATCACGATTTTCGGCGCGTCCGGAGACCTTTGCGCCCGTAAGCTGGTGCCTGCCATTTACAACCTGGCGGTGGACAATCTATTGCCTGCTGACTTTTACCTCATCGGGTTCGGTCGAAAGCCAATCCCGGACGAGGAGTTCCGCTCCATGGCTTCGGAAGCGATTTCGAGCTTCTCCCGCCGTCCCTTGAACAAGGAGATTTGGGACCGGATCGAGAAGAACACTTTCTATTGTTCCGGAGGCTACGACGAGGAAGAGGGCTTCCAGAAACTTAGCGACAAGATTGACTCGATCGAGAAGGAATCAGGTCGTGAGATGCAAAGCGTTTTCTACGTATCTACTCCTCCTTCTGTTTTCGACCCGATCGTCAAAAATCTCGGAAAGGTCGGCCTCGCTACCAAGTATCAAGATTCAAGCAAGCACACCAAGGTCGTCATCGAAAAACCTTTTGGTAAGGACCTCGAATCCGCCCAAAACTTGAACCGAGCGATCCAGGGTGTCTTTCAGGAGCGTCAGGTGTATCGAATCGATCACTACCTCGGCAAGGAGACTGTGCAGGATCTGTTGGTACAACGTTTCGCCAATTCCATTTTCGAGCCGCTGTGGAACCGCAACTATGTGGACAACGTGCAAATAACGGTGGCGGAGAGTTTGGGTGTTGGAACCCGTGGCGGCTACTACGAGCAGAGCGGGGCGACTCGTGACATGATTCAAAATCATACCATGCAGTTGTTAGCCCTGACTGCTATGGAAGCTCCTGCATCTCTCGATGCGGAATCGATTCGCGACGAGAAGGTGAAACTGCTGAAGGCGATCAAGCCCTTGAAACTTGGATACGACAACCCGGACGTGGTGCGGGCCCAGTATCATGAAGGCTTGATTGGTGGCAAAAAGGTTACTGGGTACCGCGACGAAGAAGGCGTCTCGCCACAGTCGGAGACAGAAACCTACGCGGCACTTAGGCTTTCCATCAACAACTGGCGTTGGCAGGGAGTCCCTTTCTATCTCCGCTCAGGCAAACGCATGGCTCGCCGTGTAACGGAAATCGCGATACAATTTAAGCGTCCGCCATCGTCACTTTTCAGCGAAAACGAAATGATCAATTTGGCGAACAACTCCTTGGTTTTCCAAATACAGCCAGACGAAGGTTCGACCATCTTGCTCAACGGAAAAATTCCCGGCCTGCAGACTCGTACGCAGCCCGTTAAGATGCACTTCCGCTACTCCACGACTTTTGGGTCCAATACGCCGGAGGCTTACGAACGCCTTGTTCTCGACGCTATGATCGGTGATGGAACGCTTTTCATTCGTGGTGACGAAACGGAAGCGTCCTGGAATCTGATCACGCCGCTTCATGAATTCTGGAAGTCGGAAGGGCAGCGCGGAATCGAAACCTACGCGTCGGGCTCTTGGGGACCGAGCGCTTCCGATCGCATGCTCTGGCAAAATAGCCACGAGTGGCGTCGTCCTTAATTCTTCGATACCAACCCAGTACGCAAATGAGCGATACAAACACCGTATACGAAGCCTTGCCTGGGCTGTCGGTTCCGCTCGGAAACGCCATGAAGGAATTGACCGCTATGTGGTCGCCTGAGGACGAGTCCGGCAAGAGTAGGGACAACGAGTACCGTGCTTCCCGCATGAATCTGATCGTGCATATCGGATTCGAAGCGAGCGTGGAAGAGGCCAAAGAGCTCTTTCAGACTGTGATCGAGTTCTCGCACCGCTATCCTTGCCGCATGATTGTGCTTTGTCCGCAGCCTGAGTCTTGGGAGTCCAAGGAAGACATGAGCTGCAAGATCTTTTCTGAGTGTGTATTTGGAAAAGGTGCCGGCGGTATGAGCTGTTGCGAGGTGTTGATTCTTGGATACACCTTGCACGACCGCCGTTTTCTCGAAAATCAGGTTTCAATCTTTTTGGAGGCGGACTTGCCTACTTATTATTGGCCGACGCGATTTGGTTCAGCGGAAGCCTTGTCCGATTACAAATTCTTCTTCTCGCAGGCGGAACGGATCTTGTTTGATTCAACAGTGGAGTCTTTCTCGCTCGACCAGCTCGAAGTGCCAAAAGGCGATAAGGTTCACGATCTTTCGTTTTCTCGCCTATTACCGGTGCGGCAGTGTATGGGGCAGTTTCTGAGTGCCTTCCCGAAAGAGACTATTGTGGAAGGCTTGCAGAAGGTAACTCTCGCTGCTCCTCCATCTTTCAAGTGCGAAGGGAAGGCTCTCATGAAGTGGGTAGATATGGCTGTTACGGCCTGTTTCGGTTCTTCTGAAGAGAGAGGCGAGCAGGTCGCATTCGAACAAAGCGAGTCGGAGGAAGGTGCTCCTGTCATCAGATTTGAATACGACAGCGATCGCTACATCACCTTCACTTTTGACCTGAGCAAAAGCGAAGCCCACGTGGAGGGAGATCTTGGCAACGGTAAACAAGAACTGACTACAGGAGTACGTTTGCTCGACGCGGAGACTGCTTTGGCTGAAGCTCTGTTTTTTGGCTGATTTGAACCGAGCCGATTGAAGACTACTAATGAACACTTACCAAACCGAATACGGCACGCTGAAAGTCGGGCCCAAGGACGAACTTCTACAGGAAGCCCTTTCGCTCGCATTCGAGCACTTCGAAACTCTGGAGAAGGAGCATGTCAGCTGGGCTTTGACCGGCGGCTCGACTCCTAAGGATTTCTACAAGTGGATCGTCGAAAACGAACGACTTCCGGTCGAGGTCATGGATCGGGTTCTTTGGACCACAAGCGACGAGCGGACCGTGCCGCTGGAAAGCGATGACAACAATTTCGGCAACGCGGATCGCTTGATGTTACAGCCTCTGGAAGTCATCGACGACGCGAAGTTTCCTTGGCCCACGGAGTTGGAGCCGGAAGCAGCCATCGAGGCTTACACGAAGACTTGGAACGCGGCGGCGGGCGAGGGCGCAGCCTACGACGTTTGTTTTGTCGGAATGGGCGATGACTGCCATACGCTCTCTCTCTTCCCCGGCAGCCCTTTGGTGAGTAATCCAGTGGAGGCGAACTTCGCTGCGGTGGATGTGCCTGGAAAGGGCATGCGTTTGACGCTGAGTCTCGCCGGCTTGGAAAAGTGCGGATTGGTCGTTTTGATGACGCTAGGAGCTGGCAAGGCTGATGCCCTCAAGTCTGTTTTGCAGGGCGACTACGATCCTGTGAACAAGCCCTCGCAGAACTTGAAAGCGGTCGCTGATAAAGCCTTTTGGCTGGTCGACGAAGAGGCCGCTGCGAAACTCGATCTCTAAGGATATTTAAAAAGGCGAACTCCGGAAGAGTTCGCCTTTTGTTTTAATTCTTTTCGTCCGCTTCGATCGCTTCGAAGACGGTACCGGGAAAGTCCGGTGGCAAGTTCGGGTATTTGACCGGTAGAACTTGCTCGAAGCGTTCGCGGCTTGGCGTGCCCGGCCGGCCTAAATTGAAGGCGAATTCGTTCCATTCTTCGATCTGCTCCTCGCTCACTTTGCTTAGTACCCAAGATACAATCTCTTGGTCTCTCGCGGTATCCGATGAGTTGGCCACGGCCTCGAGGAATTCTTCCTGATCGAGCTTGAAGAAGTCGATGAAAAGGCCGTCTAGCCCTTTGGGACTGCAAAAGGAGGCGAGGTACTCCTCGCTCAGTTTTCCTTGGTTTTTCAGGTGCGCTTTGTCGATGAATCGCCCGAGGTGATAGATGCCAAAGAGTTTTTCGGAGGGGAGTCGGATGTTCATGTTATTCCTTGTTTAGGCTATCGAGTAAGATTGTGACGGGGCCGTCGTTGAGAAGGTCGACTTTCATATCGGCCGCGAAAACTCCGGTGTGAACTGGTTTGCCCGTTATTTGTTCAAGTTTCTGGCAAACGGACAGATAGTCGGCCTTCCCTTTTTCGGGAGCGGCCGCGGCGTTGAAGCTGGGGCGGTTTCCCTTCTTGGTGCTCGCGATCAATGTGAATTGGCTAACCACCAGCAGTTCTCCTTCTATGGCTTTGAGCGATTGGTTCATTTGTCCGTTCTCATCCTCGAATATACGCATATTCGCGATCTTGCGAGCGATCCAATCGATATCTTCCGCGGTATCGTCTCGATGAACGCCCAGAAGGACCAGAGCTCCCTGTCCGATGGAGGAATAGACTCGTCCCTCGATGGTGACCGAAGCTCGAGAAACGCGCTGTATGACTGCTTTCATTGGGAAGGAAGGAATCTGCGGACTTCCACGGATGCAAGTAAGCTCTGACTGCCTTCCCAACACATATACTCGACTCTTCTAGATACAAAAAAGGCGGGCCGAAGCCCGCCAGAAATGATGTAAGTCTAAAAGTTTCTCGAGTTACTCGAATTCCACGGCGACTTCGACATCCGCGTCGTAGTCCACTCCGTTTACCCCGAAGCCGAAGAGCTTGAGGAACTCGCTTTGGTAGCCGTCGAAATCGGTGTACTGGTCAATGGTATCGGTTTCGATCTTAGGCCAGATTTCGGCGATCTCGTCTTGGATCTCAGGCTTCATTTCCCAGTCGTCCAAACGGATCAGGTCCAGCTCGTCGGTTGGGACTTCGCCACCATTGAACAGTCGGTCTGCGAAGAGGCGGTACATTTGCTCGATGCAGCCCTCGTGGGTGCCCTTTTCCTTCATCACCTTATAGAGGGCGGTGATGTAGAGGTTAACGCCAGGGATAGCGGATGAAGATTGAGTGACGAGGGCTTTGTTGACTGAGACGAAGGCTTGTCCACCGATGTTGGCCAACTTTTCGTTGATTGATTTTTTGGCCCGACGCACGTCCAGTTTGGCTTGTCCGAGGGCGCCGTCCTTGTAGATCGGCCAAGTGAATTGTGGGCCAATGTAGTCGTAGGCCACGCACTTGAATCCGTCGGCAAGCACGCCTGCCTCGCTCAGGGCATCGATCCAAAGTTCCCAGTCCTCGCCGCCCATGACCTTCACCGTGCCTTGGATTTCTTCGGGAGTGCCCGGTTCGAGAGTCGCGACTTGGATAGTCTTCTTATCGGTGTCGAGGTACTTGTTGGAGAAAGGTTTGCCGATTGGCTTGATGGCGGATTTGTAGACTTCGCCCGTTTTTGGGTCGGTACGGCGTGGGGCTCCGATGGAGTAGACCAACAAGTCGATCTTGCCGCCCATGTCTTCTTTGATGCGCTCGATGGCTTGAGCTTTGATTTCGTCGGAAAAGGCATCGCCGTTGATCGACTTGGCGTAGAGGCCTTCCACTTTGGCCTGTTTCTCGAAGGCGACGGAGTTGTACCAGCCGGCAGATGCGCAGCGTCCGCGTTCGGAAGGGCGTTCGAAAAAGACACCTAGCGTATTCGCTCCCGAGCCAAAAGCGGCGGAGATGCGGGAAGAGAGTCCGTACCCTTGCGAAGCGCCCACGATCAAAACGTTTTTCGGCCCATCGGCTACGGATGGCTGGCTTTTTATGTAGTCGATTTGCTCTTGGACGTTTGCGGCGCAGCCAGTCGGATGGGCCGTGATGCAGATGAAGCCTTTTATCTTAGGTGTGACGATCATTGAAAGCTGTGAATAGGGTTACGCGTCCCGCTACGGGAAAAGGTCTGTGTTGTCGAAGATTGAGAATGATGGCCAGTTAATTGTTCCGGTCGCTCGAGGGCGTCCTAGCCAGGCGGAGAAGGGACGCAATCGTGACCTAGGGCAGGGCGTTTGACTGTCTGAAGCGCTACAGCAAGTAAGAGCCGAGGATCCCGATGAGTAGAAGAGCCGCGATGATGCAGAGAACGCGTTTTTCCTGAGGGGTAGTCTTGAGGAGCATTTGCTTGCCGTTTTTTTCGGGAATTTTATTAAGCCCTTATCGCTCAGTACATTGTGTTATGAACCCATTTCTTCGAGTAAAGCTCTTACTTTTGGCAGCCGTCTTCTACGGCGCTTCAGTCTGGGGACAAGGCCAGTTTAGTCTTGGACCAGTCGACACTGGCGAGGCCGAAGCCGAGTTGGTGGCGGATGTCGCTGCCATCGCTCCGGGGCAGGAGTTCCAAGTCGCCCTCAGGCTCGAGATGAGCCCGCACTGGCACGTTTATTGGATCAACCCCGGCGATACCGGGCTTGTGCCCGAGATAGAATGGAATCTGCCGGAGGGGTTTGAGATGGGGCCGCTCGAATTTCCGACGCCGCACCGAATTCCAACCCCGCCCTTGGTTTCCTACGGTTATGAAGATGAGATCTTTTTGTTGGCCAAGGTGAAGGCTCCGGCTTCGCTGGAGACCGGCAGCACCGTTCGTTTCGAAGGGGCCGCCTCTTGGCTAATCTGCAAAGAAGCCTGTATTCCCGGTTCGGCGGACTTGGCGCTCGAATTGCCCGTCACCGAAACGGGAGAAACCTTTGCTCCTGCGGAGTACGCCAGCAAAATGGCAGAGACACGTGACGCTCTGCCGCGCGAAGCGGAGGGAGGAGTACTCGCCTACGAGGACCTCGGCGACACCTTGATCGTGACCTTGAAGTGGTCCGGCCTGCAGGGAATGACCTTGGAGGACCCTTACTTTTACATCGAGCAAGAGGCGGTTTCGGATTCCGCCAAGGAGCAAAGCTTCGATCTGAACGGAGACGTACTGCGAATCGGAATCCCAAAAACCGACTACTTCGAGGAGCCGGAAAATGGCTACAGTGGGCTATTGTATTCCGCCAATGGTTTCGAGGCGGCAGGTGGGGTGGATGCGGTCCGCTTCCACGTGCCCGGAGATCTCGCCAGCATGGGGGCGACTCCAAGTGTGGCGGGCGAAGCTGCTTTCGACATCGGTTTTACCCAGGCGCTGCTCTACGCGTTTCTGGGCGGAATGATCTTGAACCTCATGCCCTGCGTTTTTCCGGTGCTTTCTATCAAGGTACTCGGCTTCGTCCAGCAATCCGGCGAGGACAAGGGCAAGGTCCTGAAGCACGGGATTATGTTTACTATCGGAGTGTTGGCCTCCTTCTGGCTTTTGGCGGGGACTTTGATCGCCCTGCGCTCCGCGGGTGAGAGCCTCGGCTGGGGATTCCAGCTGCAGCAGCCTGAGTTCGTGGCCGTGATGCTGGTGGTCATGTTCCTCTTTGGCTTGAGCATGTCCGGCGTCTTTGAAATGGGGACCTCTGCCATCAGTTTGCAGGGCAAGGTAAAGGGCGACGGTTACTCCGGGTCCTTCTTTTCAGGCGTCATCGCAACGGCGGTAGCGACTCCCTGTACGGGACCATTCATGGGGCAAGCCCTTGGCTACGCGCTCACCTTATCCGCTTTTCAGTCGCTTACGGTTTTCACCTTTCTGGCCCTTGGCATGGCCACGCCATACTTGGTGCTCTCGGCCAATCCATCACTGATCAACAAGCTCCCGCGTCCAGGAGCCTGGATGGAAACCTTCAAGCAGGTTATGGCCTTCCCGATGTACGCGACCTGTATCTGGCTGGTCTGGCTCTTGGGGGCGCATTTGGGTAACGACGGACTCGTCTACGTGCTCGGTGGACTCTTGGTCGTCGCTATCGGCGCCTGGATCTACGGACGCTGGTCAACTCCGGTCAAATCCAAGTCTACTCGACGCTTCGCGAGCGGCCTCGCCCTGCTGTCGGTGCTCGGAGGAATTTGGCTGATGATGCCAGGAGAAGCGGGTGAGGAGAAAGAAGAGATCCCCTGGCAGACTTATTCTCCCGCTCTGGTCGATGAGCTATCCACTTCCGGAAAGCCAGTGTTTATAGATTTCACCGCGGACTGGTGCCTGACTTGTAAAGCCAACGAGATTCGCCTTTTCAGCTCGGACGAAGTGCTGGATCGAATCGATGACGGCGAGGTGCAGTTGGTACGAGGGGATTGGACCAAGAAGGACTCGGTCATAACCGAAGCCTTGGCCAAATACGGCCGCTCCAGCGTACCGCTTTATCTGCTCTACGACGGAGATGGCTCCGAACCACGTGTTCTCCCGCAAGTCCTCAGTCCGTCCACCTTTTTGGCGGCCCTCGATGAAATCGATTAGGCTCCTGAACAGTTTTTTTAGGTAGCACCTCAGGCCGTTAAGATCCGGCCGTTTGCTCCTGTTTTAGAACAACCAACCAAGACCCAAGATGACTCTTATCCAACGCCTCGTCAGTTGCGTAGCGGCCACGCTACTTTTCGCCGGAAGCCTTTCAGCCGCCCAAGTCGGTGCCTCCGCTCCCGCTTTTAGTCTAGTTGACACCCAAGGCAACGAACACTCCCTGTCCGATTTTGAGGGCAAAGTGGTAGTGCTGGAATGGACCAATTTCGGCTGCCCCTTCGTCAAGAAGCACTACAACTCCGGAAACATGCAGGGGCTGCAGGAGCATGCTACCGGCAAGGATGTGGTTTGGCTTTCTATTTGCTCCTCCGCTCCCGGGAAGCAGGGCAACATGAGTTCTGAAGAGTGGAGCTCCGCTCTCGAGGAAAAGGGCTCCAAAGCCACCGCGGTTCTTATCGACGAGTCCGGCGAAGTTGGCCGTGCCTACGGAGCGAAGGCTACGCCTCACATGTTCGTAATCGATGAAAGTGGTACGCTCGTTTACGACGGAGCCATCGATAGCATCGCCTCCGCAAGTCCTTCGGATATCGAGAAGGCTGAGAATTACGTGAAGTCTGCTTTGGCTTCCCTGTTCGCGGGAGAGCCCATCGAGACTGCCAAAGCCAAGCCATACGGTTGCGGCATCAAGTACGCTCAAAACTAGTCGGCAGGCTTCCTTCGCCGGTCTATGCAAGATCGGCTACAAAACGATACGGACGCTGCGACCAATCCGGTCCAGCGTAGTCGATCCCGATGCGTGGTGTCGCTTTCACCAAAGCGTCGTCCACACGAGGAGCGTCCTCCAAGTGGAGACCACTCTGCCGTTTTGCGGGCAAGGAATTCAGTTCCTTGCCTATGCCGAGTCTCTTGGTCAGCCGCCCCGGACCGCTTACGGATTCTAGGCCCCGAATTAAAATTGCGGCTGGATAGTCCTGTGGGCCGGTCACGAGATTTAGCATCTGGTGCATCCCGTAAATGAGGTAAACGTACCAGTGCCCAGCCGGTCCAAACATGACTTCGGTCCTCGTGGTTCGACCTTTTGAGGCATGGCAGGCCAAGTCTTCTGGGCCGTCGTAGGCCTCCGTCTCGATTATCCGGAGACGTTGCACAATCCTCGTTGCGGTGTCGGTCCGCACCAGCTGCTTTCCGATTAGCTCGCGAGCGAGTCGGACGGTGTCGGCGGAAGTGAATTCAGCTGGTTTCAGGATACGAGCCATGAGGAAGCTACTCTTAAAAGTCATCGACTGATTTGAGGCAATGGTTGCGTGTGGAGGGAACGTGTTTACATGATCCGAGCATGCCCAAAATCATTACCTTTACCGCCAACCTTTTGGCGGAGACGACTTACGAGTTTCCGGAATTCAAAATTGGCAAGACCCAGAGGGCGGTAGGCCAATTCTTCCAAGTGGGAGGCAAGGGGATCAATGTCAGCAAGATGCTCAATCTGCTGGGAGCCGAGAATCAGGCTCTTTGTTTCCCGGGAGGAAATCTTGGGCCCGCCTGTGAAGCGTGGCTGGCGGAGACCGGCATCTCGACGCTCGCATTCCGAGAGGGCTGCGAAACCCGATCGGGCGCTGTAATACGATCGGGGGAAGCGGTGGAGACTACTTTCTTGGGCTTGGATTCAACCGTATCGGTCTCCGCGATACGCGAAGCCGTAGCGGCTTTGGCGGCTATCAGCGAGCCTTTCGTATTCGCGGTTTGTGGATCGGTGCAGGGCTGGGAAGACCCTCGCTGGGATGTATTGAGAGACTGGATCGAAAACCGGGGCGAGCATGTATCCCTTGTCGTTGATAACTACGGACCAAGTCTCCCGTGGTTCGCGAATCAGCGACCGGAGATCATCAAATTCAATCGCGACGAGCTAGAGATTTTGTTCGAAGGCGAAGAACGCAGCCTTCCCACGCCGGAGCTGATAGGGCGAGCGCGTGAACGCTATGCCTGCGATCGCTGGATGGTAACCAACGGCGAAAAGGAAGTTTGGGTGCAGGATCAAGACGGGACTGCGAGTTCGTTCCAACCTAGGTCCGTGGAATGCATTTCACCCGTCGGTTGCGGCGATGTCTCTTTCGCCACGCTTATCGATTGTCTGTATAACAAATCAGGATACGACTTGAGGTCGGCTGCGGAGCTGGCCAGCGAATACGCCTCGCGCAGCGCGGCCAGTGCGGGGATCGCCGACTTCGAGCTTTAAGCATCGAGGCCGGCTTGGGGTTTCTAGAGCTGAGGGCCGAGGTCCCAGTCGCGTGGATGCTCGACTTGGTAGCTGAGCTTCAAGTCCTTCGTTTCCTTAGGCGCGAGCGTTAGCTCCCACTGGAAGATCCCGCTGTCCTCCTTGCCCTCTAGGACTTTGATTTCGCTCGCAGAAGGGGATAGTCGTTCGATCTCGATTTTCGCGTCGGTGGCGATTGGGAATTGGTCGACGACAACCACTTTGTGCGGCACGGAGTGATAGTTGGTCACCTTGTTGGTGTAGTTTCGGGTCAGAGTGACGGTCTTGTCGAAAAGGCCAGTATCTTTGTCCTGTTGAGCGCCTTCGATCCGTTTGGCGATTATGTTGGCATCGGTGCCTAGCGAGAGCTCGATCTTTTCGGTAGGCAGGGTCTTTTCCAAAGCGACCTTGGAGGATAGTTTTCCATCGACGAAAGCGAGGGCTTGGCCCGCTAGGATGGGGAGGTCGAGCTCGTTGGTTGCTCTTGCTCGCAAGTAGGTATCGAGCTGCACTCGCGGAACGACTTCCGACCAGTATTCCGCTTTGAGTTCCGCTTGGGTGACGGGGAGGGTGGAAGCGTCCTGTCGTGAAGGGACCGTAACTTCGCCCGGCAGCGTCACTTGGAAGGAGACAGTGGAGGCCGAGACGGTGATGCTTTGCTGTGATGGAACGGGAGCCGCACCGGCCATTACGGAGTTGGTTAACCTAGCTTTTCTGCGAGGAGCTGAAACTTCGAAAGGGCTAAGTTCGTAGACTTCGTCGTCCGTCTCGTATTCGGGACGATGTTGGCTTAGCACGACGGGATATAGCTCTGGAACGTTCCCTCGGCGGTTGGTTTGGTTGGTATGGAGCGAGAGGCTGACGTCGGTCCAGTCCTCGCCAGTCTTTTGCCATACGTTAGCGAAGTATCCGAAATCCAAGCGCGCTTCTTCCGGAAAGGCACGGAGCTCGTATTGCGGCTGCCAACGAGCGCTCAGTGCTTGGTAGCTAATGCTCATTTCCACCTCTTGGGCAGTGTCCAAATCGATTTCTACTTCCGCCAAAGATTGGGTCAGGCTATCCTGTTCACGCGCCTTTTGCAGCTCTTGTTTAATTTCTTTTTCCTTTTTGTTCAGAGCGACGAGTTCTAGGGCTACCTTGTATTCGATATCGGCGGCTTCCTTGCGGGTGTTTTCAACCAACTCCCAGGTTTCCATGCCGCTGGAGAGCGAAAGACTACTTCCGTTTTCCGCCAGTTCTCCAAATCCATCGGCGAACGATTTCGCGAGGCTTTCGACGTAATCTAGTCGAGCTCGGGCCGATGATTTCCGTTGTTGAACGGTTTGTATTTCGTGGCGAATTGCTTCCAGTCTCTCGCGGATCGCTTCGATCTCTGTTGATTCTTCAGAGTAAGGGTCCCTGAAAATCCTGGCGTTTCGGATAACCCCCTTTGCTTCGCCGATGTTGGCTTCCAAGGTGTTATAATCGACGGATGTGGGTAAGCCGTCGAACCGTATCGTCGATTTGCCTGCAGGCGCTTGTAGGGTGGCTACTCGCGTGATGCGGGCCCCATCTCGGAAGAGAGAGACGGAGCTTATTTTTGATGAGGGTTCGAGCGGCTCGCCCCTCAGGTTTGCCAGCGTGATTCCGCTGACCATGGCGAAAATGAAAAGGGTCTTTTGCATAAGGAGGAATTTTAGGGTTTGGTTTTTAAGAGCGGATTGTGGGCTAAGAGTTCCCTTATTAGGTACGGCGTGGTTGCTATTTTGGATCCGCTCTTTTCAATTCGGCCGGTTTTGAGTCAGAGCGAATACATTCATATCAAGGGAGCGAGGGAGCATAACCTCAAAAATGTGGAGCTGCGAATTCCCCGCAACAAGCTGGTAGTGATAACCGGTGTCTCCGGTTCCGGCAAGAGTTCGCTCGCATTCGATACCTTGTATGCCGAGGGGCACCGCAAATACGTGGAGTCGCTCTCCACTCAAGCGCGGCAGGCCATGGACCAGCTCAAGCGTCCGGATGTCGACTTCATTCACGGCCTCTCACCGGTTTTGGCGATCGAGCAACGAGCCTCCAATGCGTCGCCTCGCAGTACGGTGGCCACGGTGACGGAGATCGCTGACTACGCCCGTCTCCTTTGGGTCATTCGGGGAGAGCAACGTTGCCCGAAGGACGGCGGCATCATCCAGCGTCAAACGCTCGATGGAGCGGTGGACCAAACCTTGCAGCTCCCGGAGCGATCCCGAGCCATGATTCTCGCTCCCTATATGAAGGCCAAGCCAGCCGAGTTGCGTGAAGAACTGCCGCGTCTTCGACAGAAAGGCTTTCAACGTGTCCGTATCAATGGAGAAATCGTGGATGTGGACGATCCGCAGGCCGCCTCCAAAGGTCGTCAGGCTCTGCAGATGGATATCGTGGTGGATCGTTTGGTGATCGGTCCAGATCAGCGAAGCCGCTTGGCCGACTCCTTGGAGCTTGCCTTTAGCGAAGGAAAGGACCGAGCCATTGTCCTGTATCAAGAGAATCGGGACGCGGAGTGGGCGGAGCTTCCCTTGAGCCGAAACTTTTCCTGTAGCGAATGCGGTACGGTGTACGAACCCATCACCCCCCGTCATTTCTCATTCAATACCGCTGAGGGATCCTGTCCGGAATGTGGAGGACTTGGTGAGACACGCCGCTTCCTCGATGAGCTCGTAGTTCCAGATCCTGACAAAAGCGTGAAGAACGGAGCTCTAAAGCCGCTGCGTATCGGAGGGAAACAGCTGATCATCCGTCACAATGCGATGCTTCGTCAGCTCGCCGAGCAATTGCCCTTTGATCCGACGACCCCTTGGAAAGATCTTTCTGACGAGACTAAGGAACAGCTTCTACATGGAGTCCCGGATCGTGAGTTCGAATTCAAGCTGACCCGTCGCAAAACCAAGCCCGCTCCCACGAAGTTTGAAGGAATTATTCCGCTGCTAACAAAGGCGGCGAGGGAAACGAAAAGCGATGGCTATCGGGCTCGTCTCATGACTTACCAGACCGAGCAGGACTGTCCCTGCTGCCACGGGCATCGGTTCAGCCCGCGTAGCGCTAACGTGTACGTGGATGGAGTGAGCCTGCCCGAGTTTTTGGCCATGGATATCGAAAAGGCATATGCTTTTATCTCTGGTTTGGATAAGGCCGGTAGCGAGGTTTCGACTTACGGTGAAGTGATCGAAGGGGTGGAATTCCGGTTGCGGTTCCTGAAAGAGGTCGGCTTGGATTATCTGACCTTAAATCGTGGATACTCGACGCTGAGTGGTGGAGAATCGCAGCGTGTACGCCTCGCGACCCAGCTAGGCATGAGTCTGATGGGGGTGGTCTACGTTTTGGATGAACCGAGCATTGGACTGCACGCCAAGGATAACAAGAAGCTGGTCCAGACCCTGAAAGACCTTCGCGATACAGGGAACTCGGTGGTAGTGGTTGAGCACGATGAAGAAATGATGCGAGCGGCGGATCATCTCATTGAGATCGGTCCTGGAGCGGGGCTTTATGGCGGCGAGGTTCTCTACGAAGGAAAGCCAGACAATTGTACCGCTTCTACCGAACGTGAACGCTCTACGGGAGCGTATTTGTCGGGAGTGGAGCGATTGGCAAAATTGGCCAAAGATCTAGAGCCCTCCGAAAAGTGGATACGGATAAAGGAAGCAAGCCATCATAATCTGAAAGGCGTTACGGCTGAAATACCAGTCGGTCTGCTCACCTGCGTTACCGGTGTTTCCGGTTCTGGAAAGTCTACTTTGGTCAATGGCATTTTGGCCAAAGCCGCCGCCCGCAAGCTGAATCGCTCGAAGGACATTCCTGGAGCTCACAAGGGTATCGAAGGTCTAGAGTATTTCGAACGAGTCGTGCGCGTGAGCCAAGAGCCGATTGGCCAAAGCCCGCGATCCAACCCTGCTACCTACACAAAACTATTCGATGCCTTGCGAGATCTTTACACGAAAGTACCTCTGTCGCGAACACGTGGATATAAGGCCGGCCGGTTTAGCTTCAATGCTCGTGGCGGGCGCTGCGAGCGGTGCCAGGGGCAAGGGGCCATCAAGCTCGACATGCTCTTCATGAGCGATGCCTATGTCGAGTGCCCAAGCTGCAACGGGAAACGCTACAACCGAGAAACCTTGGAGGCGAAATATGCGGGCTTAAGTATTGCAGAGGCCTTGGACCTATCGGTCGACGAAGCCTGCGAAAAATTTAAGAATGTACCGCGTATTATCGAAAAACTGAATACGCTGGAACAGGTAGGGCTTGGCTATCTCAAATTAGGCCAAGCAGCCAATACCTTGAGTGGCGGAGAGGCTCAACGCCTGAAGCTTTCGCTTGAGCTCTCCAAACGAAATAGCGGGAAAAACCTCTACATTTTGGACGAACCGACCACCGGTCTGCATTGGGCCGATATTCAACGTTTGAGCGACTTGCTCTTCAGATTACGAGACCAAGGAAATACGGTGGTAGTGATTGAGCATCAACTCGACTTTATCCGCTTGGCAGACTGGGCGATCGACCTAGGCCCCGGCGGCGGAAGTCGAGGAGGGGAGATCGTATACTCGGGGCCAGTGCAAAGGATGGTTGATTACGAGCGTTCCGAAACGGGTTTGGCGATGCGTAGTTGATATTCTCTGCCTGTTTGCAAATGGGAGACGGGAAATTCGGGTTTAGTTCCAAGAGGTTTCCATCGTGCTTGAGCTGATGCGTTTCGGATTTTGCAAGCTGCTAGCATTTTTCGACTGCTTATTTTCGTCGTCCTGTTTTTCGCATTCTAACTGGTTGCCGGACACAATTTTGCAGAGCTCCTGGGCTGCTTCAACTAGGCAGCGAGCTTCGCTGTTGAGTCCGTTCGCAGTCTCAGTGGTGCCCTCGGCGTAATGGGCTGCATTTTGGGTCACGCGTTCCAGCTGTGACATGGCGTTGCTGATCTGGGAGGCACCGTTTGACTCTTCGTTTGCGACTTCCGATACGGATGAGACAAGCTCGACCATTCTTTGGGTATGGGCGGCTATGCCCGAAAAGGACTTGAGCACGTTTTCGCAGATCAGGCTGCCGCGGTTTGATCGTTGAACAGCTTCGCTTATCTGCTGGTTCGTTTCTGCGGCTGCATCGGCGCTTCGTTTGGCGAGATTCCTCACCTCGTCCGCGACTACTGCAAACCCAGCTCCCGCCTGGCCGGCGCGAGCTGCTTCTACGGAAGCGTTCAAAGCGAGTATGTTTGTTTGGAATGCTATCTCGTCGATAGTGCTGACGATACGGGTTACAGACTCGCTGGAGGTAACTATTTCTTTCATCGCGTCCGACATTTCCGTCATGCTACACTTTCCGCTTTCCGTGGCGTCAAGAGCTGCCATCGCGATTTCTCGAGCTTCGAACGCGTTTTTTGCATTGGTGTTGATGCTGCTTTCCATCTCTGTGACGGAAGCGGAGGTTTCCTCCACTGAAGCCGCCAGGGTATTCGCGTCATCGGCGATATGGCAGCTGAGCTCTTGTACGCGTGAAGTCCAATCGGTTATACTTTTGCTGCTTTTTTGCAGTTCGCCTGCAGTTTTAATTATTCGTCTTACTGTGGCCAATACAATGAGGATCCCAATAGCCCCAGCCACGATACCGGAAAGGGTTACGAGGATAACGGTGCCGTTGATTTCCGCATTCAGCGCATGAAGTTGCTCCATGGATTCGGATGCTATGAAAAGCCCAACGGGTTGGCCCTTGAAGTCGAGAATGGCTGTGGCTCTCAGTCTGTGTTCGTCGAAAGTGAAGCTTTGTGGAGATTCCAGAGCTTTTTCCAGAAGAGCCGGGGTGAGGGCTTTCGAGAAATAGTCTTTATTGGTGGAGTTGACGAAAGTGAACTTGCCTGTTCTAGGATGCTTGTTTTGGTCCTGTAGTTTTGTAGCGATGGACAGGTAATCCGAGACCATGAGGACGGCAAGATCTCGACTGGGCTCTTTTGCTAATGATTCGAAGATCGAGGTGAAATCACCAAGGTACTCGACCGAACCTAGGAATCGTTTTTCTGAATCGATTATCGGAACGATTCCTCGAATCGCGAATCCGCCACGTCCAATTTCAATGCCTGTCACTGGCTCATGCGAACCTTGGTCGATTCTTTTGATCGTATGCCGGAATGAGCTAATATCGTCGCACTCGTTTTGCTTGGGTCGAAAGACTCGCCAAAGGCTACGGGCAGTGGGGAGATGGAAATGGAGTTGATAAGGGTTGCCCGCGTAGGATTCGAAACCCTCTGTTTTTGATTTGAAATACTCTTTCAGCTGTTGACGAGCTGCTTGGGTGTGGGGGTCTACGGCGACGCCGTTGTTTCCGAGCGACGCTTCCGCGTAGGCAAGGAGTACCGATTCGTCACGTGCAAAAAGACTGGCATGGCCAAGAGCCGAATGAGCTTCTGAATCGATTTGATTCAAAAAGGTGTTTGTTAGCTTGGAGATATTTTGGTCGAGGTTTTGCTCGAAGGAATGCCTAACTTCCGATCGAATGAGAACCGCGTTTAGCGAGAGAAGCACGCAAAGCGAGAAGGCTAAGAGGACCACTAGCTTTTTCGCGAAAGAGACACGGTCGAGGGCGTTGCGGAGATTGGAAATCATAGTTTGGGTGGGGCTTCAATATTGTCATACGACGACTGTCATAGAAGTTCGACCCACGTCTTTGGTAGCTAAAGCGATCACTTGCTCAGTAACGCAAATTTGATAGGTTCACCACTCGCTAGGGACTTCTCCTGATGCGGTTTGTAGTGTATAACTCCAAAGGCCGAAAAATTATATTGGGGCGTACTCCTGTATCTTGAATTTTAATACGCAATATTAAGCTCTAGGCTTTTCTGTTATTTCTCGGCAGAAGCGACTGCGGCAAGAATTAGTCAGCGGCATTATTGTAGTCGGCGAAGACATCCTTGGCCATGGGGGAGATCGCGTTGACTAGATGCGGCAGCTCGGTCGGCACCGTCACAGGCGGCAGAACAGTATTTAGAACCCCTTCCGATTTCCATTGGGAAGAAGTCTGAGTCGAACTCCGTATTTCGCAAAAAAAAGATGAAGCCGGGGAAGGCTTCATCTTTGGAAATCGTTTTTGTCTGAAGAGGCTACTTGCTTAGCAGGTTCGCAAGCCGTCGATGTTTTGGTAGTCGACGTGGTGGCTGGCTCCGCTGCTCAAGTTTACCTGCACTCCGCAAGGAGATCCTGAGGGAGCAAAGGTCTGGATCGTGAAATCCTTCACAGGCGAGAGTTCCTCCTCGGTCCACTCCGAGTCATCCATCTTGTGGAGCATGGCGGTGATGAGGATTTCCATTTTAGGATTCACCTTGGGAGCGGTCTTGCGGGCGAAGAGCACGGTGCTGCTATCGGCTTCGGCGTTGTTGCCATCATGGGTCATTGCCTCGGCTTGATCCCAGCCGTGGTAGGTAATGAAGGCGAGGCTACGACCAGGTATCCGAGCAATCATTACAGTCCGATCCGCGAGCTTTCTCTCTTCCACGGTCGCTTCGACTCCGTCGATGTGAGGAAGGCCGAAGTGTCCAAGGGTGAGCTCGTATTCGAAAGCAAGTCGGGTACGGTCCACTCGGAGGACTCCTCCGGGCAAGGTGATTTCCGCAAGGTCGATGATGTAGCCGACTCCATTGTTCGGCGGTTGGCGCATGATGGCCTGGCGGTAGAGCACTCCATCCCGTTGGCCGTTGAAGAGCATGTTTTGGGAGTGAGTGAACTTGGCCCGCAGTTCCGAATCGTTATCGACGGTTTTACCGGTGAGGTAGAAGTTGATGTCGTCGCCTCGCAGATCGCGAGGGTCGAGGCTGCGGAAGGCGTACTCCATGGAGGTGCCACCATCCGGGTTTTGGTCTTCCCAAGGGAAGTGGGTGTTGAAGGTGAGTTTCGAGTAATTCGGGTCGTCGTAGTAGACTTTGCCCGGAATGATTTCCGAGGTTCCTGTTTTGCCATGGTTGACGAGCATGAGGCCCGGGCTGGGCAAGAGCGTTTGAGTCGAAGCATCACCCAAGTCTTCCCAGAACCCGTCGTTTTCGGTCTCCGTCCAGAAGGGCGAATCCTCCGGCAGCGCCAGGCAGATGAATGGGAGGAACATGAGGAAAGGGCTAGCTGGGCAGCTATAGCTCTGCACCATGTAGTCCTTTTGGCCGTAGAAGCCGAGGCTTGGAATCCCGTTTACGAAGAATTCCTCTTTGGTTACGAACTGAAGAAGCGATCCGGAGCAGAGGCGTCGAGCCCAGCCACCATCGAGCAGGTTTGGATTCTCCAGCATGAAGGCTACGGGGAAGGCACCGGATACCCAAGTACGGTAGCAGATGCTGCGGGACCACATGTTTATGTATCCATCGCGGCCAAAGAAGTTGCCGATCGACTCCATCAGCTTTTGGGCCGACTTCTCGATGGTCTTGGATATCTCGGGATAATACTCGTCGCCGAATCCGCGATTCCAGATAGTGGTATAAACGATGAAGAGACTGATAGAGTAGTAGTTGTAGGTCTGTTCCAAATACCAGCCGTCTCCCGAGTGGTAGGAGACGACCCACTGCAGGTGGTTAAGCAAGAGCCCGTCGTCGATTTCGTAACCCTGCTTTTTGAGGAAGGAAAGTGTAGTGATATTGAAGATACGCCAGTTGTTCTGGGTAGTGCGATGATGGCCCCATGCAGAGATGGTTTTAACCATAGCCGCCTTTTGTTCCTCGGTGTAGACGGACCAGATGGTATCCGGCATCAGGAGCAAGGTCTTGAAGAGGCCGCCGAACTCGCAGGTGTACTGGTAGGTCGAGTCCGGAAGGTCTTCCGGCATGGGTAGGGAATTCGGGTTGCCCGGAGTGAGAGCCTTGTAGAGGAGGTTGGCGTAGTAATCGCGAAGGTTGATTCCTTTGATCTCGGTTTCAGGATCGTTGTGGATCAAGGGAGCCGCCAGGGTGAAGGTGCGCTCTAGGGCCTCGAATTCGAGGGAGCGGAAACGCCAAGCGGGAGAGTCCTCTTGCGGATAGGTTTTCCCGTCGATGAGCGGGAAGGTCAGGATGTCGTCGAAGGAGTCGATGTGTTGGAAGGCTCCCTCGAGCAAATACTTGGCAAGCTCGATGTAGTGGGAGCGTGTCATGCCCGTTTTGGGGCTTAGTTGATAGTCGGGGTTTTCAACGGTGTAGGAAGATTTCATAGGGTTTCCTTTACGGGGTTTAGAGATTGGGGACGGTTTGTATCCAAATCTGCCGATATGGCAAACGGGTCTTAGCGAGTCCGCTATGGTTGGGAGTTTTGGGGGAAGTTTTGGGTGCCTTCAGTTGTGTTTGAAATCGAATGCGAGGCCATTCTAGCGGCGTTATAATTATAGCCCAGCCGTATGTTTGTTTTTGGGATTGTTCGTAGAGCGACTGGGCCTAAGCTTGTAGTGTTTTGTTACCCTCCACCCTTGCTGCAGATTCCTCGAATCCCAGATCTCGCAGCCGCGGAACCTTGTTGATCGCCCTCGCGGTCCAGTTCGCGGTTTTGCTTGTCTCGGTGTTTGTGATGGTGCGTGAGGATGTGGTGGTGGAGCCGCCGGTGTTTTCAGGGGAGCGTGTGGTGGTGGCAGAAAAGTCATCGGTAAAGCGGCTTGAACGAACCCGCGAGTTAGATCGTCGCATGGCGAAGCCGAGGAGTTTCCAGGCACTCGCGGTCGAAGATGCGTTTCAGAGCGAGTTGCCGGCCTTGCCCCGACTGCCGGAGAGTTCGTCTGATTTCGAGGGTATGGAGGAGTCATTTTTGGCCGAAGCCCAGTCCGCCATGTTGGATTCGGGGCTAATGGGTGAACTGTCTCGATTGGGGGGAGCCGTCTCGTCTACTGAGTTTTTTGGCGTAAAGGACAGTGGCCGACGAATCGTGATCGTGGTCAATACTTCGGCTTCCGTGGTCCGGAAAGCGTCGGCTCGCGGGGTGAGTATTGCCCAATTGCAGGAAGAGGCGATCGGCTTGGTGGATAAGTTGGAGTCTGGGACCTTGTTTGGGATCGTGCAGTTTAGCCAGGGCACCAAAGGCTTCGCGGAATACCTGGCTCCGGCTTTGGTCAAAAATAAGCGACAGGCCGGGGAGTGGATTCGCGAGGAGCTCAAGGGCAACCCGCCTGTCTTAAACCCGGAATTGGTTGGGCACGAGGCCGCGATCGCTGCGGCGCTCGAGCTGCAGCCGGATCTGATTTTCTTTGTCACGGATGGTTCGCTAAATCGGCGAACGTCCAAAGCGGGTGGTGGCTACAGCTATCCAAAGATCTCCTACGATCAGCTGATGCGTTTCACAGAGAAGGCCGTTTTCTCCAGCGGTTCCGACCCGCGTTTGCACGTGATCGGCTTTCAGTTGGGAACCGAAGAGCGGTCGGGCTTGGAGCGTTGGGCCAAGCGTTATGGAGGCAGTCTGCGGGAGATGTAGACGGAAGCCTATTGCTGCTGCTGCTGTTGTTGTTGTTCAGGGAAGGCGTTTTGCCAGAGAGTCGACTCTCCCGAGTGGCCGAAGCGGTCAAGTTGAGCGGCAATGGTTTCAAGGCTCGGCTCCTTCACCTGGTGGCGCGGATCTCCCGTCAGCGTTGGCAGGGTTGCTCGAACTAGGGCCCAGCAAGCCCAGGCCCTCCATTTGCGTTGTTCGCGTCGAGGTTCGCCGAGCCGGTCTGCGTAGTGCTGAAAATGGACTCTCGGGTTTCCGAGAAAGGCTCCGTCAGGCGTTCTTTGGAGTAGGCTACCCAAAGCCGCGTACGGCAGCGGCCAATCTTGTAGGATCGGCTCGGCCCCGGTGAGGTCGGCTCCCCAGGCTCGGTCCAGGCAAAGGATGGCGCGGGCCGGAAGCCGGCTTTGCCAGAGGAACTGTCCATATTGCAGACAGGAGAAGTAAAATTCCGTACCCCGATCTTCTTTCCTGAAGCGGTTCAAGCTTCTCCAGGACATGTCCGTATCGGCCTCTGGTAGGCCATGAAGGGGAGCGATCAGGGAGTCGTTGGGCATAATTCGTTAGGTCTTTTTCCGGTTTCGATCGTGTCACTTAACGGTGACGGCAAGGTTTCGTGACTGCGTTTCCGCGGAATCGCTATTCTCTGTAGAAAAGAAGCAATGATTTGTTGCAAGGGTCTTCAATATCGCCGTAGGTGGTGGCTTTTCATTCACGCTTTTGGCCTCCCTCGGGCTGAAAACCCTCTCCGTAAAACACTACTTTCATAGACTTTAAAAGACGTCATCTTTGCCATGCCGACGAAGATAGTTCCGGAAAATTTCCATAGCCAGCCCAGGAGCGCCGAAAACCCTCAGAGTCATCGATGAGCGACCCGATTAAACACGAGTGTGGTATCGCTCAAGTGCGTTTGAAAAAGCCACTTGAGTACTACCAGGAAAAATACGGTACCCCGCTCTGGGGATTTTATAAACTGTTTCTGCTCATGGAGAAGCAGAGAAACAGGGGTCAGGATGGAGCCGGCGTTGCGGCGGTGAAGTTCGATATGCCAGCCGGCGAGCCTTACATGTTTCGCGAGCGCAGCGTTAAGAGCAATGCTCTGGATCGCATCTTCAAAGATACGCTCAAGCAGTACCAAAAACTGATCCGAAACGGGGAGGTTTTGCCGGACTACGTTCCCTCCATTAAGCGGAAGTTCGACTTCGCTGCGGAGCTCTACATGGGGCACCTGCGCTATGGCACTTCGGGAGGCTATTCGCTCAGCGTGTGCCATCCCTTTTTCCGCCGTAGCAGTTGGCCAACTAAGAACCTGATTTTGGCGGGCAACTTCAACATGACCAATACGGCGGAGCTCAACGAGAGTTTGATCGCTATCGGTCAGCACCCGATTTTCGCTACTGATACGCAGGCACTGCTCGAAAAGGTCGGCTTCCACCTCGATGAAGCCCATGACAACCTTTACCGTTACTTGCGTGACGAAGGGCATACCAATGACGAGATCGCGAGACGAATTCTCACCGGTATCGATTTGCCCAAGGTCTTCCGCAAGTCTGCAGAATCTTGGGATGGCGGTTACGCCTTGATCGGTGGAATCGGAAACGGGGACAGTTTCATTCTTCGCGATCCTCTCGGTATCCGTCCGGCCCACTATTTCGAAGACGATGAAGTGTTCGCCGCTGCCTCCGAGCGTGCTCCGCTGATGACGATTTTCGACAAGTCGTTGGAGGACATCCACGAGGTTCCGCCGGGCCATATCATTGTGGTCACTAAGGGGGGAGAGGTTACCAAGAGCGTATTCCGCGAACCTGAGCCCGAGCCCAAGCAGTGCTCGTTTGAGCGGATTTATTTCTCCCGTGGCAATGACGCTGACATTTACAAAGAGCGAAAGGCTTTGGGTGCGGGACTATGTGAGCAGATCATGGACGGGATCGACCGGGATCTGGAAAACACGGTTATCAGCTTCGTTCCAAACACTTCGGAAGTCGCCTATTTTGGCGTGCTGGCAGAGTTGCGTTTGATTCGCCGCCAAGAGGTTAAGACCCAGATTCTCGAAGCTGCGGAGAAAGGGGAACTGGATGCCGCCAAACTCGACGAGCTTGTGATGAAGAATTGGCCCCGCGGCGAGAAAATCGCCCACAAGGACCAAAAGCTTCGTACCTTCATTTCGACGGAAAATTCTCGAAACGAGATGGCCTCCCACGTCTACGACGTCACTTATGGGATCATTAAGGATAACGATAATCTCGTCTGTGTGGACGACTCCATCGTACGCGGAACGACGCTTCGCAAGTCTGTGCTCAAGATCTTGGGCAGCCTAAATCCCAAGAAGATCATCATTGCCTCCACTGCTCCGCAGATCCGCTATCCGGACTGCTATGGCATCGACATGTCAGAGCTCGGCAAGTTCATCGCCTTCGAGGCGGCCATCGAGCTGCTGAAGGAAAAAGGGAAGAAGGATGTGATCGGCGAGGTTTACCGTAAGTGCCTAGAAGCTGAGAAAGGAGAGGCGCCGAACACGGTTAATTATGTGCAGGAAATCTACGCTCAGTTCACTGACGACGAAATTTCCGCCAAGATCGCCCAACTCGTCTACCCATACGATACTTCTTGGAAGGGCGAACTGCAGGTGATTTACCAGACCGTTGAAAATCTTCACAAGGCTTTGGATGGCCACGATGGAGATTGGTATTTCACTGGCAACTACCCGACTCCGGGTGGTTTCCAAGTCGTCAATCGCGCGTTTATCAACTATTACGAAAAGGCCAAAGGCCGCTCCTATTAAGCCTCCTCCAACCCCGTTAACATAGGAATTTCATCACTAGATGGCTGCTAAGAAGAAAACAAAAGCATACGCTCAAGTGGGCGTTAACATCGATCTGGCTGACCGCATGAAGGGCGGCCTCAAGGAGTCTCTTAAGAGCGCTTCCCGTCCAGAGGTTCTTGGCGCGGTAGGTGGTTTCGGCGGACTCTTCGACTTGTCTAAGTCCAAATACAAGGAGCCTGTGCTCGTCAGCAGTATTGACGGAGTGGGTACGAAGCTGAAGATCGCCTTTGAGTCCGGCAAGCACAAGAGCGTGGGCATGGATATCGTGAATCACTGTATCGACGATATTTCCGTTATCGGCGCGGAACCGCTTTTCTTCCTCGATTACCTTGGTCTCGGAAAGCTGGAGCCAAAAGTCTTTAAGCAGATCCTAGCTGGTATTTCTCAAGCTTGTGCTAGCGCTAACTGCGCTTTGATTGGCGGGGAAACTGCTCAGCTCCCTGATATGTATTCGCAGGGCGAGTACGATATCGCGGGTGTTATCGTGGGAATCGCGGAAAAGAAGAAGATGCTCTCCGGCTCTACGATCCGTCCAGGCGATGTGGTGGTCGGTTTGCCTTCTAGCGGTCTTCATACCAACGGCTATACTTTGGCTCGTAAGGTCATTTTTGATACTGCCAAGCTCACGCTTAAGGACAAGGTCCCCGGTACGCGTCAAAGCATTGAGAAGGCTCTCATGGAGCCGCACACCAACTATGCTCCGCTGCTTCAGCCATTGCTCGCTAAGTTTAATCAAGGCACTTCGTCCAAGGTTCGCAAGGGCAACGCCGTCTTCGGTATCGCTCACATCACCGGTGGTGGATTTACTGGAAATATCCCACGTATCCTGCCCGAAAAGGTTGATATCGAGATCGAGACTTCGACCTGGGAGCCACTGCCGATCTTCAAGCTGATCGGCGAGAAGGGCGGAATAGACTTCGACGAGATGTACGAAGTCTTCAATATGGGTATCGGTATGACTCTGATCGTTGACGGCAAGCAAGCCGATGAAGTGCTAGAGTTCTGCCAGGCCAACGGTTGCAAGGCTGTAAAGATCGGCCAAGCCGTTAAGGGAACCGGTAAGGTTCAGCTCAAGAAATAGAGCAACTCGAAATAGCTTTTCAAAAGACCGTAGCTTCGTGGGCTACGGTCTTTTTTTTCGTGCGTAAATGGTGGGGCATCTCGACTAAATACCCTCAAAAACAGAATTTTCGATGTGGGCGGTTTACTTGATAGGGGAGGGATGACTGTTTTTCTTGATCTGAATGGAAGGAGCTAGCTTCTCTCTATTTCTTGCTTCAATTTGCTCGGAACCATGAGAGTCGAAGTTTTAGCTGCACTTTTCCTATTGTCCTCGCTGTTGGCGGCTTGCTCTCCAAAGCCGGAAAGAAAAGTTGCAGGCTCTGAATGGCTGGAGGCTGAACGCGGCGGTTCGTCCTATGACGTCTTAGCGTATCCGCTCACTGAGGACGAGCTCGTTTGGTTCGAAAGCAGTTTACCAATATTGGAGACCATAGCTCGTGAGCATAGCTCTGAATGGGCACATATTTCCGAGTCGGAGGATCCTTCTGAAGCGGCGCAGCAAGGCGTATTTTGGAAGCGCAGTGGCGTGCTGGGAAGCGATGTGATGTCTGTCATGCTCAAGCTTACCTTTCTGCAGGAGTTTTCCGATGCGGACGAAACTGTGGAGACTGATATGCGTGAGAATCTTGCTTGGTTGGAAAAAAGAATGGAAGGTGGTGAAGCTAAGCAGGAATTGCTGGAGATGGCTGATTCGATTCGCAGCATCTTGACGGTACTGGAGGCTCACCGTGAAGCGAAGGCCTTCCAGTTTTACCTCCAAAACAAGGTGCGTATGGATGCGGCGCTTGACCGATTCCTCGCGGTCGGCGAACAATAGGCGAAACCCGAAATCGAATTTATTATGCTAGTTCACATAGTTCTCTTTAACCTAACTCCTGGAATGAGCGACGAGCAGGTCGCCGCGTTCGAAAAGGATCTTAACTCTTTGGCCACCATCGAGGTCGCAAAGGCTTGCTACGTGGGCACGGTTTCCGACACCGCCAAACGTCCGGTCGTGCAAACGGATTGGGACTACATGCTGACCGTGGTACTCGAGAACGTGGCGGACCACGATCTTTACCAGCAACACCCGACTCATCAGGCCTTTATCGCCAACCAAAAGCAGTTCTTCGGACAGGTTCGCGTTTTCGACGCGGACTAGAACACGACCTTGGCCGGATCTTTTCGGATCCGGCTTTTTATTGCAGGCGGCCGATCCAGTTCATGGATACGCCTTCAGGGTGACGCTCGAGTGACAAGTGGCTCGGGCTTACGTATCGCGCCTTGACAGTTTTTAGGGGAGGGGTAGAAAGTAATTCCCCATGGAAGCTGCCCTTATGGAGCCGGTCTTGGTACTCAACCGGTTATGGCAGGCGGTAAATGTAATTGCCGCCAAGCGGGCCTTTTCGCTCCTCGCGAGTGGCCACGCGCAAATAGTCCATGCGGAAGACGAGAGTTTCGAAGTCTTCAACATGATGGATTGGGTGGATTTCTCCCGCCACAATCCGCCGCTAAGTGAACAGGAAATCGTCAACACCGTGCGTCACCCGATCCGGGTGCCCCGCGTGATTCTACTTTCAGTTTTTGATCGAGTGCCCCGCAAGGAGATCAAACTGACCCGGCACAACGTTTTCGAGCGCGACAAATACACTTGTCAGTATTGCTCCAAGAAAATGCGTTCCGAGGATCTGAATCTCGACCACGTCATACCCCGCCATTACGGAGGGAAGACGACTTGGGAAAACATCGTTTGCTCCTGTATCGACTGTAATTCTCGCAAGGCGAACCGACTGCCACACGAGGCGAAGATGCATCTTATCCGCAAACCGGTAGCTCCCAAATGGCGTCCAGTCATAAGCTTAGCCGCTCGCGGGAAAAAGCAGGAAGCCTGGAAACACTTTCTCGACGTCGCCTACTGGAACGTAGAACTGGAGAAGTAGCCGCGTCAGATGACCAAAAAAAGCGGCGGGAGCATGGAACTCCGCGCCGCTTGGGAAGTGTTTGGTTTTGCTGTCCTTACTTGATCAGGTTGATGCCGGTCATTTCTTCCGGCTTTTCGAGACCCATCATGGCGAGGATGGTGGGGGCGATGTCGGCGAGGCGACGGTCTCCGTCGTTGACTAGCTCCTTGCCCTTCAGCCCTGTCCCATAAACAACGGCTTCGACCGGGTTTAAGGTGTGGGCGGTGTGTGGACCGTCGACGGTCGGATCCCAAAGCTGGTCTGCATTTCCGTGGTCGGCGGTGATGAAGGCGCGGCCTTCCATCTTGTCGATCGCTTCGAGCAGGATGCCGATGCTGGAGTCAACCTTGGCGCAAGCCTTCTTGACCGCTTCCAAGTTTCCAGTGTGGCCGACCATGTCTGGGTTGGCGTAGTTGACGAGGACGAAGTCGTACTTGCCGGAGAGGATGGCATCCTTGACGAGGTCGGTGACTTCGCCGGCGGACATTTCAGGGGCCTGGTCGTAGGTTGGAACCTTGGGCGACTTGGCCATGCCGCGATCTTCGCCGTCAAATGGTTCTTCACGGTAGTCATTGAAGAAGAAGGTGACGTGCGGGAACTTTTCGGTTTCGGCGGAGCGGAACTGGGTGAGGCCCTTGTCGGCGAGATAGGAGCCGAGCACGTTCTTCATTTTCTCTGGTTTGTAGAAAACGACGTTTTCGCAGAGTCCTTTTTGCCACTCGGTCATGGCGACGAAGAAGATGTCCAACTTGTCGCCGCGATCGAATCCGTCGAATCCGTCTTGGATGAAGGCCTTGGCCAATTCGCGGGGGCGGTCGCCACGGTAGTTGTAGAAAACGACAGCGTCTCCATCGGCGATAGTGCCGAGAGGGGTTCCGTCTTCGTCTACAACCCATGTTGGCGGAACGAATTCGTCGCCTACGTTAGAATCCGAAGTCGGATTGTCGTAGTAACTTTGGATGGCTTCTGGGCCGGACTTGGCCTTTTCACCTTCCTTGCCGGTGAGCATGTTGTAGGCGCGTCCCACGCGGTCCCAACGCTCGTCGCGGTCCATACACCAGAAGCGTCCGCATACGGAAGCGATCTTGCCGATGCCAAGCTCCTTGCACTTCGCTTCCGCTTGTTCTGCAAATGCCTTGCCGGAGTGAGGAGGTGTGTCACGACCGTCGGTGAAAAGGTGGATGTAGACTTCTTCTACTCCCGCCTTCTTCGCTTCTTCCAAAAGACCGTAGAGGTGCTCGAGTAGGCCGTGTACTCCGGCGTCGGAGGCGATACCCATGTAGTGCAGCTTGCCGCCGGATTTCGCCTTGGCGAAAGCTCCTTCGAGAGCCTTGTTACCCGTCACGGTTCCTTCCGAGAACGCCTTGGTGATGCGAACGATTTCTTGGTCTACGATGCGGCCCGCTCCAATATTTTGGTGGCCGACTTCAGAATTGCCCATGATGCCCTCCGGTACGCCTACATCTAGACCGCAGGCGGCTAGCTCGGTGCGTGGCCACTCGGCGCTCAGCATGTCAGAGACTGGGGTGTCCGCTAGTTTGACGGCGTTGAAGCCGTCTTGGTCGGCGTGGTGATTCGCGCCCCAGCCATCGCGGATGACGAGGAGTACAGGTTTTTTCGCTTCGCTCATGATGAATATGATGGTTTGAGCCTCCCAAAAAGCGCGCTTAGAGGGAGTAAGACAAGGATCGACTGGATTAGGAGGGTTAAGTTTAGGGTTTAACCGGTATTAGGCGAAAAGGGGAGTGAATGGAGCTTAATAGCACTCCTTATCCTGAGGCTAAAACGGGCCGATTTTCCCTCTCTAAGAAAAAAAATCAAACGTTTGTTTGAATCCGAAATGGCTTCACCTTCGTAGAAGTAGATAAAGCCGGACTCGATCTAACAATCGAGGCGGGCATGGGAAAACAAGGAGAGAGGGAAACAATGAAAAACAGAATTTTTAGTAGAATCGAAAACGCTAGAACCAAGGTATTGGGATTGTCCGCCTTAGCGGTATTGGCTGCTTCGACGACGTTTGGGGCAGTGATGGATCCGTCGAAGGTGGAAAAACCGGCTGCTGAAGAAGCTGCTGCACGCCGTTTGGTTGTTAATATAAACGACATACGAGGAATCGTGGATTTCGAGTCCGAGCGCGTGCGGGAGGATTTGTTACGTAGCGCTTTCTATGATGCTGCGGATCGTTCCGATTGGCTGGGAGAATTCGATTTCAACTACAACTCCAACAAAAAATCGGAGTCGCCGGGCAGTCTGGACATCAACGTGTTGAATTGGCGCTTAAGCAGAACCGGCATCTACGAGTTCACCGCTTCTGCAACTTATTGGAATAATGACGGTGAGAGGGTGAATCTAGGATTGTTTCACGGCAGCCGCATGAGTTTGCCGGTTACTAATATTTGGCATTCCGGCGAGCAATTCGTTGATTCAGCGGAAGACGCGTTCAAGGATTCGCTTAAGAAGCTTAAGGAAATCGTAGTTGAATCTTAGTTACCGAATTTTGAATTTTTGAGTATTGGATTTTTCATATGCAAAGGCGAGCCATGTAAGTGGCTCGCCTTTTTTATTGAAAATTGGATACGCCGATTACTCGGCAGTCCTACTCAATGCGAAAGAAATCAAAATCCGCTTGCCCGTAGGCTCCTGTCTTAGAGGGCTTGATTGCGACGAGTCCTACTTTAGCTCCTATCCAGCGTCCCTCGACGGCTTGAAAGGGTTCTCCGATTTCGGCGTATTGCTCACCGTCGTTGCTGAAGCTGAATTGGCAGATTCCTCCGTCTTCAACGTCGACTCGCAAAAATCCGTGTGGTGTTGGTATTGGCTGTTTGGCAACGACACGTTCTTGGTTTTGTCTTCGAGCGTCGTGGCAGGTCGAGAGGGCCAGCTCGTAGGAACCATCGCTCTTTCGGTTAATGGAAAGCAGAGCGTAGTCCATCCCCATGACGAGCAAGCCCGAGTGTTCGCCGGGGAGGAGCTCGCTGGCGTCGATCTTGGTAGACGCGGTAAACTCGGGTGCTGGCATCTTCTGGAGCAAAAGGTGCGGAGCGTTCCAAAGGTTTGCGGGTAGTTTAGGAATCCATTGTGAGCGAAGACTCAAGGAGCCTTCTGTATCCGAAAGTGAATACCAGTGAGGACGCCAGTTGGCATGCCATTGCCAGGCGAGGGAAAGTCGGCCGTCGTCAAATTCGTCACCGACGGCTGGCGCATGTGGCGTAATCGCCTCTCTACTTTTCGGTTTGGCATGGCTAGCGACGGGTTGTCCGGTTCCATCTGCATCGGGGTCTTCGCCCATGACGGGCCAGTCGTCCACCCAATGAACGGGTAGAAGGTGTACGATACGACCGTAGGGTTGGACTTCTTGGAAATGGAGGAACCAACTGTCGCCGTTCTCCTGTTCGATGTAGGCTCCCTGGTGCGGACCATTGATGTCGGTGTCACCTGTGGCGAGGACGGTTCTAATTTCATAGGGGCCAAATATGTCTTTTGAGCGAAGCACGTTTTGCCAGCCGGTGGCGACTCCGCCAGCGGGAGCGAAAATGTAGTAGTAACCGTTTCGTTTATAAAACTTCGGTCCTTCGGTGGTCGGGTGGTCGTGGGCTCCGTTGAAGACCACCTTGCGATTGCGGATAACGGAGTCCCCCTCCGGGGTAAGCTCTTGTATTTGTAAGACGTCGCCCAGACCGGCTCGGGAATTGGCGAATGCGTGCACGAGGTAGACGCGCCCATCGTCATCCCAAAGCGGACAGGCGTCGATATTGCCGTAGGCATCCTTCACCAAGATAGGAGCTGACCACTCGCCAAGCGGATCCTCGGTTTGGACGCGAAAGATTCCGCGATCCGGGTCGCCCCAATATATGTAATACATACCGTCGTGGTAGCGGAAGGAGGGCGCCCACACGCCATTGCCGTGTTGCGGCGTATCGAAATAGGAGTCTGGGAAACGCGGGATGGCGTAGTTGACCAACTCCCAATTTACCAAGTCCTTGGAATGCAGGATGGGCAGACCTGGGACGCAGTTGAATGACGAAGCGGTCATGTAATAGTCGTCGCCTACTCGCACCACATCCGGGTCTGAGTAGTCGGCGTAGATGATCGGATTCTTATAGTCGCCGTTTTCGAGGTCAGGTTGCCACGGGGCGGCGGATGAACTTGCGAGAGCGGCCAATGCTATGGCCGCAGTCAGTAGGTAGCGGGGTAGGAGCATGACTCCAGCAAAACTTCACACACGTGTATGGTCCAGCGGAAACTGCGTCACATCGTTGATGTGCGCTGAAGTAGGATTAGTCGATCCGGGATGCGAAGCGATTGTAGAGGTAGCCGATTGTGGTGAAGAGAACTGCCAGAACGGCAAACGCGATGATGCGGTGGAGCGTCTCTTGGATGTCGACGAGGAAAAGTCGGCCTACCGGCAAAACGAATCCAGCTAAGGCGACGATACGGAAAGGCTTCACCTTTAGGGCAATGCCTAGGGAAATGAGACCAAGGCAGTATACCGCTATTATTGGCGTGTAGTAGGAATCCAAAGACAGGCCGGGATAGGCCAATGTTATAGCTGCGGCCAGGTAGCTGGCGATGGTTGCTAGGTAGATCAGAACCTTGCCTAGCGGTTCTCGGATTTTTCGGGATGTCCGAAAACTGACAACTGTGCCTGCCAGTAAAGCGAAAACGCTGAAAGAGAGTCCAATGCTAAGGAACTGCCATGACCAAGGGGATTGGTCCGAGTAGAAGTTACCTGTTTCGTATAGGTTACTCAGGCTGATTAAGGACAGGAAGACAGAGCAGATCAGGGAGGTTCGGTGGCGCTGTAACCTCCATAGGAGAAAGAAAAGAACCGTAGCCGCTAGGAGAATCCCTTGCGATTGGAACCAATCCTCGATGCGGGAGCAGTGAGTTAGAATTAGTGCCGTGATAAAGGGTTGTCCTAGTTTGCGACCTAAGCCCCAGGTTCGCAGGAAGTAGAGGTTTCTCTCGAAACGAGGGCGAAGGCTGCTTCCAAAAAACAGGCAATAGCATAGGGCCAGGCTGAGGACATGAATCCAGAAAGAGCTTTCGCTCGAAAGAAGGTTCCCGATGTTGACCAAAAGAGGGATTAAGAAAAGGTCGCCCAGTGTACGGAAAGGTCGGATAC
The DNA here is from genome assembly GCF_014230145.1 of Pelagicoccus albus. Lineage (NCBI taxonomy): Bacteria > Pseudomonadati > Verrucomicrobiota > Opitutia > Puniceicoccales > Pelagicoccaceae > Pelagicoccus > Pelagicoccus albus. Next base: position 133,359 of record NZ_JACHVC010000007.1, read on the forward strand.
GGACCAATCTCAAAACGACCGAAAATGCAGGAGCGAAAAGCGGGAATAGGGGCAACGTTTCGTAACCAGAATAGAAATACCAGTAGGTAGAGATGACGGACAGTCCCAGGAGCGTGAGCTCGGGCAAGTTGCTGGCTTTGCTTTTGAAACAGGCTACACGTCGAGTCGCTTGATAAGCGAAGAGGATGGAGACTGCTGTAATGGCTACGAAGGACCAGAGGTTTTCCGGTTCGCTCCAAAATACGAAGTGGCCGATTGTGATACACACGGCGCTGGAAGCGATGACGGGAATCGAGTAGAAGCGAGGGATGGTTGCTAGGCATCCGGTTGCGATTGCCAAGCCAGCGAGATAGAGCGGGATTTGGGCTTCATCGGGGACGTTTAGAGCGGAGAAAAGGCAGAGCAGTCCGCCGCTCGAGATGCCGGCCAGAAAATAGATGGTTTTACGGGCTTTGTTCTGTGTGAGGGCGTCCAGTTGCAAACCCAAGGCAGCCGTGCCGAGTATGGGCAGCAGAAAGTATAGGATGAAAGGGATTGACCATACCGCGACAGAGCGGCTCGACAATAGATCCCAGAAAGCAAGAAGGCAGGCCACTGCGTATAAGGCAAAGGTGGCAAGCTCGCTCCACGTGGATTTAGACTGCCGAGTAGACCATGCCATTAGGATCGCTTGAACGCCTAGCGCGAACCAACGGATTTCGCCGCTGAAGTAGTTGACGAACCAAAGGGCGGCCAGACCGCTTCCTTTCAGGAAGAAGAGCTGAAAGGCGAGGCTTCGAAGTCCTGTTTTTATGTACAGCACAGCCCACGAGATGAACAGGAGAGCGAAGATACCGTAGGCGTTGGTGAGATCGCCACTGCTCAACTTGGTATAGCTGTATCCAAGGGATGCGAACAAGGTTGTATTCGCGACCGCGAGGAAGCGGTAAGCCGTCGCGGAAAAACGGTTTCGCAGATTCCATTTCCAATCTATGAATGGAAAGGTGGATACGGAAATAGCGAGAAAGATGAGTATGCTGGCGTTCCAAGGTAGGGTAAGGCTGGTGGAGTCAATGGCCAGAAATAGGCACAAAGCCAGAAGTGGCAGGTATACGGCCAAGGTTGAAAGGGCGAAAAGCGGGAGATGTTTCCAGCGGTAGCCGAACGCTGCTCCAAGCAGCTGCAAAATGACGGCAGAAAGGAGAGCTCCCTCATTCAATCCAACGTAGGCTGCGAAGATGGAAGACGCGAAGCCTAACAGCGTAGCGAGAAAGGCGATACCGTGCTCACGTAGTTTGACGGCGATTGTGTAGATGAAAGCGATGACCGCGAACTGGGCCGCGATGCCAATGAAGGGGTTGGTGATTACGCGAACAGGCGAAGCGGCGTATCCTGAGACGACGCTCACGTAGAGCATGCACAAGCCAATTGCTAAGATGATGGAGCCGAAGCGGGCTCGCTTTTTGCGGAAGTAGGTTCCAAGGCCGATGACCGCAGCATCCACCGCCATGAGCTCCATGAAGCGAATGAGAGGAGATGTGTTTTTTGAAATGTAGACCGAAAAGAAGATTGCGGTGAGGACGGCGAGTAATCCGCCTAAGCGAAGCGTCCACCATTGGATGATGCCCGCTTCAGTTCGGTTCATATCAGCCGGTGGCAGCAGGCCCATGGATCGTAGAAGCTTCGGAAGTGAAGCGGGGGACTTCTGAGGTGCCTCCTCTGTTTTGGGGTTTTCTAGTTCTGTTCGCTCCCTTGGTTCTGGCTTGGCGGGGGCAGGCGTTGATTCAACTGCGCGCAGAAAGGCGGACTCTTCCCCTGTACTCGTTTCTTCCAAGGGTTCCTCTACCTCGGCAGGTTCATCGAATTCGATTTTGGCCGGTTGCGAAGTCCTGTCCCTCTTGAGTTGCTCTAGTTGCAACTCAAGTCGCCCCATCCGCTCGGATAGCCTTTTTCGCTGGACCAGCAGGTAGACGCAAATGGGGAGCGGAGCGAAAAGGAAGAGGATGGCGAGAGCGACGAGGTAGGCTTCGGGGGGCATGGGGTAGAGTGGATCGGAGTAAGTCTAGCGGTTGCTTTTCAGCCAATCCTTGTCGGCTAGGAGAAGCAGTCGCTTCCCAGCAGCGTGCAGGGTCTCTTCCTTTTTTGCAAAATGAAAGCGAATGAAGCGGTGCTCCGGCTCGCGGAAGAAACTCGAACCGGGTACGCCCGCTACGCCGACTTTGCGGGCGAACCATTCTGCGGCTTGGGTATCGGTTTCGAAGCCCAAAGAGGAAATGTCGACCATGACGTAGTATGCGCCTTGCGGTTCGGTAAAGGGTAGGCCCGTCTGGCGAAGGTAGCCCAAGAAGACCTCGCGTTTTCTAGAGTAGAGATCCTGAAGGTCCGAGTAGTATTGGTCTGGTAGTTCGAGTCCGGATACGGCTGCTTCCTGTAGTGGCGCTGCTGCTCCTACAGTGAGAAAATCATGAACCTTGCGAGCTTGGGCTATTACCTCCTGTGGCGCTAAGACGTAGCCAAGGCGCCAGCCGGTTATGGAGTAGGTTTTGGAAAGCGAATTGCAGGTAATGACCCTCTCCCATGCTCCGGGCAAGGAGGCGGCGTAGGTGTGTACGTGTGGCGGGTAGACGATGTGCTCGTAGGGTTCGTCGGTGATGACGTAGGCGTCGTGTTTTTCTGCGAGGGTGATGATGTGGGTGAGTTCCTCGGGTGTGAAAACCTTACCCGTTGGGTTTGACGGGTTGCAGACGATAATGGCTTTCGGCTTTTGTTCGAAGGCCGCTTCCAATTCTTGAGGGTTGTATCCGAAATCTGGAGCGTTGAGGGTTACGTAAATCGGCTCGGCTCCGGAGAGGATCGCGTCGGCGGCATAGTTTTCGTAGAAAGGGGAGAAGACGATGACTTTGTCGCCCGGGTTGCAGGCGGTCATCATGGCAACCATCATGGCTTCGGTACTGCCGCAGGTAACGACCAGATGCTGGTCCGGATCGATCGAAAGTCCCGTGTTTCGGGATATCTTTTGGGCTAGGGCCTCTCTGAAACGAGGCGCTCCCCAGGTAACCGCGTATTGATGGTGCGGACCACGTGTAGCAGTCTCCAAGGCGGAAAGGATTTCTTCCGGCGGATCAAAATCCGGGAAGCCTTGGGAGAGGTTTATGGCTCCGCAACGATTCGCTAGGCGGGTCATTCCGCGAATGACGGATTCGGAAAACTGGGACAGACGGTTGGCGGGAGTGGGCATCTACAGAGAAGAATCGCCGCTTGTAAGTGGCCGTCAAGTTTGGCGAAACGGGAAGTTTGCCAAGGAAGGGCGATTTTTCGCTTGCAGGTTCTATTTCACGGAAATATAGAATTTCACCATATTTCATATGAAACAAGTGCCCCCCCTCAAAACCCTCGGCGCAGGTATGCTGCGCTCGTTCGCTAATTTCTCGAAGCTCGCCCTCTTGCCCTGTCTCGCAACCTCCGGGCTTTTTGCTACCGCCAATGCGGCTGAGCCGGGGCAGATTCCCCCGCATCCGGTTCGCATGGACAAGGTGATTCCAGCCTTCCCCGGCGCTTGGGGCGGCGGCATGTTCACTTCAGGCGGACGTGGTGGCGAGGCGATCGCGGTGACAAATCTCAACGACAGCGGCCCGGGCAGTTTGCGCGAAGCCATTGAGGCGGAAGGTCCTCGTACCATCGTTTTCCGTGTGGCGGGCACCATCCAGCTCGAGTCGAATCTCGATATCGATAATCCCGATATCACCATCGCGGGGCAGAGCGCTCCGGGCGACGGGATCTGTATCGCGAACCACTCGCTGAACATCAATACACACAACGTAATCTTGCGTCACTTGCGCGTTCGCCGCGGCGATCCCGAAGGCGGGCAAGGTTCGGACAACATTGGCGGCAATCCCGAGCGAGACATCATCGTGGACCATTGTTCGGTGAGCTGGGGACGCGATGAAGGGATCTCTCTCTACCGCAACATGCGGGAGATGCCGGACGGTAGCTCAATCAAGTATCCAGTCGAGAACCTGACTATCCAATATGTGGTATCAAGCGAAGCGCTCGGCCCAGGACACGAGTTCGCCGGTACTTGGGGCGGGAAGAATTCCACCTTTCACCACAATCTCTTGGCCTGCAACACTGGTCGTAATCCGTCGATCGGCATGTCCGGAGGTTTCGACTACCGGAACAATGTCATCTTCAACTGGGCCCATCGTACCATGGATGGCGGCGACGAGACTTCGGAAATCAACGTCATCAACAACTACTACAAACCCGGTCCCGCTTCGAAGGATAACATGATCGATACGATCGCTCGCGTAGGTCCCGGCGTTCGCAACATGTACTCGCCTGGAAGCGCTTGGAAGGATGGCGACTGGTATCCCATGGCTGAGAAGCGTCCCGGCAAGTGGTACGTGGCCGGAAACATTATGGAAGGCAGCGAGAAGGTGACTGAGGACAACTGGCGTGGTATGCAAGTCGACGCTGAGCTCGAGCGTCTTGCCCGCGTGAATACTCCTTTTGTTGGTTGGCCGGTGAAACAGGAAACGGCTGAGGAAGCCTTCGAGTCGGTGTTGGCTAAAGTGGGGGCGACCTTGCCTCGCCGCGATGCGGTCGACGCTCGCGTGGTGGAAATGGTCCGCACTGGCGAAGTTTCCGTTCGCGATGGGATTCTCCGCAATCCGGACGAAGTTGGAGGATATCCCGAATTGACTTTCAATGCCAAGAAGGTGCCTGCCGACCGTGATGGCGACGGCATGCCGGACGCTTGGGAAAAGAAGAATGGGCTCGATCCCAAGGACGCTTCCGATGGAGCGGCCGACGCGGATGGAGACCACTATACCAATTTAGAAGAGTTCCTCAACGGGACCGATCCGAACGAGTTCATCGACTACCTGAACCTCGGGAACAACACGGATACGATCAGTTAACATTTCATAGTTAGAGTATGGTTCGTAATGGGCGTCGGCTGTGGGGGTCGGCGCCTTTTCGTATCTGAATCCAAGGATTGGATACGGTCGGCTCGGGTCGAAGCTGCTGAGTTTGCCACCTGCGAAGCGGATTGCATTTTGCAAAATAGGCTTGCTCTTTTGCGCTCTAAGGTTCTCTAGTCTTCACGTTTTTATGAATACACTCTCACAGTTCGGACTCGCCCTTTGCTCGCAGCATCGCCTGCGTAATTGGACGGCTGTGGGTAACTCTATGTCTGAGAAAGATATGGGTAAAACCGATCCGTTGGAGACCATCAGTAGGAGTGTATTATAGAAAACGCTAGAAACGTAGATTCTATACCGGCCAACAAAGCCCCTGCTGATTAGTGTATCAGCAGGGGCTTTGTGGTTTTGGGGAGGATCGCAAAGCGAAAGAGAAAATGAATGCCATAAGCAATAGCCCAAGCTCCTTGATAAGTGAGATCAGATCGATGCCTCGACCTGTTTTCGTGTTAATCGTGGGTATGTTCGTGAATCGCCTCGGGTCCTTCGTGTACCCGTTTCTTTCTCTGTATCTGAAGGACCGCTCTTTTGAATTCTCAGAGATCAGCCTCGTGATCGGATCGCTGGCGGTGGGCAACTTCTTTGGGCCTATGGCGGGCGGCTATATGGCGGACGCTTTCGGTCGCCGGAACGCCTTGGTCATATCCCTCTTGTCGACAGCGTTTCTGTTGCTGGCCCTGTATTGGGCGGACGACTACGTGACCTTGTTGGTGGTAGGCTTTTGCTATGGTTTCTCGGTTTCGACTTTTTTCCCGCCTGCCAATGCATTGCTCAGCGACTTGGTGGAGGAAGATAAGCGAGCGACTGCCTTTGCCTTGTTTCGCTTGGCAATTAACTTGGGCTTTGCTCTCGGGCCGACCTTGGCAGGCATATTGTACGCGATCTCTCCGATGTGGATTTTCGTTGGCGATGCCGCTACGACCGCGGCCTTTGGGCTGCTCGCTTGGGTTTCCTTGCCGCATGGCTTGAGGACGATCAGCGGCAAGGTCGGTTCGGCGAGCGTCGTGTGGAAGAGCTGGCGGGAAGCTATCGTGGATGCATGGGGGAACGTGTCCTTCCGTCGCTTTATCTTTGCGTCCTTTCTGATGGGAGCCGCGTTCACCCAGGTCTTTTCCTTGCTGTCTATCACTTCCACGGATCGCGGATTGAGCACGTTCAGCTACGGTTTAGTGATGGGGCTCAATGGATTGCTGATAGCTATGGTGGAGCTGCCTTTGACGCATCGCATCAAACGCTTCGCTCCGCGTAAGGTATTGTCTTTGGGCTACACCCTTATGGCTCTCGGCAGCGCGGGCTTTGCGTTTTCCGAATCGATTACCGGTTTCCTGCTGGCGATGAGCTTGTTCACCATGGGCGAGATCGTGGCCTTGCCGGTTGGCATGTCGTATAGCGCGGCCTTGTCGCCCGAGGCTTTGCGGGGCCGGTATTTCGGAATCCGAGGAATGACTTGGGCGGCGAGTACCCTGTTTTCCAGTTTGGGCGTTTCTTTCTACGGTGCGATCGGCTTCGACTGGTGGCTGATTATAGCCTGCCTGCCGTTGGCCGGTGCCGTTTACATTTTAAGGAACGAGCCGCTCAAGAAACCTTTGAATTGAGGTTTTCGGAAATTTGGCGGGCCATAGGACGGGGGATGTCCGTGGCCCTGCCTTAGGATGGGCGAGTGTTGGTCGATCCGGGCGAGAAAACTTTTTTTGGAAGGCAAATTCCTGAGGCTGAGGCGCCTAGCGATTTGGGGAAATTGGCGGGGCGCGGGGGCGTTGACGAGGCGGTCGCGGCGCCCTGGAATAGGGGTATGGCGACCGCTGGTAGAGAGAGCGAGTCGACCGGTCTGGAGGAAGCCCTTGATGGGCTGGGAGTTGAGCGCGTGGCGCCGACTGAATCGAAAATCCTAGGGACTGGTGTCGACTCTTTGGACGAAGCCCTGGAGGGGGGCTTGCGCTCTGGCTTGCTCACGGAAGTGGCCGAATCGGCGGTGAGTTGCGGGGTTCAAGCCTTGCTGCTTTCGCTCTTGGCGGGCATGCGGCGAGCCCAGCAATTTGCGGCTTTGGTCGATGGAGCGGATCGCTTCGACCCGCAGTCCGCTCACCCGGAATTGCTGGAGCATCTGCTGTGGGCGAGGTGCCATTCCGCGGGAGAGGCGATGAAGGTGGCGGACGCGTTGTTGCGGGATGAGAATCTGGGGATGGTCTTGCTCGATTTGCGAGGCTGCGAGGATCGCGAGTTGCGGCGAGTGAAGTCCGCGGACTGGTATCGGCTGCAGCGTTTGGCGGAGCGTTCGAGCTCCTTTTTCTGCGTTTTCACCCCGCGTCCTATGATTCCGAGCGCCCAAGTGAGGACTCGGCTGGATCGGCAGTTCGGGATCGAATCCATGGATGCTTCGCTAGGCGAGCTATGCGGAGGAATCGGTTTCGAGGTTTTGCGCAAGCGTATGCGGGAGCGAGACGGTTTTGCCCAGCTCGTGAGGAAGCGGGCTTAGGAGGCGTGTGGCATGTATGCTGTTTTCCAAATTCCACGCCTGGCGTTGCAGGCTGTTTTAAGGGCTCCAGATTTGTCGGCGGCTGGTGGGGCTGCGACTTCTTTGCAGAGTGATCTTCCGCCTGTCGTTGTGGTAGATCCTCAGGCCCGTAAGCCGGCAGTTTTGGAAATGACGAAAGCGGCGGAGCGGGAAGGAGTGCTGATCGGGCTTTCGGTTCCGCAGGCTTTGGCCCGCTGCTCGGAGTTGAGCGTGCTGCACCGCTCCCTCCAGGCGGAGAAGAGCGTGGGGGAACTTCTCTTTTCCATGGCGTATTCATTGTCGCCGCGAGTGGAGCGAGATTCTTGCGGCGAAGTCTTAGTGGACCTGCGGGGAACGAAGCAGGCGAAGTCGCTTAAACGCTGCGAGGAAATCTTAACGGAACTGGCGGAAGCGAGGCTGCAGGCGGGAGTCGGCGTAGCGGAGAGTTGCGTAGTGGCGGCTTTGGCATCACGTGCCACGGTAGCAGGCGGATTGTTGGTAGGGGGCGAGGAGCGCGAGCTTCCGCCGATCGGCATGTTTCGCTATGCGCCGCTGGAGCGTTTTATGGATGACATGCCGATTCGAAACGTGGGTGGATCGGATGCGTTGTTAGATGTCCTACAGAAATGGGGAGTGCATACGGTCGGAGCCTTTTCGAAGCTTAAGCGTTCCGCGGTGGGGGCACGGCTCGGCGTGGAAGGCTTGGCACTATGGGATCGGGTGACGGGCCGCGAACGACGTATCGTCGCTGTAGCGGAGTTGCCTCCGGAATTCGAAGAGTCGTGGGAGTTTGAATACGATGTCGATTCGGTTGATCCCTTGCTTTTCTTGCTGAATCGATTTTTGGATACGCTTTCGGCCCGAATGCGGGCGACATGCAAGGTTGCGACCTTTGCTCGTGTCGAGCTCCGCTTGGCTTATGGCAGTCCGATCGTTCTGGAACAGAAACTTCCCGAACCGACGAGCGATGGGAAGGCCTTGTTCGCCCTGCTTTCGGCTCGCTTGGAGCAAGTCGAAGCAGAGTCTCCGGTCGCGAGTATGCGGCTTGTTTTGCAGACGCAGGATTTTCGCGAGCGGCAGCTCGGGATCTTCGAGAGCAGTTTGAAAAATCCATACCGTTTTACCCAAACCTTGTCGCAGATCGCTGGCATAGTCGGAGAGGATCGCGTGGGGCGACCTGTTTTAGAAAAGGACGGGAGGCCGGATGGGTTTCGCTTGGAGGAATTACCTGCTGCTGTGCCGCCGCTTGGCGAAGAGCTTAGTGCGGCACGCTTGTTTGGCATGCCGCTGCGACGCTTTCGCCCCAGCCGGCCTGCGGCTATCGAGTTTCAGGGTAGGGCTCCCATCTGGGTGCAATGCGAGGGGGTGTCCGGTTTTGTGAAGGCGGCCCGAGGTCCGTGGATGCATTCTGGGCATTGGTGGGAAGATAAGGGGCGTTGGAATCGAGTGGAGTGGGATGTGGAGCTAAATAAAGGCGGCCTGTATCGAATCGTTAAGGACGAGATCGGGTGGAACGTGGAAGGCGAGTATTAGTTTTTTGATCTCGGATGATACGGATTGTTTTAGATGCGGTTGAAGGTGGTAGGGTAACCACAAAAAGCACAGAAATCACAAAAATGGATCATATGTTTTGTGCGTCTTGTGCTTTCTGTGGTTCGTTTCTTTCTCGCTATTCTATTTGTGCTATTTGCAAGGGGATTTGGATAAGTGCACGCAGGGGAAGGGGCACTGCTCATCGTGAGTGAAGGCTATGTAGAGTTGCATGGGCGGTCCGCGTTTTCGTTTTTGCGGGGAGCCTCTCAGCCGGACGAGTTGGCTGAAGCGTGCGCGGATCGAGGCGTAGCCGCGATGGCTGTATGCGATCGTGGAGGCGTGTATGGTTCGGCTCGCTTTCACTCCGCTTGCCGCGAGCTTGGGGTGCGAGGTATCGTGGGATGCGAATTGCCAATGGCGGATGGAACGAATCTGCCAGTTATCGTAAAGACGCGGGCGGGATATCAGGGGCTTTGTCGCCTATTGTCGGATATGCACTTGGGAAAGGTGGATTCGAATGATGGATTCGCGACCAAGGTCGCTCCTACAAAAAAAGGGGAAGGGCGTCTTGAGTGGGCTGACCTGGAAGGGCGAGTGGATGGGCTCGTAGCCCTGACGGGCGATGAAGAGGGTGTCTTGCATCAGTATTGGATAAATGGTGACAAGGATGCCATGGTTCAGCGAGTGGCTGGCCTGCGGGAGGTCTTTGGATCTGGAAATGTTTATGTGGAACTGCAGCTGCGGCATGAGCGGGGCGAAGAACGACTGGTTTCCGCTTTGAAGGATTTGGCGGCTGCGGAGCGTTTGCCGCTAGTGGCAACGAATGGAGTGAATTATGCACGCCCGGTAGGTCGAGCATTGATGGATGTCTTCACGTGTTTACGCGAAAAGGTGAAGCTTGATGAAGCCGGCTCTTTACTAAGCCGAAATGGTCAGCGGTTTGTGAAGGCTCCGGAAGCGATGCGGTATTTGTTTCGCGATATTCCCGAGGCAATAGATAATACGCTGCGGATCGCAGAGCAGGTAGAGTTCGGACTTGAGAACTTGGGTTATGAGTTTCCGCGTTACGAGGTTCCTCGTGGGGAATCGATGGATACATATTTGCGTAAGGTCGTTTGGGCCGGAGCACGCAAACGGTATCGAGGAGAGCCGAATAAGAAGACGCGTGGACAAATGGAGCATGAGCTGGCCGTAATCGCGAAGCTCGGGTTTAGCGGCTATTTTCTGATTGTCTGGGATTTGGTTAACTTCTGCCGGGACAATGGGATTATGGCCCAAGGCCGCGGAAGCGCGGCCAATAGCGTGGTTTGCTTCTGTCTGGAAATAACGCCGGTGGACCCGGTCGGAGCGGGCTTGTTGTTCGAACGGTTCTTGAACGAAGAGCGTCGGAGCTGGCCGGATATCGATATCGATCTGCCCAGCGGGGAGCGGCGGGAAATGGTGATCCAGGAGGTTTATCGTCGCTATGGCCGACATGGAGCGGCCATGACGGCGAATGTCATAACCTACCGCCGCAAGAGCGCGGCTCGCGAGATCGGGAAGGTTCTCGGGTTTGAAGAGGAATTTCTGGGGCGGTTTTCATCGTTGTTTGGCAGCCATAATTATTCGCATGGAGTTGGTTTTGAGGAGCAATTGACCCAATCTGGAATCGCTAAAGAGCATCCGCGGGCGGAGGCATTGTCGAAGCTTTGCCTGCAGGTCCTCGGAATGCCGAGACATCTCGGGCAACATTCAGGAGGGATGGTAATCTGTCAGGGAGCATTGGATACGGTGGTGCCTCTGGAGCCGGCGGCGATGCCCGGCCGGTCTGTTTGCCAGTGGGACAAAAACGATTGCGAGGACCTTGGAATCGTGAAGGTCGATCTGCTTGGCTTGGGTATGATGGCGGTGATGCAGGATACGATCGAGTGCCTGAATCGAAAGGGGGTGGATATCGATATGGCCCGGGTTCCACAGGATGATACGGCCACTTTTGAGATGATGCAGCGTGCGGATACGGTTGGCGTCTTCCAGATCGAGAGTCGGGCCCAGATTGCGACTTTGCCGCGCATGAAGCCGAAGTGCTTTTATGACGTGGTGGTGGAAGTGGGTATTATTCGCCCGGGGCCGATCCAGGGGAAGATGGTGCATCCTTACTTGGAGAGAAGGGAAGATCCAAGCAAGATCGAGTATATCGATTCGCGTTTGGAAGAAGTGTTGGAGCGCACGCTCGGAGTGGCTCTCTTTCAGGAACAGATTTTGAAGGTGGCCATGGTGATGGCGGATTTCAGCGGAGCGGAAGCGGAAGAGCTGAGGCGGGCGGTGAGTACGTTTAGTACTAACGAAAAGCGAATGAACAAGGTGATGGGCAAGCTCGTAAATGCTATGCGTAGCAAAGGAGTGGAAGAGTCCAAGGTGAAGAGTGTGGTGCAGTCTGTCTCCAGTTTCGCCCATTACGGATTTCCAGAGAGCCACGCGATTTCCTTCGGCCTCTTGGCTTATGTGAGTACGTACCTGAAATGCCACTACGCAGAAGAGTTCTTCGCCGGACTTTTGAACAATCAACCCATGGGCTTCTATTCGCCGGCGACTCTGATCCAGGATGCCAAACGGCGGGGGATTCGTATCAGGCCGGTCTGCGTTCAAGAATCGAACTGGGAGTGTGTAGCTAGCTGGGAGAATGCGGGGCGCGGGGAAGGGGCGAGCCTAGGTTTGCGGCGACCGGGCGAGCTTCGTTTAGGGCTGGTGATGGTGAAAGGAATCTCGCGAGCGAAGGGAAAGGCCATGGTGGTGGAGCGAGGCAAGAAAGGCTTTCGCTCGCTCAAGGATTTCCGATTCCGTTGCCGATTTAATCGTGAGGAGCTTCGCCAGCTCGCTTCGATCGGAGCCTTGAATTGTTTTTGCGGAGATCGGCGGACGGCACTTTGGGAGATCGAAACGCTACTGGACGAAGATGACTTGTTTGCAAACGTAGAGGAACTTGAGGACGAAGAGCTTAGCCCACTGGAGGTCATGACGCATTTAGAGCGTTTGCAGGCGGATTACGAAGGAGTGGGGGTTACGGTGGGAGCCCACCCGATGGCCAGTTTGAGAAAAGGCCTTGCAGGCGTGTGGCGCGCACAAGATTTGGATACTACCCATAATGGGGCTCGGGTTCGGATCGCTGGTCAGGTGATTTGTCGTCAACGGCCTGGGACGGCCAAGGGCTTTGTCTTCATCTCTCTTGAGGACGAAACGGGGATTTCAAATACGATCGTTTTGCCGCAGCTCTTTGAGAAGAGCCGACTCACGATCACGCAGGAGAAGTTTCTGACGATCTCTGGAGTGCTACAGCGTCAGAAAGGGGTGACGCATGTGAAGGCCGACAAGATCGAAGCTCTTGTCGCAGGAGGTATGCCTGCGGCGAGGAGCTATGATTTTCATTGAAGGCTAGTCGGCTTTGGTGGCCTTGTAGAGAAGGTAGGCAGCCCGTTTTGCTCCCTCGTGGACTTTGGCGGGAATAGCGGTAACCTGGAATCCGGCTTGTTTCAGGCGGGCAGCAAATTTCTCGTCGGGTCCCGCGGACCAGAAAATAGCGGAACCTCCCGGCTTGAGGGCAGATTTTATGACGCGGACACCGGATTTTGAATACAGGTTTGTATTGCCTTTCTGGACCATGGCGATGGGACCATTGTCGATGTCGAGAAGGAGGCAGTCGTATGTTTCCGGTTCGGCCTTGCGGATGGCAGCGGTTGCGTCGGCGACGTGGAGTTGAACGCGAGGGTCGTCGATCGCCTTACCATTGAGGTCTTGAAGGAATTGGCGATTCCATTCGATTACTTCCGGGGCGAGTTCGTACACTTCAATGACTACTTCCGGGCCGCAGGCTTCGAGTGCGGAAGCTAGAGTGAAACCAAGCCCGAGCCCTCCGATTAACAGACGGGACGCTTGCTCCGAGGGAAGGGATTCGCCGCCTATCTTACCGAGGAGTTTTTCGGAAGCGGAGGCTTTAGAGTGCATAAGCTCCTGTCCCGAGTAGTTGATGGAAAAGGCACCGTCTTGTTCGTAGAGGGCTAGGATGCCTCCGGATTCGGTGCGAGTTTCGGCAAGTTTTATTCTGGGTTTCATGGGCTAAGAAAACAGGCCACCCTTTATTTATGGGCTGGGAGAACGATTCGCATCGTGGTTCCCGAGGGGCCTGTCTTGCTCACGGAGATGTCTCCATGGTGGGTGCGCAGGATTCGTTTCACGATAGACAGGCCTAGGCCGGTGCCTTGCGGTTTGTCGGTAAGGAAGGAATCAAAAACGTGCTCGACGAGATTCTCCGGTATGCCGCTGCCGCTGTCTTCTATGTAGATGATGACAATCTTGTTTTTATCTCGTTTCTCGGTTGTAGTGGAAATCGTGAGACGACCTCCTTCAGGCATGGCGTCGGAGGCGTTGATTATGAGGTTTAGGAGCACCTGTTGTAGCTGGCCCTTGTTGCCGTTGACGCGGGTCTTTGTACCGGAAGGCTGGTGCTCAAGGTCGATTTTTAGCTGACGCATCTTGTGACGTACAAGTAGGCAGGTGTCGGCCACCAGCTCGTCAACGTCCCACAGGGTGAAGATTCCCTCTGGGGCTTTGCCGAATGAGAGTACTTTCGAGACGATTTCCTCTAGTTGGTTGAACTTCTCCTTGATGACTTGCTTGTCCTTGTACCGAGGGTCGCTTGGTTCGTAATTCAGATCGAGTGAGCTGAATAGCAGTTTGATAACGGTGAGCGGATTGCGGATTTCGTGGGCAATTTCTGCTGAAAGGAGTCCAAGGGTTGTGAGGCGTTCCGACTTTCTCAGTCGCTCCTCGCTATTGAAAACGCGATTGTAGAGTTCTGCGTTTTGGGCTGCTACTGCGGCGAGATCTGCGAACGCTTGCAAAAGCCGGCGTTCGCTATTCGGGAAACGGTGTCTTTCCCTCGTGAATACGTTCAGGATTCCGGTGACCTCACCTTCGAAGATCATCGGTGTTGAGAGGCAGGAAGTGACGCCGGAGTCGTGGGGCACGTCTTGCAAGTCTTTGTAGTCGGGGGTAGTGATATTGGGAAACTCTACCTGTCTTTTGGTGCGGATTGCCGAACCGGCCAAGCTTTCGGACAACTCGATTTCACCTTGGCTGGATATGAATTCGTTTTCGTACGACATGGCTTGGAGCATTCTGACCTTACCCTTCTTCTTGTCGAAGAGTTGAAGGGTGCAGAGTCGGGCTTGGGTGAGCTCCATTGCTGCCTCAGTCACTGTGCTCCAGAGCTCCTGGGTCTCAAAATTTGAAACGATGTTTTGGCTTACTTCGATGAGAGCGTTGAGCTGCTCTGATTGATTTGCTAGCTGTCTTCGTTGCCAAACGTTTTGTAGAACTTGAGCGGATTCCTCCGCCAAGAGAGTCAGTTGATCGAGCTCCGGGTAGCTAAACGCGTCGATGGTGGCTCTCGCTACGCTTAGTACGCCGATGATATGTCCTCCGCTGGTCATGGGGGCGATGATCTTCGAGCGCACACCGTCGATCAGCTTGACGTACCTCGGGTCGTTTTCGACGTCGTTGCACAGGATCGGTTCGCCATTGAATGCGACCCGGCCGGACAGGCCTTTGCCCGGATGAATGCCTAGTTGGCTCGTGTCGGATGGGTAGCCCAATGCGTATTCAATTTCTAGTAGGCTTGAATTTGGGTTGATCAGGCTAATGGCAGCGGCTTTGGGTGCGAACAGGCGTTGGATCTCCGCCATTATCGTGGAGTACGCTTCTTGCGGAGTTGCAGAGCTAGTCGCTGATTGGCTGATGCGATAGAGGGAAAGAAGGGTTTCTGGGTTATCGATGAGGCGATGCATTTTTGATCCAGTTCAAAGTGAGATGATGGCTTAGCCGATCTGGGTGTAGACCCCGCCGCCGAGTAGTTTTGTGCCGTCGTATAGGGCAATTATCTGGCCTAGGGCTAGTGCTCTCTGCGGTTGTTCGAATGTGATCTCGACTGTATCTTCAGTCAGGCGTTTGAAGCGTATGGGCACTCGAGGATCACGGTAACGTACCTTGGCCTCGAGCTTGCAGTCGTCGGAAGGAGGCTCTCCGGTGAAACTCAGGTCGGAGACTTCGCAACGGCTGGAGTAAAGGCCGGGGGCGGTTGGGGCCTCGAATGAGACGAGCAGGGCGTTCCGCTCTTGGTCCTTGCCCACGACCACATAGAATTCGTTGTCAGCGTTGGACGGGATTCCTATGCCGCGTCTTTGTCCAATGGTGAAGTAGTGTAGCCCTCGATGCTCTCCCAGCAGCTTGTCGTCCTCGGCCCTGATGATGGGTCCAGGGCGGTCCGGGACGTATTCTCTTAGAAAGTCGGACATCTTAATGTTGCCGATAAAGCAAATGCCTTGGCTGTCCTTTTTGCGGGCATTGGGCAGGTTCGCTTTTTGGGCGATCTCGCGAAGCTCCGGTTTGAGCAAGTGTCCCACTGGGAATCGGGCTCTCGCCACTTGGTCGGGTCGCATCATTGCTAGGAAGTAGGTCTGGTCTTTATTGGGGTCCGCTCCTTCGATAATGCTCCGTCGGGCACCCTCGTCTTCGCGGATTTGCGCGTAGTGGCCGGTGGCAACTTCGTCGAAGCCGTTGTCGATGGCGTAGTCTAGGAAGACTCCGAATTTGATCTCCCGATTGCACATGACATCCGGGTTGGGCGTGATTCCGCTTTGGTAGCCAGCTAGCAGGTAGTCCACGATCCTGGACCGGTACTCCTGCATTAGGTTCACCACTCTGAAGGGGATTCCAAGCGCTTCCGCGACGGCGCTGGCATCCTCTATGTCCTGTTGCCATGGGCAGTCGCCAAGGATTTCGTCCTCGTTGATCCAGTTCTTCATGTAGGCGCCTTCGATCTGGAAGCCCTGCTCTTTTAGGAGCAAGGCCGCGACTGCGGAGTCGACGCCTCCGGACATGGCTACTAGGATCTTCTTCATCAGCTGCACGTTGGCTATCTGGACTCGATTAGTGAAGGGATAATTTTGTGGAGCTTAAAAAGCCGTGATTGATCCTAGCGGCAGGTAGACGCGGAAAGCGTGGTAACTTTGATGATGTGATCATTTTTGAGCTGGAGTTTTTTATGCCAAAAGACAATAAGGGTTTTCCCAATTGATTCACTATGAGGACTTTGATGACCCCGGAAGCTTTTACCGATGGCTTAAAGGAAGCTCTGGGCGATCGTCTGACGATGGTTGCCCTTTTCGGTTCCGCGGCGGCTGGGGACGACAACGGCAAATTCTCCGATATCAACCTGATGGTGGTTTGCAGGGAGCTGGGGGTCTGTGAATTGGACGCGATTGCAGGGCTGTCACGCGGTTGGGCGAAAATGGGAAATCCACCGCCTTTGATGTTTGCCTTGGAGAGGCTTATGAACTCTTCCCATGTCTTTCCGATCGAGTTGCTCGATATAAAGGAAAATCACCGCGTGCTCTATGGTAGGGACGTGCTTCGCGACCTGCCAATAAGCCAAGAGAACCTTCGGTTTCAGCTAGAGCACGAGCTGAAGGGGAAGCTCATTCAATTGCGTGAAGGCTACATGTTGGCAGCCAAGGACAGCGAATCGCTGATGGAGCTGATGCTGCGTTCCCTTTCCAATTTCCAAACTATGCTCAAGGCTTCGCTCCGCTTTTACGAGGTAAGTGTACCGGCTCGGAAGCGGGATGCGGTTAAGATCTTGGGACGGCACGTGATGTTCGATCTTTCGGTTTTTGACGAGATGCAAGGCATCATTGACGGGACGGAACTTCCCCCGTTCGGCAAGGATGCCGCCATGGGCTTGTTTGAGCGTTATCTCGAGGCAATCGAGCAAACTGCAGATCTGATTGCTTCTTTGTCGCGGCGGAGCTAGCTTGATCTCTTGAACTCGATCCGGCACAGACTGTCGAGTGCATCGCTCACCTTGGCACGGTTCGTGATGTGCGGAGTGTTTATCCTATACCAACAACATGTCGTCTCCCACCGCAGCTAGACACTTACGGAAAGCTTACCTAACTTCGCTGAGCGAAGGGGTCGTAGAGCTAAGCAAGGATTGGCGTGCCTCGCGCATGCCGCCTATTCGGTTCGAAGGCCAGAGGGCCGGCCACATCTCCTTGTTTCCGCTTCCTGCCCTCGAATACGCTGCCCAGAGCGGCTACTACATCGACCAGAAAGGTAAGATCGTATTTGTGTTCTACCCGGATAAGTATTCGAAGATCGAGTACGAGCATACCTCTATTTACGTGGTAGGCAATTTCAATGGTTGGCAAAAAGCCATCGGGGATGAGGCGTGGGAGCTGAAGCCTGAAACGGTTGGCGGAGTCGAGGTTTTGCTGCTGCGTGCGGACAAGAAGATTTTCCAGGACGATCCCTCTTGTTTTTTCAAATTCGTCACCAAGGAGCACCATTGGTTTTTGCCCGATGTGACAGCTCCAAATCTCTCGTCCGATGGGATGGGAAACCGGAACTACGTTTTTGACGCGAAAAGGAGCGGCAAGCACCGTATCGGATTTATTCTCAAATCACCTATTGAGTTTTCGAGCACCAATACTCTTCTCTACCACACGCGAAAAGGTGTAGAGCGAACCGAGCTTTCTCTTGGCGAATTCTTCCTTAGCTTGAAATCGGAAAAGGAGCTCGGAGCTGTGGTAGAAGACGGTTCCGTCACTTTCCGTATTTTTGCTCCGCGGGCGAAGTGGGTGAAGGTGGGCTATTTCGAAGATCTCGAGAAACCAAAGAAGATCAAATGGCTCCTGATGAAGCGGGATGAAGATTTCGTTTGGGAGGCATCGGTGGACCGAGACTTGGTTGGCTTTTACTATTGGTATAGCATCGATGGCCCGAAGGAAAATACGAGCCTCTTCGATCCAAGCGTCAAGGTTCTCGATCCTTATGCGAAAGCTGTGGTGGGAAGAGAAGGACCAGCGATCGTGATAGACGATAGTCGCTATGGAAAATTGGATACGTCATTCAGGAATCCGCAATGGCAAGATCTCATCGTTCTGGAAGGGCACGTGCGCGACTTCGTTGGTAAAGCTCCAGGCGTAGAAAGAGTGGAAGGTCGCCCTCTTGGCTTTTCTGATCTGGCTAGCTACGCGAAGCGTGAGGACTTCTATCCCAAAAAGCTGGGTGTGAATGCGATCGAATTACAGCCGATTCAGGAAAACGATAGCCAGAGTTATGGTGAGTACCATTGGGGCTACATGACTGCGAACTATTTTGCTCCACACTCTGGATACGGAAGGGATCCGAAAAACGGTACTCAGGTGGAAGAGTTTAGGGATTTGGTGAAGACACTTCACGAGGAAGGGTTTGCCGTGATTCTCGATGTGGTCTATAATCATGTGGGTGAGCCGGCACATCTCATGTTTGTAGATAAGCTCTATTACTTCCAGATGTCTGGAGACGGTGCTTTGAGCAACTGGAGTGGTTGCGGAAATGACTTCCGTTCGGAAGCCCCTATGGCGAAACGACTCATTATCGATAGCCTGAAGCACTTGGTGCAGTTTTATGGCGTGGATGGTTTCCGTTTCGATTTGGCAGACCTAGTCGGCAAGCCGGTGCTTAAAGAAGTGGAGAAGGAGCTGAAGGCCATTCGCCCTGACCTTATCCTGATCGCTGAACCTTGGAGCTTCAGGGGGCATATCGGGCCAGAGTTAAGGGATACAGGCTTCGCGTCTTGGAACGATGGATACCGTGAGTGGCTCAAGGGTTATGTCCGTGGAGAGGCGGGTATCGATGCCACCAAGTACTTTATGAAAGGTTCGCCGGATCATTATGCGACTTGGCCGGCTCAAACGGTTAATTATGTGGAGTCGCACGACGATAGGGTGTGGATAGACGACATCACCGAAAACGGCTATCACGACGGCACGCTTCCAACTCAACGCGATATTGCCAGAACACGGATGATGGCAGCGATGCTGATGATGTCGGTAGGGATGCCGATGTTTCATGCGGGTATGGATTTTCTGGGTACGAAAAACGGAGTTCGTAATACTTATCAGGACGGGCCGCGTAATGAACTTAATTACAAGCGGTCTTTAGAGTATCCGTCTTGCGCCAAGTATTTCGCTGATTGGGTGGCTTTCAGAAAATCCGAGCGAGGGAAGTTGATTCGGCACTATAGCCGAGCCCCCGAGGGCTTTTTTGAGTTTCTGCCCGCGGAGAGTGGCAACTCGTTCGCATGCGTTTACAATGCGTCGGGAGAGTGGGGAAGTCGTAAGCTGCTCTTTGCTGCCAATCCAGGATTGGGCGCTGCGGAGATTCCCCTCAAAAATTGGTCGGGTAAAAAGTGGAAACAGATCGCCGACCATGAACGCTTTTTAACGGATCAAGATCAGGCTTGGTCTAACCTTCCGGATAAGGTAGTCTTCTTGCCAAGATTAGCCTGTGCACTGTGGGAATTGCAGTGCGATTAGGCTCTCCTAAAAGATAAGGTTAAAATCAAATACCATAACTTCTTGATTTTCTTATAACCCTACCTTCTACTCCCGCTCCGCGTGGCTCTTTTGCCATGTGAAATCACTAAATACGTCAATATCGCAACACATAGATTACCATGGCTGTAAAAGTAGCTATCAATGGTTTCGGCCGCATTGGCCGCCTCGTATTCCGCGCACTCGTGGACCAGGGCCTACTCGGCACTGAAGTAGACGTAGTCGCCGTTAACGACCTCGTTCCTGCGGCTAACCTCGCGTACCTCCTCAAGTATGATTCCACACAAGGACGTTTCAACGGCACCGTTGAGGCTGAAGGTGACGACACTCTCGTGGTCAATGGCCACAAGATCAAGTGTCTCGCGCTCCGCGAAATCCCAGCCAACCTTCCTTGGGCAGAGAACAACATCGACATCGTGATCGAGTCCACTGGACTTTGGGTACAAGACGAGAAGGCACAGGGCCACATCGACGCAGGCGCGAAGAAGGTTATCATCTCCGCTCCAGGTAAGGGTGCAGTTAAGACCGTAGTTCTCGGTGTTAACGACGACACCTTGACTGCTGAGGACACTTTGATCTCCAACGCTTCTTGTACTACAAACTGCTTGGCTCCTATCACCAAGGTCGTTCTCGACAACTTCGGTATCGAAGAAGGTTTGATGACCACCGTTCACAGCTACACTGCTACGCAGAAGACTGTTGATGGACCATCTCCTAAGGACATGAAGGGTGGACGCGCTGCGGCGATGAACATCATCCCATCCACTACTGGAGCTGCTAAGGCTGTTGGCCTCGTTCTTCCAGAAGTAAACGGCAAGCTCACTGGTATGGCTTTCCGCGTTCCAACACCTACCGTTTCCGTAGTCGACCTTACTGTTAAGGTTAGCAAGCCAACTTCTTACGCAGAAATCTGCGAAAAGATGAAGGAAGCTGCTGAAGGTCCTCTCAAGGGAATCCTCGAGTACACTGAAGACGAAGTTGCTTCTTCTGACTTCATCCACTGCTCCGCGTCTTCTATCTTCGACGCAGGTTCCGGCATGGGTCTGACCGACACTTTCTTCAAGCTCGTTAGCTGGTACGACAACGAATGGGGTTACTCCAACCGCGTCGTAGACCTTCTCAAGAAGGTTGCTGCTCTCTAATCGGGTGAAGGATTAGTTTTCCAGCCCTTTGCTTGCGCCCGTTTGCGCGGGCAAGGGGCTTTTTTATATAGGTTGGAAGAGCTGCTCGAACGGCAGGTTTCCACAGCTAAGAAATTTTAGACTACCGGGTTCGTCATCGGACGGCACCCAAATCATATCTTATAGACCATGGCTACAAAGACCATCGAAGACATCGACCTTAAGGGCAAAAAAGCGGTCATCCGCGTCGACTTTAACGTACCCCTCAAAGATGGGGAAGTAACCGACAATACCCGTATCCTCGGCGCACTGCCGACTATCAAGCACGTGATCGCGAGTGGCGGCACAGCTGTTTTGCTTAGCCACCTAGGGCGTCCTAAGGGCGAGGTAAATCCAAAGTTCTCGCTCGAGCCTGTTGCTAAGGCCTTGGCTGCAGAGCTGGGTCAGGCTGTCGTTTTCGTTCCTGAATCTCGTGGCGAAGTAGCTGAGAAGGCGGTCGCCGCCCTCGAGCCAGGTTCGGTCGCCCTTCTGGAAAACGTTCGCTTTCACGCAGGCGAGACCAAAAACGACGAAGAATTGTCCAAGGATTTTGCGAAACTCGGCGATCTCTACATAAACGATGCATTCGGTACTGCCCACCGTGCCCACTCTTCCACCGCGGGTATCGCGGCTTTTCTCAAGCCAGCGGTTTGCGGATTCCTTATCGAAAAGGAACTCGAGTTCCTTGGAGACAAGACTGCTAACGCCGAGCGCCCATTCACTGTTATTCTTGGTGGAGCGAAGGTCAGCGACAAGCTGAAGGTCATCGATGCTCTCCTTGAAAAGGCGGATACGATTCTGATCGGTGGAGCGATGGCTTACACCTTTGCGCTCGCTAACGGAAAAACCGTTGGCTCGAGCCTCTGTCAGCCGGACATGGTCGATATGACTACCGAGCTTCAGAAGAAGGCTGTCGAAAAGGGTGTGAAGCTTCTTCTCCCAATTGATAATGTGACCGTAGACTCTTTCGATTTCAGCACTATGACTGCTGGCAATCTCGGCGAGTCAGATGCGGAAGGAAACATCCCAGAAGGTTGGGAGGGTGTCGACATCGGCCCCAAGACTGTCGAGCTCTACTGTGCGGAAGTCGCTAAGTCCAAGACCGTTCTCTGGAATGGCCCCATGGGTATCTTCGAAAGCGATGCTTGTAATAAGGGGACTTTCGCAGTCGCCAAGGCGATCGCTGACAATCAGGAAGCAACAACCATCATCGGTGGGGGTGACTCAGTAACTGCGATCAATATGTCCGGCTACGGAGACAAGGTTTCCTTCAAGAGCACTGGTGGCGGAGCAAGTCTCGAGTTCCTCGAAGGAAAGATCCTCCCAGGTGTTGACGCGTTGGACAAGAAGTAGGTCCAAGCTCTCGAATCATTAAAACAATCAGAACAATTTATTAGTCATGTCCCGCAAATATCTCATCGCAGGAAACTGGAAAATGAACAAGACTCCCGCCGACGGCGCGGATCTCGCGAAGGAAATCGCGGCATTCGTCACTAAGGACGAGTCTGTAGAAGTAGTCATCTGTCCGACGGCTGTGGCTCTCGACAGGGTTTCTTCCGTGATCGAAGGTTCCGCCGTCAAGCTTGGCGCTCAGAACCTCTACCCGAAGGCGAGCGGAGCCTACACCGGAGAAATCTCCGCTGAAATGCTTCGTGCGGTTTTCGCCAAGTACGTGGTTCTTGGTCACAGCGAACGTCGTGAATACTTCGGTGAAACCGATGCATTCGTAAACGAAAAGGTTAAGTTCTCCTTGGAGAACAACCTGAACCCAATCCTCTGCATCGGCGAAACTCTCGAGCAACGCGAAGCGGACGAAACCTTGGAAGTTAACAAGACTCAGCTTCTTGGTGGTCTCGAAGGTGTTTCCGAAGAGGATATGCCGAAGGTGGTAATCGCTTACGAACCAGTATGGGCAATTGGTACCGGCAAGACTGCGACTCCAGAAATGGCTCAAGAAGTTCACGCGGCGATCCGCTCCGAGCTCGCGGCTAAGTACGGTGAGGCTGTTGCTGAGAAGGTTCGCATCCTCTACGGCGGATCGATGAAGCCAGCCAATGCGGACGAGCTTCTCGCCATGAAGGATATCGATGGTGGATTGATCGGTGGCGCAGCTCTCGATGCAAAGTCTTTCTCAGACTTGATCGCTTCTGCACGCAAGGCCGACTAATTTCCGAAATAGCTTTCTAGCTTAGCATTTTCGAGGCTCCTCTAGTTTTACTGGAGGGGCCTTTGTCGTTTTCACCCCTTATCAGGGGATATTCCGGTCAACCGCGGGATCTGACACGTGGCCAACTACGCAGCAATTGCTCTTTTATAATCTCGGCGGTGATTGGTTTTTCGAGGTAACCGTTCATGCCCGCTCTGCGGCATTTGAGCCGAGTTTCCTGAGAGACATTTGCGGTCACGGCTATTATCTCAGAAGGTTTTCGAGAATCTGCCTCGCAGGAGCGAATGGCCAGCGTGCTTTCGAGGCCATCCATTTCAGGCATGTCTATGTCCATGAAGACATAATTGAAGTCACCAGAGCGGTATGCTTCGAGGGCCTCTCGTCCATTTTCCGCTTCATGACACTCGTAACCGAGCTTGCTGAGGATGATGCGAATCACCTTGCGGTTAATATCGTTGTCGTCCGCGACTAGTATTCTCAATGGCCTCTTTTGGGCGAAACTTTGCTCGGTCCGCTTGGGAGGTGATTGGCGTGTGTCCTCGAAGTTGAGGGAAAATTCTTCGCTGGCGGCAGGAAAGCGTGGTGCCTTTTGAGCGGGCTGGTGGGTGCTGGTAGCGCAAGAGCTCCGTTTTTCGGGATTGTTTGGAGAGGCTGGGCTCTTCCAGAGTTCTAATTGTCCTTTATTCGCGCACTTCCGCATACAGTCTCAATCTCAGTTTAGGCTGTCGAAAATTGGAGTTATTGCAAGTTAGCTAGGGGATTACCCAGAGTGGAGTCCGTTTGGTTTTAGAGCGTTAGCCAGCGTTTAAGAGCTTGATAAAGCGTAACTTCGTATTGTCGAGACAACTGAGCGGCGAGTTAGGAACCGCCGGTTTTTAGACGAAATTTGACTAATTTCGAGGCATGAAAAAAAAGTCTAAACGACGCTTGACTTGAGAAAGCCGAATCCTACTTTCAGCGTCTCTTTCACAGCACGGGGTAGTAGCTCAGTTGGTTAGAGCGCCTGCCTGTCACGCAGGAGGCCGCGGGTTCGAGTCCCGTCTATCCCGCCATGTGAAAAAAGACCGCTTCCTTCGGGAAGCGGTTTTTTTGTGCTCACGTGCTGGAGATTTATAATCTTCTTTTCATTCCCCTTATGAGGTGATGGCGCTAGTTTCCCCGAGAACTTTGTGCAGGGCTTTCCTAGTAAAATCGGAGCAATTCGCCCCTTTTGCTCGCTGTATTAGAGCTGTTTAAGCGCTGCGGTCGAATTTGGACCGTTTTTCATCGGAAATGTTACACATAGGTGACTCGTGAGAGGCGGAGATTACGGGTTTGTGACGTCAAAGTTACGGGAAATTGCGATAGGTTACGACGGGGTAACAAGATGCTAATGTGGCTTGATTCCAATTGAGAATTCCAAGCGGGTCTTCGTTCTCTGGGGCTCAATTAGTAACCGCTATGGTATCTCAATCCCGTAATTCAAAGTCCTTTTGGGGCCTCGCCAAACTGTCGACTCTCTTCGTTGCAGTGGCCCTATTTTCTCTCCGTGCGTCCGCTCAAGAGGCGGCTACCGGCATAATCTCAGGGTCTATTATAGATGCTGACTTTGGTGGAGGCGTATCCGATGTGCGTATCGCAGTCTTGGGTACGGATATTACTGCCTCCAGCGACAAGGATGGTAAGTTCATCATTGGAAACGTTCCAGCTGGTGAATACACGCTAGTCGCCACTGCTATGTACTACAAGACATCGCGTGTTGAGGAGCTTGCAGTTCTCTCTGGCGAGATCGCTCGAGTAGACGTTCCTCTTTATGGTGACGAATCGGACATCGTTGAGCTCGATGGATTCACAGTGAAGGCAAAGGCCCTGACGGGTTCCAACATCGCCTTGCTCACGGAACGGCAGAAGTCCTCCTCGATAAGCGATGCTATCGGCTCTGAGACCTTCAGTCGTTTGAGCATTAGCGATGCGGCAGACGCTTTGGGCAAGGTGACAGGCGTATCGATTACCGATGGGAAGTACATGGTAGTACGTGGATTATCCGATCGCTATAACAACACGACGATGAATGGGGCAACGGTACCCAGTGCTGATCCTGACAAGCGTGCCGTTCAGTTGGACCAGTTTCCAACCGGAATTATCGAATCGATTTCCACGGTTAAGACTTTCAGCCCGGACAAGTCAGGTAGCTTCACTGGTGCCTACGTTGACATTAAAACTAAGGCGATTCCGGACAGCTTTTTCATGAGTTTCAACGCCAGTGTTGGCTATAACGCTAACGCTTCTCTACAGGATATTCTGTTTAGCCCTGGAGCGAGCGGAGACTGGA
Source organism: Pelagicoccus albus (assembly GCF_014230145.1). NCBI lineage: Bacteria > Pseudomonadati > Verrucomicrobiota > Opitutia > Puniceicoccales > Pelagicoccaceae > Pelagicoccus > Pelagicoccus albus. The sequence continues at coordinate 158,394 of NZ_JACHVC010000007.1, forward strand.
AAGGACAGGACGATGGCACTAGAGCGATCCCTGATATCGCTTCCAGACTTGAAGAGATCACAGAGTCACCTCGTCGTTTGGAACTCGAGCAAGCTCAGCTCCTTTCGGACATCACTCAATCCTTCGCTTCTGAGTTTCAGGCAGAGATGAGAGAAGCTCCGCTCTCTCATGGAGCTTCGGTTACCTTCGGCAACCGATTCAATCTGGGAGACGGAAGTGACCCTGCGACATTGGGAGTCATCGGAAGCATCTCCAACAAGCGCAGCTTTTCGTACTACGACGATGGGCAAGTAGGTCGTTACGAGCTCAATACAAATGGATTGGTGGACCATGTGGACTTTACGGAAGCCAAGGGAGAAGAAAGTAACGAGTGGGGAGCTATTCTAAATGTTGCTCTCAAGCCGAACGGTTTCCACGAGATCGGCATTAACAGTTCCTACAGCCAATCCGGAACGGATGAAGCGATATCACGTTACGGTTCTCGCCAAGATAGTGGAGAAGCCCTGTTCAGAGTACAGAACCTCCACTACACAGAACGTTCTCTCTCGGTTGTTCAGCTTTACGGAGAGCACAAGTTTGAAGGGCTGAAGGGAACGCGTGTGGAATGGTTTGTATCTGATTCGACCAGTACGCAGGACGAACCTGATTTTCGTCTGTTCTATGATGAGATTCCAGACGAGGGCTATCCGGTCTATCGAGGCAACTTTCCTGCCCCTCGCAGATATTGGCGTGATCTGGAAGAAAATACGGCCGACTCCAAACTTGATGTGATTATCCCGCTGGGGCGGAATTCGAATGAAATCAAATTTGGTGTTCAGAGAACGGATACGGATCGTGCTTTTGAAGAGTCCGTTTACACTTACAACGACAATGTAAGAGGTCTACCAAGCGATTATCAATACGATGGGGACATCTCCGCTTTCTTGAGCGATGACATCACTTCCCTAAACCCAGAAACAGATGCGGTTCAGAGATATATATATGAGTCTTCGAGCTCGGTACCTGCCTACAGTGGTGAGCAAGTGGTGGATGCGTATTATGTGATGGGTGACTTTCGTGCCACCGATAAATGGAGAGTCATCGCCGGTGCACGCAATGAAAACACTGATCTGTCGATTGTTAGCTTTAATAGTAGCGGAGTGCAAAACGACAACGATGGCGACATTGATGAAGACCTATGGTTGCCCGCTGTGAATGTTGTCTACGAGATTGATGGAAATCAGAACCTCAGGTTTGCAGCTACGAAGACTTTGGCTCGCCCGAATTTCCGTGAGCTATCGCCATTCGGTTCATTCGACAACATCGGTGGTGAGACTTTTGTTGGCAATCCAGAGCTACAGATCTCGGAGATCAACAATCTAGATGTTCGCTATGAATTATTTGGAGAGGGAGATAACCTGATCGCTGCCACGGCATTTGTTAAGGACATCTCTAACCCTATTGAGCTCAATTTCGTGGATGGCGAGCTAACTTATGTTAACGTAGATGAAGCCAAGGTGAGAGGCTTGGAGCTAGAAGCTCGTAAGTCATTCAATTGGTTTGGTTCTGAGACCAGTGTTTTCTCTCTCGGTGGAAACCTGTCCTACGTCGATTCGGAGGTGCAACGCTCTCCCTACGAAATTGCTCAGAAGCAGGCAGGGGGCTTGACAGTCGAAACTGTCCGAGAACTGCAAGGGCAGTCTGAAATCGTGGGCAACGTGGATGCTAGTTTTCAGAACTTCGACAAGGGAGCAACGCTCAGCTTGGCTTACAATTACACAGGCGATCGCCTGTATTCCGTCTCATTGGGAGCTCTCCCAGACGTTTACGAAGCTCCTTCTGGGCAACTGGATTTTATCTGGTCCCAAAAGCTAGGCGAACGCTTGGCTATGAAGTTTTCCGTTAAAAACATTTTGGATACAAGCTCTCGCAAGTATCTGACCTACCTCGGTGAAGAGTCTGTCTACTCCGAATATAAGAAAGGCATCACTACCACGCTGAGCTTTTCCTATAAGTTATACTAGTCCTGCTACGGGATTCGTTTTTCGTAACAAACAATAATACATACTATGAAACGTACAATCAGCATTCTTGCTGCGATAGCTTCTGCCGCCGGTATTCAGGCTGCGGTTACATCAACAAGTGGAGACGTTGTCACTTACACTGGTGGTCTTTCTGAAGAAAACAGAATTACAGAAGACACCCTTTGGACAAACGACTTTACTTACATTTTGGATGGTAAGGTATACGTCACAGATGGTGCCACTTTGACGATTGAGCCTGGTACGCTTATCATGGCAGAAGACGAGCAGTCTGACCTCGCTTCCGCTCTCATTATTTCTCGTGGCTCCAAGATCTACGCCATGGGTACCCCTAGTAACCCAATCGTTTTCACCACGATCAACGACTCTATCACCTCTGTCCACGACACCAGCGATTTGAATGATCTTGATACTGGTGAGTGGGGCGGCGTCGTCATTCTCGGTGATGGCCTGCTCAACTCCGATAAGGAGAAAGAAGGACAGACCTACCCAGATATCGATGACCACGTTGAAGGTATTCCAGCCAACGAATACACGGTTTTTGGTGGTACTTCTAATGACAACAGCCAGGGCATCCTGCGCTACGTTTCTATCCGTCATGGTGGCGCGGTTCTCGATCCAGATAACGAACTTAACGGTCTCACTCTTGGCGGCGTAACTGACAAGACTGTCATCGAGTTTGTTGAGATTTTCTCTAACTCCGACGACTCCATCGAAATCTTCGGTGGAAACGTTAACCCACGTTATATCGTCAGCGCATTCTCCAAGGATGATAGCTTCGACTGGGATAGCGGTTGGGAAGGTTACGGTCAGTTCTGGCTTTCCATCGGATCTGCTACTGCAGCCGGTAACCAAGACCACGGAGCGGAAATGGACGGTATCGTTTTCAATGGCGACAATGTCGTAGCTGAACAACGCGGTATGGGTATCGTCTACAACGCGACTATCGTAGGCCCAGGTTCAGATTCTGGCGTTAGCGAAGGCCTTTTTGAAATCAGCGACGACGCTGGCGTACGTTACTATAACAGTATCTTCTCATCTTTCGGCGCATCCGATCATGTCATCGACATCAAGGATGACGCGGTTGATGGCATCACTGAGATTCCTGAGGGCGACACGGTGCCACGTATCGACCTGCAGAACAACATCTGGTGGGACTTCGCCGCTGGCACAGACACATCCACTTGGGTTAACTCACTTGACGATGCTGGTGATGTAATCTTCTCGGACGCGTCCCACAACAACACTGTTGAAGACCCAATGCTGCGCGGAATTTCCCGTATCAATGATGGTGGATTCGATCCTCGCCCTGCAGCAGATAGCCCAGCGCTCACCAACGCTCTTTACGCTTACCCTGAAGGTTTGATGTCTGTTGACTACCAGGGTGCTTTCGGAACCAAGAACTGGCTCTACGGTTGGACCAAGCTCTCTATCGACGGTTACCTTCCTGAAACCAACGAAGTTGCTGCGGCTCGTCCAGGTGCTCTTTCTGCCAACCTTAACGTTGCTGCGGGTGCAAACGGAACAATCGACTTCGCTGTTTACGGCGAGCTCCCAAGCTTGTTCCTTATCCGCGCTGCAGGCCCTAAGCTCGCTGACTACAACGTAACTCGCACGCTGATGGCTGATCCAATGATCACTGTTCGCAACTTCCTCACAGGCGAAATCGTTGCCGAGTTCACTGGATGGACAGATCGTGCGGACATGGTTGAAGCTCTGAGCTCAAGCGTTGGTCTCTTCTCTCTCGCAGCGTCTGATGATTATCCGACTGAAGACGAAACCAGTGCCGTAGCGATCGTATCGCTTAACCCAGGTGTTTACACGGTTACCATCAGCGATGAGACCGGAAACGGTGGATTCGTCCAGGCATCTGCTTTCAACATCGACCTTTAGTAGATCGATTTAGTTTTGGTTTTATATCCTTTCAAGGCCCTTGTGGCTTTGTGATTACGGGGACCAGCTCTCTTGGCGGAGAGCTGGTTTTGCCGTTATTTTGTTATCACATGAGTTTTATCAAATTAGCCTTCATGTCTTTGACTGCCTTGATTTGCGTCGAGCTATCGATCGCAAAAGGGCGGCTTGATGCGCTTGAGTTCAATGGCGAACTCAAAATGGGGCACACGATAAGGCTCAGTTTTTATGATCCAACCAGTGCTGGCGCGTTTTGGGTGGAGCTCGGCGATTCACGTAAAGAGTTTGAGCTAGTCGATTACGATTCCGAAAATCGAATCGCAACGGTTCGCCTAGGCGACCGTGAAAGAAGCATAGAGCTAAGATCTGCTCGTATCATTAGCATCAATCGCCCTAAGCCTTTATCTGCGGAGAGACTTGCTAAGATTCACGATTCGCAACTGCAGGACATTTACGGCAACGAGCAGCTTTTGAAGGCTCGCATGGAAGTTGTGGTGGCCCGCGAGGAGAAAGAAGCGGAGCGTAAAATGCGCGCTCGTTAACTTCGCGTAGTAAGCGAGCCCGACTCTTTCACACCTGTTTTGCAACTCTTTGCTTGAGTTTGCCGTATTTCATATCAACGAATCTGCATATGTTGATGGGATGTTTCGCATCCTGTCGGTCTAATCTGCAGAAACAGTACGCTCACTATGCCCAAAAACTTTGTTTTTTCATCCGAGTCCGTGGCCGAGGGTCATCCCGACAAGGTCGCCGACTTCATTTCCGACAGCATTCTAGATGCTTGCCTCGAGCAAGATCCTTACAGCCGCGTCGCATGCGAGACTCTGGTCAAGAGCAACACCGTAACCCTCGCCGGAGAAATCACTACGACGGCTAAGCTTGATTACGAAGCGATAGTCCGCGAAGCCATTCGCACCATTGGCTACGTCAACGACGACGACGTTTTCCATGCGGACAAGGTGTTTATCACCAATAACCTAACCAGCCAGTCTCCTGATATCGCCCAAGGCGTGGATGCTAAGAAGGCGAAGGGCAAGGACACTGCGGAGCAAGGGGCAGGGGACCAAGGGATCATGTTTGGCTACGCTTGCGCGGAAACGCCTGAGCTTATGCCAGCTGCCTTGATGTATTCGCATCGCATCGGCCGCGAAATCGCACGAATCCGCCATGGTGGTCGTCAAGCCAAGTGGCTCCGTCCCGACTGCAAGTCTCAGGTTTCTGTTCGCTACGAGGATGGGAAGATTTCCGAGATCACTGCAGTCGTCATCTCGACGCAGCACTCCGAAGATGTTTCTAAGAAGCAGATCGAAGAGTTTATGGTCAACAAGGTGATCAAGAAGTGCCTGCCCAAGAAACTCATCACCAAGAACACCAAGTTCCTTATCAACCCGACGGGACGTTTCGTAATCGGTGGCCCGCAGGGAGACGCTGGTCTCACCGGACGTAAGATCATCGTCGACACTTACGGAGGTTGGGGACGCCATGGCGGTGGAGCTTTCTCCGGTAAGGATCCATCCAAGGTGGATCGCTCGGCTGCCTACATGTGCCGTTGGGTGGCAAAGAACATTGTCGCAGCCGGTTTGGCCACGCATGCGGAGCTGCAGGTCGCTTACGCGATCGGCTTCCCAGAGCCGGTCAGCATAACGGTTGAAACTTTTGGTACCAGTACCGTTGAAGAAGAGGCCATCGAGGCGGCGGTCGCGGACGTGTTTAGCTTCAAGCCAGCGAACATCGTTAAGCAACTCAACCTGCTACGTCCGTTCTATCGGGACACCACCAACTACGGACACTTCGGCAAGGACGACTTGCCTTGGGAAGAGACACAGAAGGTCGCCGCTTTGCAAAAATCGGTGAAGAAGTTTAAATAAAAAGGAAGGGAAACAAAATGAGCGAAACAATCACAGAAACACTACCATACAAAGTCGCAGACATCAGCCTAGCGGACTTTGGTCGCAAGGAGATCACCATCGCGGAAGCGGAAATGCCGGGCCTCATGGGGGTTCGCGCCAAGTACGCTGCCGAGAAGCCTCTCGCGGGAGTCCGTATCATGGGCTCGCTTCACATGACGATCCAAACCGCGGTTTTGATCGAAACGTTGGTAGAGCTCGGCGCGGATGTGCGTTGGGTATCTTGCAACATTTTCTCCACTCAGGACCACGCGGCGGCCGCCATCGCTGCGGCGGGCGTTCCGGTTTTCGCTTGGAAGGGCGAGACTTTGGAAGAGTACTGGTGGTGTACCGATCAGGCGCTCCGATTCCCAGGTGGACTCGGACCTCAGCTTATCGTAGACGACGGAGGCGACGCGACTCTTCTCATCCATAAGGGTTATGAGCTCGAAGATGGCAGCGACTGGGTAAATGGCCCAGCTGGCTCCGAAGAAGAGCAAGTCATCAAGAATCTGCTCAAGAAAGCCCATGAAGAAAACTCCACCCGCTGGCACGATGTGGTTAAGGAGTGGAAGGGCGTTTCCGAAGAGACTACTACGGGTGTGCACCGCTTGTATCACATGGAGAAGAAGGGTGAGCTTCTCATCCCTGCCATCAATGTGAACGACTCGGTTACCAAGTCCAAGTTCGATAACTTGTACGGCTGCCGCGAATCTTTGATCGACGGCATCAAGCGTGCGACCGACGTAATGACTGGCGGCAAGGTTGCTGTGGTTTGCGGTTATGGCGACGTGGGTAAGGGCTGTGCCCAAGCTCTCGTCGGAATGGGTGCTCGCGTGATCGTTACCGAAATCGACCCGATCTGCGCTTTGCAGGCGGCGATGGAAGGCTTCGAAGTAACTACCGTTGAGGATACTCTCGGCCGCGCTGACATCTACGTGACCACCACGGGCAATAAGGATATCATCACCATCGATCACATGAAGGCGATGAAGGATCAGGCAATCGTCTGTAACATCGGCCACTTCGACAACGAGATCCAAGTGGACAAGCTCGTAAAGTTCCCAGGCGTAGAGCACCTCAACATCAAGCCTCAGGTCGATCAGTACACCTTCCCAGAAGGAAACTCTATCTTCCTTCTCGCGGAAGGACGTCTCGTAAACCTCGGTTGCGCTACCGGTCACCCATCTTTCGTGATGTCCAACTCCTTCGCGAACCAGACCCTCGCTCAGATCGACCTCTGGAAGAAGAAGGACGAGTACGAAGTTGGTGTCTACCGCTTGCCGCAAGAGCTCGACGAGGAGGTTGCGCGTCTTCACCTCGAGAAGATCGGAGTTAAGCTCACCACACTCTCCAAGGAACAAGCTGACTACATCGGTGTGGAACAGGCTGGTCCGTATAAGCCAAGCCACTACAGGTACTAGGTCACAGGTATATTCTATTTTTCCAAGCGGTCGGGCGTTTTTGCCCGGCCGCTTTTTTTGCGGGTTCTGTTAGCAGAACTTTAGATTGGCGGCGGAATGATTCTTCCTAAGGTCGAGATAGCCTGCTCCTTATGCCCGTATCCCGCTCTAGTGTATTAAAGTCCTTTCATCCTTCGTTGGCCAAATGGTTTCTTGGTCGTTTTGGCCAGCCTACCGAAATTCAGGAGGCTGCATGGAGCCTGATTTCCCATGAGCGGCATTGCTTGATCAGCGCGGCAACGGGTAGCGGCAAAACGCTGGCGGCATTTTTATGGGGGATCAACCAGCTGGCCACCGGGACATGGGAGCTGGGGCAAACGCGTCTTCTCTATGTCTCGCCACTCAAAGCTCTCAACAACGATATTCGGAGGAATCTTCTTACGCCGCTATCCGAGCTGAAATCCGCTTTCGCTGACTCCGAGCAAGACTGGCCGGATATTCGCGTCATGGCTCGAAGCGGCGATACGGATCAATCGGAGAGGCGAAAGATGCTGCGTCATCCTCCCGAAATACTCATCACAACGCCAGAGAGCTTAAACCTGCTTCTTAGTTCGAAGTCCGGCAGACGCGCTCTCTTGGGAATCAAATCCGTAATCCTCGACGAAATACACTCGGTCGCTGGCAGTAAGCGAGGAACTTACCTGATGACCGGAGTGGAGCGCCTCGCCCATTTAAACGGTGAATTTCAGCGTATCGCTCTTTCCGCTACGGTTCGTCCTATGGAAGAGGTGGCCCGTTTCGTCGGAGGCTTTTTGGAGGGTCAAGGCCGCGAGGTGCAGTTGGCTCAGTCCGCTGTCGGAAAACGCTACGAAATCGAGATCGTAACTACGGATCCAGATGCGGAACGTAACCCCGCTGAAGATGCTTGGCAGCCTGTCGTGGAGGATCTGAAAAGGCTCATCGCCCAGAATAATTCGACATTGATTTTCGTTAATAGCCGCATGCTGGCGGAGAAGATTGCTCATCGGATAAATCTCGGAGAAGATACTCAGATAGCGTATTCACATCATGGATCTCTTTCTCGAGAAATACGATTTACGGTGGAGCAACGCTTAAAGTCTGGGGAGGTGAAGGCGATAGTGGCCACCAGTTCTTTGGAAATGGGAATCGACGTCGGTTCGATTGATTGCGTGGTGATGGTGCAAAGCCCGAACTCCGTTTCTTCCTCCGTGCAGAAGGTCGGTCGCTCTGGCCATCAGGTGGGTGCGGTTAGTCGTGCGACGCTTTATCCGTCGCATTCTAAAGACCTTCTTGAGTCGGTTGTCTTGTCGAAGTCAATACGTGAGAAAGACATCGAGAATGTTAAGATCGTGGAGTGCCCGCTTGACGTTCTCGCTCAGGTAATCGTTTCCACCTTGGCATGCGGGCCTTGGGATTTGGACGAACTCTTTGAGCTATTTCGAAGCTGTTATTCGTTTCGAAAATTGGATCGGGAGGTTTTCGATTTGGTGACCGCTATGTTGGCGGGCCGCTACGCCGGCAGTCGCTTGCGGGAATTGAAGCCTCAGATTTCGATCGATATGAAGGGGAATGCAGCGACCTTGAGAAAAGGGGCTCTGCTTTCGTATTACATGTCTGGTGGCGTGATTCCGGATCGGGGATACTACCATCTTCGTATGAGTGGAACCGGTTCGAGGATCGGAGAGCTCGATGAAGAGTTTGTCTGGGAAAGAAAAGTCGGCGATGTATTCACGCTTGGGGTACAGAGTTGGAGAATTGAAAACGTCACCCACAACGATGTGTTTGTTCTGCCCGCGCAGAAGGGTGAGATGGCTCCCCCGTTTTGGAGAGCGGAGACTTACGATCGCGATTTTCATCTTTCAAATCGCATCGGGGAATTCTTGGAATGGGCGGAGGGAGAGCGATCTGCAGACGAATTTCTAAAGCAGCTTTCAGCTAGATATGGCATCGAAGGGGACGCTGCGAAATCGCTGAATTCATTTTTGGAGCGGCAGCGCAAAGCGACGGGAGCAGGATTGCCCCATCGTCACCATTTGCTGGCTGAGCTTATTGACTCCGCGCCGGGTGGGGCTCCGGGCAAGCAGCTGGTGCTGCACACTTTTTGGGGTGGGAGGGTGAATCGACCTTTCAGCTTGGCTTTGGATGCGGCTTGGCAGGATGCGTTTGGGAATCGGGCCGACGTATTTGTAAATGATGATTGTGTCGTGATTGTGTTGCCTGACGAGGTGGATCCAGAGCGTGTTTTGGACCTGGTGAGTCCGAATAATCTGGAGAAGTTGCTTCGCCAGAGTTTAGAGGGTTCGAACTTTTTTGGTGCCCGATTCAGGGAAGCGGCTGGAACCTCCTTGCTCATTACCCGTAACAAACCAGGTCAGCGTTTACCGCTTTGGATGAGTCGTATGAGAGCTAAGAAACTGATGGACTCAGTTCGCAGCTTCGATGACTTCCCGCTACTTCTGGAGACTTGGCGTTCTTGTCTGAATGACGACTTCGACATGGAGTCCTTGCGTTTGGTGTTGGAGGAACTCGAGTGTGGAGAGATCTCTGTCAGTGTGGCTCGTACAAGTTTGGCCAGTCCCTTCGCGGCTGATGTGGCGTGGCGTCAGATCAATGAGCAGTACATGTACGCGACTGATCAACCGGACGGTGCTGGGGAATCTAAGCTAAGAGACGATCTAATCCGCTCGGTGATGTTTGATGACGGAGTTCGTCCCTTGCTCTCTCGGGATTTGGTTAATGAGTTTGAGTCTAAGCGTCAGCGCACCAGGGATGGCTATTCCCCCGTGGAGCGGACTGAGCTCTTGGAGTGGCTGCGCGATCGTATTTTGCTGGAGGAATCGGAGTGGTCCGAGCTGTTGCACGGATATTCTGAAGAGGTAATTCCGGTTGAGCGAAAACGCTTGGAGAGTGGCGTCTTTGTTTATCTGCAAGGTGAAGAAGGGCGTGTAGCTGCTCTCTTGGCTGACGCTCCCGATCGTAGTGTTTTTCTCGAATGGCTCTCTTTCTATGGACCTGTATCGGAAGAGTGGTTACGGGATTCTTTGGGGTTGTCAGGCGGGGAGGAATTTGAATCTCTTGTTGCTGAGCTCGTTGACGATGAGCTGGTGGTGAGAGGGATGCTCGTCGAGGGCGAAGAAAACGAGCAAATCTGCGAGATCCAGAATTACGAGATCTTGCTACGCATGAATCGAGCTCGGAATCGCTCTGTCTTTGAGGCTTTGCCGCTTGAGGCCTTAAGTTTGTTTTTGGCAGATTGGCAGGGAGCTGCTCGCCCTTCTGAAAACGCAGAAGGGTTGGTCTCCGTTTTGGACAAGCTGAGTGGTTTGTCGGCTGGAGCGGCGGAGTGGGAAGGACAAATTTTGCGAAGCCGCCTTCTGGGATATCATGAATCGCACCTTGACCGATGCCTGATGGATGAGGGCTTTTTGTGGGTTGGAACGGGGGAACGACAATTGTCGTTCATCCGCGAGGAAGAGCTAGACCTTTTGCCTGAAATCGGGGCGGAGTATACGCCGCTAGAGAAATCTGTTTTAGAGCTTTTGAGTAAGGGAGCTCGGTATTCATTCTCCAAGCTGCAAGAGTTGATTGGAGGTTCTAGCAAAGACCTTGAGAAAGCTCTTTGGGGCCTTGTTTGGTCAGGGCAGATTGGGAGTGATTTGTTTTCCAGTGTGCGAAAGGCGGAGGCCAGCAATTTCGAGCTTTTTCAAAAAGTCGAGCAGCAGTCTGCTCCAAGTAGGACTTTGAGGAGAGGGCGTCGCAGCCGAGCGAGATTGGCAACGTATCCAGGGAGTTGGTACAAAAACGAGCGGTTGTCCGGTGAGCTTGATGCAATCGAATCTTTGGAGTTGGAGCGCGAGAGGGCTTTTGTCCTGCTGGATCGTTACGGAGTTCTCTTTAAGGAACTCCTTGAACGTGAATGTGCCGGCTTTCGCTGGAAAGATGTTTTCAAGGCTCTGCGACTTTTGGAGCTGGGTGGCGAAGTAGTTGGAGGCCGTTTCTTCGAGGGAATTCCCGGTTTGCAGTTCGCTTCGCACGAAGCCTTGCGACGTCTGAATAAAACTCTTCCGGAGTCTGCAATCTACTGGTTAGGGGCCACGGATCCGGCGTCCTTGTGCGGGATCGGACTAGAGAATCTCAAGGGCGCACTTCCGCGTAGGCAGGTGGGAAATCGCCTTGTTTATCGTGGACGCGAGCTTGTGGCGGAGGCACGTCGCGGCGGAAAGGACTTGGAGTTTAAGGTCGATTGTTCGGATCCAGATTTAATCAGAATTGTGGATACGCTGGGCTCGTCACTCGACTTGCAAAAGTCTCTGCGGTCTATCCGAATCGAAACCATCAATGGCAAGGATGCTCGACAAAGCGATTATCTGGAAAGCCTATCCTTGGTTTGGCGTTTACATAGCGACCACAAGCAAGTTGTGGTCGAAGGAAGGGTGAGCCCTTAGTAGCGGCAGTGCTCAAAGCGTCTTGGCGATTCGTATTTCGCAGCGTCTATGATCGACCAGAGGTGTACGATCCAACCCAAGAGTACGATCCAGAGTAGCCACGCGAATACGAAGTGGCAGATGGCGGCGATAAGTCGTCCTTGGATGAGTTGTCCCAAGCCTGGGAAGAAGAAGCTGCAGAGGGCGGCGATTACGTTGCCGGCGGTTCCTTGTCCGTTCATGATTTGTTTAGAGGATGAGAGTTGATTAGGTCCGCTAGAATTTCCAGGTCCTCGCCTGTGTGCGGAAGAATGAAGCTGGCGCTCTGCTCCGGGAAGGAGAGAGCGTAGTGGAGAGCTAGTTGTTCGGTATGGGCTGATCCGGCTATACGCGAATCGTTGATGTTTAGATTTTTGAGAGAGGTCCGCAGTTGCCGGATGGGTTTGCTGCTTTGCAGAAACGAGGTCACATCGACCAAAGTGACTTGGAAGTGGCTGGAGAGCCTCTTGGCGGCGTCTGCCCAGTGGAGGTCGGATTGGGAGGAGTCATGCAGCAGTACGATGCTGGGGCCATGACCGGTAGTGGTTATTTGGATTTCTTCAGAATTGCTTGAAGGCTGCTCGGTTTTTTTGGCGAGCGATATGTATCCGATCGCGGAAGCGAGTAGGATCGCGGCGGCAGGTTTGGCCCATTTTTTCATCTATCGGGAAGGTTTAAGGCAAAGCAGTAGCTCTGGCGCCTTGTGGAAGGACTTAAGAGTGGAAGGTTGGTTGGGCACGCCTGAGGCGTGCCGGGCTGGGGCTACTTGCCGGAGTTGAAGCGGCGTTCCCAGTCGTAAGATTTATTGGTAACGTAGTTCTCCATCCGCTGGATACGGGACTCGATGGAGTCGAAGCGGTTTTTCAAGCGGCGGAGGCTTAGCGTGCGGCTGGATACCTCGGTTTCGAAGTAGTCTTCCTCAAAGCTGTCTTTTGCTTTGGGCTCGGTAGCGGACTCTGGCTCTGGCTTGATTACTAGAGCGGCGATTCCGTAGAACACAGGTATTGGAAAGAGGCCGGTGAAGAAGGTGGCGACAACTAAGGCGAACCGTATCCAAAAGACGGATAGATCGAAGTATTCCGCTACCCCTTGGCAAATTCCGAAGATTACACGTTTATCTTGGGAGCGGTAGATTTGGTTTCTCATTTTTGTATTCGTCGGGTGAGGGCGACGACTATTTTTTGTTAATGATGATGGTTTCGAGGGCCTCTATGCGCTTTTCCATTTTGTGAAGCGACTGATGTAGCTCTTGCATGATCCGTGTCTCTTCCTCGCTTAGTTGGGCCCCGTTCTTCGACTTGTGCTCTCTCGCATTTTTGGTGAGCGAGATGATGGTGCCGCATATGATTGCGACGATCGGGATGAGAAATATGAGTACTTCTGGTCTCATGCGAAGAGTAGCTAGAGCTGGTTAGGGGTGTTCGAGTGGTCGTTATCGAGTTCCTTATTTGGACTCCTTATTCTCTAGCTCCGCTTTTAGGGCCGCAAGTTCGTTTTCCAGAGACTCATCTCCTTCGAGCTTGGCGAATTCGTCTTCCAGGGCAGGGCGTGCCTTGGCGTTTACGAGATCGGCGTCTGCTTCCATGCGCTCGATGCGATTTTCGAACGCGTCGAATCTTGCGAATGCATCAACGTTGTCGTTCTTGCGGATGACGCTCTGTGCCTTGTGGCGCTTCTGAGCTTGAGTGTGGCGCTGGATGAGGACCTGGTGCTTCTTGCGAGCGTTGGCGAGCTTCTCTTCCAGCTGGCTGATGTCAGACTGATACTTGGCTACGATTCCCTCAAGCTGTGAGATTTCCTTTTCGAGGCGTTCAACCTCATCAGCGAATACGCGCTTTTCGGCGAGAGCTTCGCGAGCCAAATCTTCGCGGCCCTTAGAAACCGCGAGGCGAGCCTTGTTGCTCCAGTCGTCGACGCGGAACTGAACGTCGTCCAAGGCGCGTGTCACTCTGGACTTGGTAGCCATTGCGGAAGCGCATGAGGCTTTGATTTCGACCAAGGTGTCTTCCATTTCCTGGATCATCAACTTGATCATTTTCTCAGGGTCTTCTGCCTTATCGAGCATAGAGTTGATGTTGGCAGAGACGATGTCTTTGAAGCGTGTGAATATTCCCATTGTATTTTTCAGTTAAATTGTTGTTTGAACTTACATTATCACGACTCGTGCCAACTCCTTTTATGGGTATGCAAGTCGTTGATAAACAATGGAAAGAAATATTAAGTGTATTTCGGGGCTTAGTTCGTTGACTTAAAAAATGTTGTAGGAAGCCAAAAAATGGCCGAAAAAACCAATTAAATGAGCCAAGAAGACGATAGTGGATTTGAAATGGGTTCTCTGCCGGAAGCCTTGGGGGTTTCGGAGGTATTTTTGGACTTTCAGCAAAGGCTATCGGCTGTGGCCAAGATCGACCGCCCGGTGCTTCTGATAGGGGAGCGAGGAACGGGTAAGGAGTTGGCCGCGGCGCGTCTTCACTATCTCTCCCAGCGTTGGCAGGGGCCGTTGGTGGCCCTGAACTGCGCGGCTCTTTCGGAGTCCGTTTTGGAGTCGGAGCTCTTTGGACACGAGGCGGGAGCATTCACGGGAGCGGTAAAGCGTCGTATGGGGCGTTTTGAGGCCGCTGACGGCGGGACACTCTTTCTCGATGAGATCGGTTTGGTCTCCATGACGGTGCAGGAGAAAATTCTGCGAGCGGTGGAGTATGGCGTGTTTCAGCGAGTGGGTGGATCCACGTCGGTGAAAGTGAATGCGCGAATCGTGGGCGCGACCAATGCGGATTTGGCCGCCATGGCCCAAGACGAGAAATTCAAGAGCGACCTGTTGGACCGTCTATCTTTCGATGTGCTTTACCTGCCGCCGCTTCGGGTTCGTCATGAGGATATCGTATATCTCGCGATGCATTTCGCGGCTTCAATGGCGAGGGAGCTCGGACTGGAAGGGGTGCCTGAGTTTAGCGAAGCGGCTTTGGAGAGTCTAAATTCGCATGACTGGCCGGGCAATGTCCGTGAGTTGAAAAATGTGGTGGAACGGAGCGTCTATCGTTCAGATGGGGAGAAGGTGGATCGGATCGAGTTTGATCCCTTTGTGAACCCTTATTTGGCCGCTTCGGATCCGTCATCCAGCGAGCCGTCGGTCGTGGCTGACGACCTTTCGCGCCCGCTTCACGACCAGGTTCGAGACTTGGAGATACGCCTCCTTCGAAAGGCCCTGCAGGCGGCTCAATTTAAACAGCAGGACGCGGCCAACAAGCTCGGTCTAACCTACTACCAATTTCGCTCCCTTTACCGAAAATATAAGGATGAGCTTTGAGAAAAAGAAAAGGCTCGGATCTGCCGAACTAAGCGGCGGTTCCGAGCCTTAACATTTGGGGTAGGTTATTAGAATATTGCTCTTCCGTATGCGCGGGTCAAGAAGCGTTTACATTGATTTAACGATATCTAGCCAATGTTATCGTTATTTAAGCGTCTCACGAACTCCTGGGCGGCTAAACTGAGCTTTCCTCCCCGCTTTTTGAGGAGCCCAATCATGCGGCGGGGGCGGGGGTTTTTGAAATGCCGGAAGCTGATTCCGTGGGATTGGCCCGGGTTAACTGCCATCTCTGGAACGATGGCCACTCCGAGACCCGCTTCTACCATGGAAAGAAGGGTTGGTAATTGTTCGCACTCGAGTGCGCTTGCGCGGTCCTCTCGCTGGCAGGCTTGCACGGTTTGGTCTCGTAGGCAGTTGCCCTCGCTGAGGAGAATGAGCTCGCCCGCCTCGAGTGATTCGATGTTGGCCAAGTCGGTGACAGTACTCGGGTGACCAGTTGGCACGGCCAGAATCAAGTCCTCATGGAATAATTTGTTAAGGTGAAGGGAGTATTTTTTGAGGAGTGGCGCGGCGATATCGCTGACTACAGCGAATTCCAGTTCCCCATCCACAACCTCTTTCACCAGCTTGCTAGTTTGGGACTCCCGAATGGTGAGTCGGACTTGAGGGTAGTCTCGGCAGAATCCGCGTAAGAGTGGAGGGAGCAGGTAGGGAGCTATGGTCGGTATGATGCCGAACCTTATCTCGCCTGACTTCAATTCTTCCCGGGCTCGAAACGAGGAGAGGATTCGGTCCTGTTCCTCTTTTATTCGGTGCGCTCCGTCGAGGAGGAGCCTGCCGGCGTCGCTCAGTTCCACGCCTTTGGGTTTACGTACGAACAAGCTTTCTCCCAGCTCCTCCTCAAGTTTGGAGATTTGGTAGCTGAGGGAAGGCTGGCTCAGATTGCAGAGTTTGGCGGCCCTTGTGAAGTTCCCCTCCCTCGCTACGGCTAGAAAGCATTTTAATTGGCTCAATTCCATCGAATAATTCTATAGGGACTATCCAAAGCTTTTATTATATCTATTGCAAGATGTGCGCTATTATATCGGCCACATTATGAGTTCACCAAAAACCAGATTAACGACTTCGGCGGGCAATCCAATCGCCGACAATCAAAATTCTCTTTCAGCGGGTCCACGCGGTCCGCTTTTGATGCAGGACTACCAGCTCATCGAAAAGCTGGCTCACCAAAACCGGGAGCGCATTCCTGAGCGTGTTGTTCACGCCAAAGGTTGGGGAGCATTTGGAACCTTCACAGTTACCCATGACATTACGAAGTACACCTGCGCCAAGGTGTTTTCGGAAGTTGGAAAGCAGACGGAGCTCGTTTCCCGATTTTCAACGGTAGCGGGCGAGTTGGGAGCGGCGGACGCGGAACGCGACGTACGTGGCTTCTCTCTGAAGTTTTACACCGAAGAGGGTAATTGGGATTTAGTAGGCAACAACACGCCTGTGTTCTTCATCCGCGATCCCTATAAGTTCCCTGACTTCATCCACACGCAGAAGCGTCACCCTCGAACCAATTTGCGTTCCGCGACTGCGGCTTGGGATTTCTGGTCTTTGTCCCCAGAGAGCTTGCACCAAGTGACGATCCTCATGAGCGACCGTGGAATTCCTGTAGCCCCTATGTACATGAACGGGTATGGCTCCCACACCTACAGCTTCTGGAATAAGGAAGGGGAGCGCTATTGGGTAAAGTTCCACTTCAAGACTCAGCAAGGTCACAAGCACTACACCAATGCCGAAGCGACGGAGGTTATCGGCAACAGCCGTGAGACTTATCAGGAGGAGCTTTTCGGAGCGATTGAGAAGGGCGAATATCCGAAGTGGACCGTTTATGTCCAAGTTATGCCCGAAGCCGATGCGGAGAAGACAAGCTACAATCCATTCGACCTTACCAAGGTTTGGCCGCATGGTGAGTATCCGCTCATTCAGGTTGGCGAATTCGAATTGAATCGTAACGCGGACAACTACTTTACCGATATCGAATTGGCTGCTTACTCGCCGTCGAACGTAGTGCCGGGAATCAGCTACTCGCCGGACAAGATGCTGCAAGCTCGCGTTTTCTCGTACGCAGACGCCCACCGCTATCGTCTGGGAACTCACTACGAAGCCCTTCCGGTTAATCGGCCTAAGTCTCCGCTCAACCATTACCACAAGGACGGAGCGATGCGTTTCTTCACCAACGACTTCGGTTCGCCAGACGCTTATTATGAGCCAAACTCTGTCGAGGGATCTGCCAAAGAGGATCCTTCGGTGGCCGAACCGCCTCTTCGCATCTCGGGTGATGCGGATCGTTACAACCACCGTGAGGGGAACGATGACTACACTCAGCCTGGCAACCTTTATCGCATGTTCGACGATGCTCAGAAGGATCGCCTGCACCACAACATAGCGGAGGCGATGGAAGGCGTGCCTGAGTACATCGTGCAAAGGCAGCTGAATCATTTCCACAAGGCCGATCCAGCTTATGCCAGCGGTGTCGCCGCGGCGCTCGGAGTGACTTTCACGCCAAGCGAAGGTTAGCTTTTTTGTGCCGACTGGGGCGGCTGAGCACTCTGTCCCAGTTAGTCCAACAGGTTCGGGGTTTGGTTGGATTCCCTCCGTCCCTGTTTTCACAAAAAGGGGAGGCCTCTCGCTGGTTTGGGGCCTCCCCGTCCGATGAAAATTATTTAGAGGAGTACCAATATGATTTTAGACACAGTTAGCCCGGAAGAGGTAGACCGCTACGTAGAGTTGCAGGAAATGGCCGCTGACTTTGCGCGCAAAGGCGAGACCGAGCCCCTGCAAAAGATGCTGGAAGCCGGAATGCCCGCCAACTTGAGCGACGGAAAGGGGAACAGCCTCCTAATGCTCGCCAGCTACAATGGGAATGTGGAGACAACCCGCATGTTGCTAGAGTTTGGAGCTGATACCGAGCGTCGCAACGATCGTGGGCAAACTCCGCTCGGAGGCGTGGCGTTTAAAGGCTACCTAGAGCTCGCCAGTCTGCTGCTTGACTATGGAGCCGACGTCAATGCGGACAATGGAGGAGGGAAAGCTCCTCTACTTTTCGCAACCATGTTTGGCCGTTTCAAGATGCGGAAGCTTCTTAAGAAGCGAGGAGCAGTCATGTGGAGCCGTAAAAAGGCCGCTTAGTTCTGCGAGATACGCTTTCATTTTCAGACCTCCGATCAGCTAGCGCTGGCCGGAGGTTTTTTTAATGCTGGGGGCGATCTCTGCGGATTAGCTGATGTAATAAAAGTCTAAAGCTAACTGAATATAAGGTGTTTATGCCTCTAACCAGTTGACGGATAACTAATGAAGAATAAAAGGTAAGTTAATAATCAAAACCCTATCCACTATGACAAAAACGACAACTATCGGAATCGCGGCACTCGTTGCCTTGGCATCAATCTCAAACATTGCAAACGCGGCACCTGCCAAAACTTGGGAAGTGAAAGTGCGGGCGGCTTATTTGGAAACCGCGGATGAATCCGACGCCTTCTCCGCTTTGGGGATCGATTTTGCAGAGGACGCAGTTTCGGTTGAGAGCAAATGGATTCCAGAAATCGATGTTACTTACAATTTCACTGAAAACGTTCTCGCCGAATTGGTTCTCACTGTTCCGCAAAAGCATGATGTCAGCCTCGCAGGTGTAGGCAGCTTGGGTACCCTAGAGCATCTGCCTCCGACTTTGAGCGTCGTCTACGAATTCCAAAACGATTCCGGTTTTGTCCCTTACGTCTCTGGTGGGGTTAACTTCACTTGGATCACTAACAAACGTCTCAGTGTAGCTGGAGTCGAACTCGACCTTGATGATTACAGTGCGGGTCTCGCTTTGGGCGCTGGCTTCAAGTACGATCTGGGTGATAAGTGGGATTTCGACGCGAGCGTGAAGTGGGTAAATATCGACTCCGATGTTACCGCTGGTGGAGCTCGCCTAACGACCGCTACTTTGAATCCGATGCTTTGGAGTTTGGGCGCGTCTTATCGCTTCTAGGCTTTCTCTCATTTTCATTATACCCTGAGGGCTGCCATACCTGGCAGCCCATTTTTTTGCCCATTCCGACGCTTCATTAATTTCCGAGACCTGGGGACTGAAAATAATATTGCATTAATGTGCATCTTAATATGAGGTTCGATCTAACCCTGCTAGATGCTCACATCTGGTTGTAACCCCCCACTATTTCATGAATTACCCTTATCTACCTGATTCCTTTCTGAGGATGGCGCTAAGCCTTGGGCTGATTTCAGCGAGCCTGATCGGACATACCGTTATGGCGTCCGATTGGTCTTTAGAAATATACCGAACGTCGCGGTCGGGAGAGAAAATGCAGCCGGTTGATTTGGTGCATTCAGATGGCGTCAAGGCCAATGCCTTGGAAGTGTATCCAAATGATACTTATCAAAGGATAGAAGGAATTGGAGGCGCGTTTACGGAGAGCTCTGCTGCTGCTCTGGCAGGATTGCCTGCAGAGAAACGAACGGAAGTATTGGATGCCTATTTCTCGCCACAAGGAGCTGGATACAGCTTGATGCGAACTCATATAGCCAGCTGTGATTTTTCCTTGTCGAACTACACCTATGCAAGCGAAGCCGATGACTTGGATTTGTCTAGTTTCACGATCGAACCGGACCGACGTTACTTGCTGCCTTTGATAAAAGATAGCCAAAAGGTAGCAGGTGCCGATTTCAGAATCCTAGCCTCGCCATGGACTGCACCTCCTTGGATGAAAGACAACGGGACTTGGAATGGAGGAAAGTTGTTACCCCGATACAAGTCGACCTTTGCCCAATACCTTGCTAAGTATATTGATGCTTACGAAGCGGAAGGCATCCCAATCTGGGGAATTACTCCGATTAACGAACCGGAAGGAAACGGTGAGAATTGGGAAAGCATGATTTTCAATCCGCATGAAATGAGCTCTTTTATCGCGGAGCACCTAGGTCCTGTTTTCAGTAGTGAAGGAATCGATACGAAAATATATGTTTTCGATCAGAACCGGGACCACATGCGCGAGTGGGCTGAGGTTATTTTCAATGATGCAGATGCGACGCGCTACCTCTCGGGAATGGCTGTGCACTGGTACAGTAGCACAGTGTCTGTGTGTGAGGACGAATTGGATGCAGTCCACGATATGTTTCCAGAAATGGGTATCATTCAATCGGAAGGTTGTATCGACGCCTTGGGTGACGACGAGCCAATCGATTCCTGGCTAGAGCCCGATTGGTGGTGGAGGAAAGAGGCAACTGATTGGGGGTGGATTTGGGCTCCTGAGGAAACAAAGGCTGACCATCCAAAGTACGCGCCAGTCTACCGGTATGCACGGGACTTAATCGGTGGTCTTAACCACTGGATGAGTGGATGGATCGATTGGAATATCGTTCTCGATTTTCGAGGTGGGCCAAATCACGCCAGCAATTTTTGCGGAGCGCCGGTCCTGGTGGATGCGGAAAGCGGGGAAGTTTTCTACACCCCTCTTTATTATGTGATGAGTCACTTCAGCCGTTTTGTTAGGCCGGGGGCGAAGCGTATTGGCCTTGGGGATACGCCTGATGGCCTGTTGGCGACTGCGGCTTTGAATGTAAATGGAACGGTTGTTGTTGTGGTGTTGAACGATAGTCCAGAATCAAAGGTATTCGAATTGAAGTTGGAGGGCTTTTCCCAATTTGTCGAAGCTCCGGCCGAGTCGATACAAACCATCAGGTTGAGCAATGCGGATTAGGTGAAATTTCGAGCGGTTTTGACCTTGTCCTGAATTCTTCTGAGAGAGGTCGAGGGGGCTTGCTCGTCTTGAACGAGGATGTTGTTCTCAAACGATGAAACGTATTATTGCCCTGACCCTAACGACCCTTTGCCTTTACATCTCAAGCTTACAGGCTGCTCCGCAACTGGGGCTTCAATCCTGGACTTGTAGAAACATGACTTTCGAGGAGACGGTGGAGTTCGCCGCCGAACACGGAATCAAAAATATCGAATTTTTCAGCAAGCATCTGGACCCGAAAGACTCCCGAGAGGCATTGGTCGAGAAAAAGGCATTTTTGGAAAGTCGCGGAGTTCGGGCTTACTCGATTGGAGTTAGTCATACCACTACTGATAAGGCTGAAAACCGGAAGCTCTTTGAGTTGGCCAAGCTTTTCGAAATGGAAGTCATCGTAGTGGAACCGGGTGACCAAATGATCTGGGGAAATTTGGAGGAGCTGGTTAAAGAATATGACATCAAGCTGGCTGTTCATAACCATGGGACTGGCACAACCTACGGAAATCCAGCAACCGTGAAAGCGATCCTTGCCGAGAGAGATCCTCGGATTGGCGTCTGCATGGATATTGGCTGGGTGACGGCGGCTGGTTTCGATGCGGCTGCGATCTACAAACGTTATGGAGATCGCGTGTACGACATGCATCTTAAAGATAAGCGATTGGACAAGATGGATGCTCCTGGTCGCCCACGGGACACATTTATTGGCTTAGGCAATTCGAACTATGCCGAGTTAACAGAAGCGATCCTCGAAGACGATTGGTCGGGAGTGATGGCAATCGAGACTGATAGCGGAGAGTTTGCCGCTGATCCGACAGAGTTTGTAAAAGCGGCAAAGCTCTTTTTCGAAGCGAATTTCGAGGAGTAATTTTTTTGTTTCCGAGCGAGTGCCCAGCTTGCGCTTGGGTATGAGTGGATTCGCGCGTTGCAAAGGATCGAAGCTATCCGATGGTGTGCGTGTCCGCTCCGCATGAACTCCCTCAAGTTCCAATATTTTTTCCTCTATGGCTCTTTTGCAGCAGTTCAGCCCTTTGTCGCTCTGCTGTTTAAAGAGCGAGGAATGGACGAAGAGCAAATGGGCTATGCCATGGGAATGGCTGGCTGGGCGATTATGCTCAGTCCAGCGGTAGTCACCGCGCTGGCCGATCTTCATCTCAGCCCCCGTCGATTGTTGGCGGCGCTTTGCTTGATAACCGGAGGGGCTTTGACGGCTCTCCTGTCTTTCTCCGGCAATTGGCCTTTGGTAATTGGCTTTTTCGTTTACTCGCTCGGGGTCACCGCGGTTTTGCCCTTGCTAGATGGAATCTTTTTTGGCGTCCAGCGGATGCAGGGAGAACGCGGAGAGCCGGAAACACATTACAATAAGGTTCGAGTGTGGGGAACCTTTGGATACATGGTTTTGTTACTCGCTCTGTTCTACCCCATGGAACGGGTAGGCGAGGTCGCTTTGGCTCTCTGGTTTGGGGTTGGTTGTTTCGCCATCCTTTTCTTACTCTCCTTTTTGCTACCGGATCGCGGCCGGCGAGAAGCGAAGAAAGCTGCCGAAGGGCTTCCCACAAGCAAGGCCCTTCTAGTCCTCTTCAATCGGGAGAATATTCTGTTTTCGGCTGCCATGTTTTTGCTGCTGTCCTGTTCAGCGGCGTATCATACGATGTATCCAGTTTTTCTGGCAGAGGACCTTGAGTTGGAGACACATTGGGTTGGCATCGTCATTATGTCCGGAACGATAATCGAGGTGTTTTGCATCCTTGGTCTGACCCGGTTGGAGGATCGCTGGGGCTTAAGAGTCGTAATGCTGGGTGCGATTTTCCTCACCCTCGTCAGGTTCGGCTTAATGTACGCCTATCCCAATTTGACAGTAGCGGTCGGGACCCAGGTTTTTCATGGGGCCATGATTTGCGCTATGCTGGTGGTTCCTCCCAACTACCTGAATGGTTTGGCGGATGACTCGAACCGCAACTCGATCCAAGGGGTCTATACGATGTTGATTATAGGCTTATCAAAATTTGTGGGCACTGCGATTTCCGGCCATGTTGCAGCTGTTGACCAACGTTACGTTCACCTGCTTTGCCTGCTACTTACTGCTGCCTCGCTGGTATGCTTGTGGTATGGATTCCGTCCCAGGCAGGAGTCGGATTTATCAAGCCGAATTTGAGCTTATTTATGGGCATAAAAAAGCCGCGACTTGAAGGTCGCGGCTGGGGGAAGAAGGGTTATTGCGTGGGCTCGGCGGTTTTCTTGAGCTCTTCTAGCACGCTTTTCAGAGATTCGATTACTTCCGGTTTCGGGCTATCCGATTTCTCGATTCGGGCGACCGCCTCCTCGACAGTTTTCTCAGCCGATTGCCGCATCACTTGATCAGGTGATTCCATGTTTAAGTTATCTCGCACGAACTCTGGCAGGAAGTGTGGCTGTTGGGTGCAGTAGAATGCGCAACCGAGGTGGAAAAGGTGTTGGGCAGACTGGCGGAGACCCTGAGCTCCCTTTTGCTCCCAGAACTTTACGAGCGATAGACCGTCTTCTAGAAGATCCGAAGCTTTGTCGTGGATTTCCTGTTGAGCTTCCGGCTTCTGGTTGCCGATCAGCATGCCAAAGGCGTGGCAAAAGGAGCGGCGGGCGCTGAGTGAAATTTCTGCTGCTACGAGGTGGGTCTTTTCGTTTGGCTCTGCGATTTTCAGGGCGAATTCGGAAGACTTGATCGTTTCCTGAACTGTCTCGGGTGTCGGTTTTAGCCGGCTGAATAGATTCGCTCGATTGGCATGAGCGGAGCCCATCTCGATCGCGAGGCGCGGATCGTTCTTTTCCTTGATGGCTGCGATTACGCGAATGGTTTCGTCGAAAGAGGCGATCGCTAAGTCCAAGTGACTCTTTTCGGCGCTCCACATGAGGGAGCGGCCAAGGCTGGCCCTGATACCTGCTATCAAGGCGCCGACGGGAGCTTCTTCGGCGGGCATGCCCTCGATTACCTCGAGTGCTTTTTCGTAGGCGTCGATGGTACGTTGCGCGGGCTTTTGAGGATTGCTTAGTCGGGCGTAGACGTTGCCGAGGTTTAGCCAAGTGGCGGCGAGCTGATGCTGGAAACGTGGAGTTTCCTTCCATGGGAGTTGTTCGAGGAGGGTGATCGATTGGCGGAAGCAATCGGTTGCCTGTTCCATGGTCTCCTTGTTGGGCACGCGGGATTGGGTATGCCCGATGTTGCCCCAAACGGCTGCGATGTCGGCTTTGTGAGATTCTCTCTTATCTTTGATCTGCTCGAAATGCTTGATGGCAACCTGGTAGCCGGCGATCGCCTTCTCGATTCCGTCCTTCGTATCGGAATTTGAAAGGGCGTTGGCTTTACCCATTTCTGCCCACCCGAGAAGGTGTTGTTTACTGTCTGACTCTTCGATCTCGGGAGCGTTAAGTAATGTGATCGCTTCCTCGAAGCCTTTGACGGCTTCAGCGAAAGCGGTGCGGTCTTTGCGAGCGATAGCGTCAGCTTGTGCGATTGCCTTGCGTGCTGGCTCCAAGGCGTCAGGAGCTTCGTTGGCGGGAGGTTGATTCTCTGGTTTGTCCACGGAAATTTGCAGGGTTTGTATTTCTTACGGAAAAGCTCGGGAGGGTGGGGAGTGTAGGCCGAATTGTGAAGGGTTAATTTCTTCGCTATCCGTTGCCAGGTTTGCGGGCTGGCTTGTATCGAAACGTAAGGTGTCAGTCTCAATGCGTGTGTCTGCCGTCCAAAACCTCGATGGTGCAGTGTACGATCCCCAACTTTTCGGGGATCTGATGCTTGTAGAAATCTGGCGTTTTCGGATCGGAGCTAAGAATGGAAAAGGTAGCGTTTAAAATGCCGGGACCGATCGACCAGATGTGCAGATCCACGACCTTGTCGCTTTCTGACTCCAAGGCTTGCCTCGCTGAGGCGACTGTTTCCGCTGGCGCTTGGTAGTCTAGTATGGTTTGCGAGGTGCTCCGCAGCAGTCCGATTGACCAATTGGCAACTAGGACCGAACCGGCAATGCCCATGACCGGATCCATCCAGATCCAACCGAAATACTTAGCCCCAAGGAGTGCGACGATCGCAGTAACGGAGGTGAGGGCATCGGCCATAACGTGGAGATAGGCGGACCTCAAGTTCTGGTCCTCATGGTCATGAGGATGATCGTGGTCATGATGATCGTGATCATGGTCGTGCTCATGATGATGGTGGTGATGATGACCGCCGTGGTGGTGGTGACCGTGACCATGGTCATGCCCGTGATCATGCTCGCCGAGAATCAGCATGCTGGCTCCGTTAACAATGAGACCGATAACGGCCACTCCTATCGCCCAGTTGAACTGGATTTCGACTGGGTTTAACAAGCGGTCGAAGCTTTCCCAGAGCATCATCAACGCAAATCCAGCCAATAACAGGGCTCCGGTATAGCCGCCTAAGGCGTTCACCTTGCCGGTGCCGAAGCAAAACCTCGGGTCGGAGGCGTTTTTGCGAGCGTATATGTAAGCGATGGCTGTGATCGTAAGGGCGGCGCTGTGGGAGGCCATGTGTAGGCCATCTGCTAGCAAGGCCATGGAGCCAAAGAGCGAGCCAGCGCTAATCTCGACAACCATCATCACGAGGGTGATGGCAATGACGATCAGGGTCTTCTTCTCCCCTGTTTTTTGCTGATCTTGTCCGAAGACATGGCTGTGGCTGTAACTGGGCTGCTGGTCCATGAGTGCTAAATTTGAAAGGGTCTTCGAGCGTGTCTGATTTGCGAGCGAGGCGCAAGCTGGGGGATCGGGTTTAACGTGCAGGATTTGTTACTAGGATGGATACAAAAAGAGGCGGACCGCTGTGTGCAATCCGCCTCTCCTCTAACGACTGTGTGTTTCCGAAAATAATTCTGGGGACAATATAGCGGTTAGCGTCGATCACCTCTACTCCGATCGGGATTTCAGTTGCCCCAATCGGGATTTGCGCGATTTCGCGGAGGTTTTGTCTCAGATTTTGGTGTTAAGCCCTAACGATTTCGCAAAGAGCTTGTTAATCGTATGGCCTATCAGGGAAGCGCTTCAATGAAAGTCCGAGCAGGACGATGGCTAATGAGTTGTCCAATTGGCCTTCTTGGGGAAGCGAGGCTTCTCTACCCTAGGGCTGACGACATCTTAGCAGAAAGAGCGATGAGTAAAATTGACCTAAACGAAATGCAGACGGAATGTCCGGTAGATCCTCATTTGGTATCGAGTCTTAGTGCCCATTTCGCGGGTCGAGGAGTGATAGGGGAGGAATCGTTGGGAGTGGCCTTCGAGTATCCTAGCCTGAGAGTTGCGTTTATCAATAAGGTTGCCAGCAGGGTTTTGAATCCACGTTTCGATGGACCGGAGGACAGGGAAGTCTACGATTTCAGTCTGGAGGACATTATCTCAGTGCATGACCGCCGTCGGTTTAACGCCAATATCTTTCCGATGCTCAAGGTGACAGAGAGCTGGATGGGGGATTTGGTCATACGGGATTTGAGAGGAGGGGATATACCGGTTCGTTCCCAATTGTGGATAAGCTCTTTTGAGCAGCATACCCCTTCTAAGTTCCTTTTTATGAGATGCGATCCGAGATCTGACTTTTCTTTCAAGAACATGAAGGGATGGCAGGACAGGGAACTCCTGCTCGCATTATTGGCTCACGCTCAAGACGCGATATATTTTAAGGATAAGGAGAGTCGTTTTCTGCGCGCCAGCTCTTCCATGATTCGTCGTTTCGGTCTGACTCATCCTCACGAGATAATTGGCAAGACAGACTTCAACTTCTTCGGAATCGCTCACGCGGCGGAAGCCTACGAAGACGAGCAGAATATCTTGAAGACCAAGATTCCTATCGTGGGAAAGGAAGAAAGGGAGGTTTATGAGGATAAGCCGGACACTTGGGCTTCGACTACCAAGCTCCCTCTTTACGATGAGTCGGGAGAAGTGATCGGTACTTTCGGGATATCCAGAGATATTACCAAAAAGAAAAAGGAGGAAGAGGAGAGGAAGGAGTTGGAGGTTCGACTGCAGTTGGCCCAACGCTTGGAGGCAATCGGGTCTCTCGCCGCTGGAGTGGCCCATGAGATCAACACACCTACTCAGTTTGTCTCGGATAACGTAAAGTTCCTGAAGGATTCCTTCACCGACTTAATGGAGATTGTGTCTGCCTGCAGGGGATACATCAAAGAATCGAAAGCTCATCCGGAGCAAGTGGAGGAGCGGAGTGCGTTGCTTCAGCTTATCGAAGATCGAGATCTTGATTTTCTGGAAGAAGAGATTCCGAAAACTTTGGAAGAAAGTTCGGACGGTTTGGAGCAAGTCGCTAAGATTGTGGGGTCTATGAAGGAATTTTCCTACCCTTCGTCGTTTGAAAAGGGCAAGGCCGATATCAATAGAGCCATCGAAAATACTCTTAATGTTTCCCGCAATGAATGGAAGTCGGTGGCCGAAATTCGACTGGAATTAGACGAATCCTTACCGGAAGTTTTCTGTCATGTCGATGAGCTAAAGCAGGTTTTTCTAAACCTGATCGTGAATGCGGCACAAGCAATCGAGTCGGTGCGGAGCGGGATGGGGGAGATTTGTATCAAGACCTCGTTTGATAAGGGATATGTCTGTATTGAGGTTAAGGATACGGGAGAGGGTATGGATCAAGATGTCCTCTCTCGGATCTTTGAGCCTTTCTTTACTACCAAGGAAGTGGGTAAGGGGACTGGTCAAGGTTTGGCTATGGCGCGTAGTGTCATCGTTGAAAGACACGGTGGTGAGATCGATTGTAGAAGCGAATATGGGGTGGGATCTGTATTCAGAGTAAAGATACCAGCGGACGAGATTGATGCGCGTCATGCAGGCGATTCAAGTGTTAACTAGTCTTAAGCAAACATATGAAAGTACTTTTTGTAGATGACAACGCTAGTGTTTTAGCGGCTTTTCGTCGAAACATGAGGAAGCGTTTTGATCTCTTTATAGCGGAGTCTGCGGAAGAAGCGTTCACAGTCTTAAAAGAGCATGGCCCTATCGATGTGATCGTATCAGATATGAAGATGCCGGGGATGAACGGAATCGAATTTTTGGAAAAGTCTATCGAAATGTCTCCCGACTCCGAGCGTATCATGCTTACGGGGAATGCCGACCAAGAGACGGCGACCGAAGCGGTGAATCGAGGGCACGTTTATCGTTTTTTGAATAAGCCCTGCTCGGTGGAGGAGCTCGTAGAGGCGATCAAGGATGCGGGGCATCATCACGACCTAATGAAGCTTGAGCACGACAGTGTAGAGGAAACAGTCTCCGGTTGTGTTAAGATGCTTATGGATGTACTCGGACTTGTGGCACCCTTCGCCCTCGGTCGAGGGCAGCGTTTGAAATCGAGCCTCATACCCTTTTTGGAAGCGATACAGATGAAAAGTATCTGGCAGTATGAGGTTGCCGCTTTGCTATCATCGGTTGGTTATACTTCACTTCCCGAGGAGATTATTCGGAAACTCGAGAATGGAGAAGATCTCAAGCCGAGTGAGAGTGAGATTATACGAAATGTTCCGGAGGTTGGATACGGACTGGTTTCATCAATTCCTCGTTTAGAAAAGATAGCTTCCATCATCCGCTACCAGCGGAAAAATTTCGATGGGACTGGATTTCCAGAGAACGATACGAAGGGGCAAGCCATTCCTTTGGGGGCACGCCTGCTCAGGGTTTTCGAAGACCGCATGGAGTTAGAACGTGAGGGAGTCGCTGGTTCTGAAGCTCTTAAAAAAATGCTAGATAGGACGGGGTACTACGATCCCAAGGTTTTAGAGCTCTGCTTCAAATATTACCCAGACTATTTGTCCACGGCGGTATCAAAAGAAAAACCGGTACTTACTTTGGATCTCAGAGAGTTGAAGCCTGGATACGTAATCGTGTCGGACGTTTATTCATCCTCCGGGCTCCTGTTGGTCGAGTCGGGAAACTGGTTGACGGAATCTACGATCCAACGAATCCGGAACTACGCCAAGCTTGGAGAAGTGAGCGGCCCTTTCTATGTGCAAACCCAAGAGGTAAGATAGGTAAGGGGGGCTCGTGTCCGATGGCTTTGCTTGTCAAAACGAACCGTTGGCTAACAGAAGTACGAACAACAGTGCGAGCGGGATTAGGGAGAGGACGGTAAAGGTGATGTCTTCTTTGCGTTTGGTTCTGGGAGCAGGGTTTCCTGTCATTTGCTTAGCCTTTCCTTTCTGATATGGGGGGGGCAGCTTAGCTTTTTCACAGGGATCGGGCTACCCTTTCACGGATTAGATAGACTCCAAAAAGTATTTTGGGTTTTACTGGTGATGGCCGATGTGGATTCTTCGAGTTTCCGTGAAACGCCTTTTGTTTTCGTGTGTCCCAAGTCCGATGCGTACTCTTCTCGTTGCATCGTTCCTCGCGATCATTCCTCAAATAAACTCGGCTTTGGCGGTAGATGATTCCTTCCAAGGTCGAATCGACTATCAAATCGACTCTGGCGGCTTGGAAATGAGCTATTCTATTTGGTTGAAAGGCTCTCTTTGGAAAACGGAGCTGACGGCTGGGGGTCAGCTCTACGAAACCCGACTGGGCAATATGGAGACGGGAGAGGCCTATATGGTTAACCCTGGAGGCGAGAGTTATCGGGCGCTCGGTCCTGGCGGAATGGGAGGTCCTGGCGCGATGGGCGGTCCGGGTGCCGGAGGTCCTCCTCCAGGCGGTAAGAAAGGGAAAAAGGAGAAGGAGCTAGATTTGGAGAAAATCGTTCTAGTGAAAGACGAGCAGAAGGAGATCCTGGGTACGGAAACTTCCTTAGAAGTGTTGAAAGGCCCTGGGAAGAAACTGAATTTCTGGTGGACCGGGGAGGGGGTTGCCTTTCCAGATCAAGCCTTGCCTCGTTTGAAGGGCTTCGAGGAAAAGAACATGGCACTGTCTCTCTACAGTAGGATGCACACCGGAGTACCTTTACTTATCGAAGTGGAAGGAGCTAAGGGGAAAAACGCCTTTTCTTTCGCAGCAGTGGCTATCGAACCGATGGAGCTAGAGGATAGCTTTCTGTCCTTGCCAGACGGTTACACTCAGGAAGCGGGCGGCATGCCCATGGGAGGTGGAGGCGGAGGTAGGCCTCCTCGTGGCGGAGGCCCTGGTGGTGGCGGTCCCGGGGGACCGGGCGGCGGAATGGGCCCTGGGATGTAGCAGGCTACTCGCCCTCTTCTCGTGGCCGATTGGCCGCGATATTGTCGAGCATCAGCATCGCGTCGGGATTTCCCTCGGCGCGTTTTAGCTTCTCGATCATGTCTCCAACGTTTTTCTCTTCCTCGACTTGTTCATCCAAGAACCATTTCAGAAAGGAAACTGTGGCGAAGTCGTCGGTCTGGATCGCGATCTTGTAGAGATTGTTGATTGCGGCAGTTACTTTTTTTTCCTGAGCGAGACTGGTTTCGAAAACTGCTAGCGGAGAGCTGAATTCGTACTCAGGCGCTTCGATTGCGGGAAGAGCGACCGTTGCCCCTCGATCTAGAAGGTAAGTGTAGAACTTCATGGCGTGCACTCGTTCCTCATCGCTTTGTAAAGACATCCAACTCGCGAATCCATCCCAGGAATTCGCTTCGAAATAGGAGGACATGGAAAGGTACGAGTAGGAAGCTTGAAATTCCATACCGATTTGGGCGTTCAAGGCGCTGGCGAGTTCGACGGGTAGATTCATGGGACGAGACTAGCTGGCTAGGAACCTAGTGTCGAGCGTTAGAGGAACTTTAGGCTACTTGAGCGCGATTGTGTCAGCGGCTGGAAGGCAGCAACTCGCTTGGATTCATACCGAATGCCTGTTTGAAGGCTCGTGCGAAGTGACTCGGGTTGGAGTAGCCCACGGAATTCGCGATTTCGATTACAGACTTGTCGCGTCGCTCCAGCATCTCGCGAGCTCGTTCCATGCGAATTTGTCTTAAATATCCGAATACGGTGGTACCGTAGTGCTCTTTGAAGCCTCGCTTAAGCTTAAATTCGTTTAAGTGGACCGTGCGGCTTAGGCTGGCGATGGAGTGGTCTTCGGAATAGCGATCGCTCATGATGCGAGCCGCTGCGGCTAGGGCGATGGAATCCCGAGTATCTCTAATTGGCGCGATCGCCCGGCATGGCGAAAAGAGCGGTTGGTCGAGTATCAGCACCAGCCATTCGAGAGACTTTGATTCGATCATCAATCGCTCGCGGGTATTGTTCCCCTCGAGTCCTGCCAGTTCTTCGGCGATGGATAGGAGTCTTCCCGCGCTCGAGTGGCAGCTTAGGTGAGGTTTTGCCTCGTCAATAAGCTCGGGAGAAATGGTGTCGGAGAACCCGGTCAGTTCTGCGGTAGCCTGCTGGTCGAAACCGATCCAAAAGACCTCGCTCGCCTCTTCGACATGGAACTCGAGAGGCTCCTGGGCAGGCTTAATAAGCAGCCAGTCGCCCGCATTGGGCTTAACGCGTTTTTCTCCGTGTTGGATCAGCTCCACGGTTCCGGAACAGATGAAGGCTATTTGCAAAAAGGAGCGAGCCGGCCAGTTCAGTCGGCCTTGTTGGAGGTTTGAGAGCGAGGCTCTCACAAAGGTCATCCCGGGTCGCTGCTCGAAGCGCTTCATCGATACAGGATGAGCTCCGGGTACTCCGTCCGATCGTGAAGGAGCCTTGAAAGGACAATAAGTCGTTTCGATTTTGGCTGGCTCTGTTTGATCTTCCATCATGTCGCATCCCCCGTGGCGAGCGGGTGCGGCACATGAAGCAAGGAGCCCTAAATTCTGTCAATTGTAAATGAGACTCCTTCGCAAGAGCAAGGCGGCTAATGCGAGCCGTAAGTTAGCGAAGGGCCAGTCAGTTAAGCATAGTCTCTGCTGCTGGAGAAAATTCTTCTCCTGTGTGATCTAGGAACACGGCGGCTAGGTTCCGTTTTCTGGCAAAAATCAACCCTTGCTCTTTTCCCATGAGAAATAGGGCGGTGGCGTAGGCATCTGCGTCCATGCAGTTTTGGCTCATGACGGAAACGCTTAACAGAGGAGTTTTCTCGTTTGTGGCCTTTGGATTAATGAGATGTCCGATGGGCTGGCCATCTACGATGTGATAGCGAAGGTAGTTTCCTGAGGTGGCCAATGCTATGTTGCAGAGGGCGATTCGCGTTTCCGGCAACCTTTGCCTGATTTGTAGATCCCGAGGTCTGTCGAGGGCAAACAGCCAGGGAGCTCCGCTAGGTTTGCAGCCCAGACCGCGGGCTTCGCCACCAATCTCGATCGTAAAGTTCTTTTGCCCGGCGAAGA
This sequence comes from Pelagicoccus albus, assembly GCF_014230145.1. NCBI lineage: Bacteria > Pseudomonadati > Verrucomicrobiota > Opitutia > Puniceicoccales > Pelagicoccaceae > Pelagicoccus > Pelagicoccus albus. The sequence goes on from NZ_JACHVC010000007.1 coordinate 190,432, forward strand.
CCAGCGATTCGAAGATGAGGTCAACTGCAAAACCTTTAGCGATGGAGCAGAGGTCTAGCCCAAGGTTGCCAGGTTGTAGCACGCTACGAGCCTGGGTGTCTGTTTTGATCTGCCCAAAGCCAGCGGCGGTCATTGCCTGTTGGACGGAGGGCGAATTGTAGGCAGCTCCTGGGCTTTCGGAAGGGCCGAAACCGAGCAAGTCTATCGCATGGGCAAAAGTTGGGTCGTAGAGACCGTCGGTTTCTTTGGCGATCTCCAGAGCTCGCTGCAACACGCGGAATGCCTCGGGTCTGAATGCGATCCATTCTTGAGGGTTGCCGGCGTGAAATTTGCGGAGGTCCGAATTCGCTTCCCAAGGACTCATCTGGAGTACAACTGTATCCAATGCCTGGAGAACTAGGTTTTTGATTTCAGCTAATTCCAGTGAAGTGTGCCCCGACACATTGACGTTCCAATGGGTGCCCATCGTTTCTCCCGAAAGGGAGTGCACCTTCCAGTTGTCTTGGAAGGCGCCATGCCTGGCCGAACTGATATCGGAGGGTATGAGCAGTCGAGTCTCGGTAGCGTTCATTTCAACAAAAAGGCGATCCTGTCATAGATCGCCCGTTTGATTTCAACTTAATTCAGTTTTAGCTATTCAGGTAAAACTTCCACTACGAGCGTGTAGGAAGCCCCTCTTTTCACCTCATACCCGTGGAATTCTCCGCCTGCGATCTGGGTGGATCCATTTATCCAATACCTGCCTGCTTGGTCCCAGCTTACTTCAATTAAGCCTTCAGAGTCGCTTTCCAACTCTAGGGATCCCTCGGTATCACGATAGCGATCGTTTCCTTTCACGACCGTGATCTTCTGGCCGGAGGAGGGTTTGCCATCAAGGAGGACACGGAATTGGGCTGTTTCTCCTGTGTAGAGATCGTTAGGGTGACTAATGAATTCCAGCTCCAGTCCTTTGCCCGAAGGAGTGATGTCGGTTGGTTCGCCGGCGGATACATAGGTTTCAACTCGGTTGATGTTTTTGCGAAGCTGCAAATCCTCCATGGAGGCTAGGTCCATCGCTGCGAATTCCTTATCGGTGCCGCGCTTACGTTTTTTCTCTCCGTCTTCGGTCCAGGATGCGAACATCATGCCGCCTCCACTGTAGATCCGGTAAGTCCCTTGCTCCTTTAACTGCAATTCGAAGGAGGAGCGTATTTTGCCTTGAGCAGGGCTTTGTAGCTCCAGCTCTTGCCCGCTTGGGCTGATTGCGTGTACTCCATCGAGACGCAGGGCTACGTGGTTGGGATAGAATAGATTGTTGGATACGGCTGCTTCGAAGGAAACCCACTGGTCCTCTCCAGATAGTACGGTATAGGACGGGAGAATCCAAAGCCGGTGAGCTGAGGCTTGGCCGACTAGGCCGACTAGGCCGAGCACGGTGAGCAGGATGGCGAATGCCTTTGAAGTGCGGTGTAGTTTCATGACGATTTGGTTTTGTATTCAAAATATAGCTACGATTGTTACTCTTAGTTCTCGATCTTTAGGTTTACCTTGCCGAGCTCGCGTTCCCCGGCATCCGAAGCTTCGACCGGGTTTCCGCTTTGCCATTGGAAGGGGATGCGAATGAGTTCTCTGCCTCCTACTTCGCGGCTGGCTTCAACGACGAAGAAATAGGATCCACTCGGCTTCGAGCTCAGGTCAGTCGCGTTTAGGTCGACGGAAATCTCATGTTCACCAACTGGTTTGGTGGGGCCGCTTACTCCATCTACTGGCATGTCGACGGAACGCCCTCCTTTTCTCCACCATTGACGCAGGTCCTTTAACCAGGTTTCCCCTTCGCGATCCCGCATCTCCGTGTCGTACCAAACCGCGAGGTTGGCGATGAGCTCACGTTCCTCGGACTCTATCCATGCGGCGACGTAGGGACGATGGTACTCTGCCACGTCCAATTGTGGGATTTCTATCTTGGCTGTTAGCTGCCCAGCGGAGGCGGAGCTTACCACTGCGGGAACGCTTAGGGCTACCAGTGTTTTTGCGGAGCTGTTTTTCATGTTTGGTCAGAAATCGTTGGTGAAAATTGGATACTTAGTGGGCGAGAAAAATGAGAACTACGACCGGTATTGCGAAGCCGGCAGCTACGATAGGCCAGGTGCTGGGGCGTCTCTTGGCGTGAACCCAAAGTAGGGCTAGGCCTGTCAGGCAGAATATGACGCAAGCTACGGAAAAGACGTCCATGTAGACTATCCAAGCGAAGCCGGTGTTACGCCCTTTGTGCAGGTCGTTTAGGTAGGCAATAAATCCTCTGCTGGTCGTCTCGTAGATGACTTCGCCGGTTTCGCGATCGATGCTCATCCAAGCGTCGCCTCCAGGACGTGGCAGGTCCAAATAAATATCAACGTCCGACCATTCATAAGAGCGACCACCGGCATGAACTCCCATTTCGGAATCTAGCCATCTTCGCAGTTCTGTGGGGAGTGGCTTTCTTTCGTCGATCGCTTGATCGTCGGTGAAGGCGATCGCCTTTAGCAAATGGCTGGGAAGGGTAGCCTCGGACTCTTCGACTACCGGCTGAGATTTAATCTTGCCGGCGTGGTTTAGGGTGATGCCGGTAATCGCGAATAGAATCATCGCGACTAGGCATATCGCGCTGCTGACCCAGTGCCACAGGTAGAACTGTTTAGTCCAGAACGCCTTTTTACGTTTAGCTCCCATCTACGACTCGTCCCCATCTGATGAGTTTGGATAAGCGGGGTTCGCTTGGTTTGGCAGGGGAAGGGTTCGTTTCATCTATTGAGCAAAATCTGGATGTGTGTGGAAGAAGGTCGGTGATATTAGCTGTCTTGAGCCTTTGTTTCTGCTCCATGAGGGATTTCTCCGACTCGATGCGGGATTTCCTTTGGGGAGCTTTTTATCACTCTAGTCCGAAATGACTACCGGACGTGCCCAAGTATCGATAGATCCGCGGCAATGGTGCAGCGAGCCGTAGCTCGTAACGGCTCCGTTTAAATCCTTAGGGAAAAGGAAAATGGATCCGATCAGAATTTCGTGTGTAGGGATGCCCAGTAGATTCTGAATCTCCTCGGAGCGAAGAATTCCGCCGCTAGACCAGTAATTTGGGATCTTTCTCGCCGTGGCTGCTAGCAACATGTTTTGTACTGCAGATGAAGCTGCAGCTATATGTTCCATATTCTGAATACTAGGCTCGAATAGTTGCTCTGTGGCCGAATCACTCGGGTTTGGTATCCAAGTGGTTTGGATCATGTATTCGGCGACCGCTAACATCTGGGGGATCTTCGTTGTGTTTCCGAGTTCCAGGATCTTTTTCCTTAGCTTGCGGCATTGCTTAGCGTCGAGGTGGTAGCATCGCCAGGGCTGATGTCCCTGCAGGTCGCCTTTCTTGCTATCTCGGGGTATGGGCTTATGAAAAGGGGCGGCGTCAGCTGCTTTCAGGATCGGTTTTAAATCAAAACTCGGTTCTTCGCCTGTGCTCCACGGAGTCTCGCTCAGGGCCTTGGTGGTGCAGCGGGATTGAATGATAGAGTCTAGGATGGAGGGGAGTTGTTCTTGGCGTTCTGGCGTCATTCTCGGTGGTCAAAATTCGTTTCGAGGTGCCGTAGTCGGCGTTTCGACTTCGTGTGCTTTTCTATCTCTTTATAGCGATCGCTTACGAACTTAGGGGTGCATTGATTTCGTGCAATCTAGATGCTGACATGTAGTTAGATAAGGGATACCAACGTCTTTCGTGGAGAAGGACGTCTTGGCTGGAAGGCTAGGCTTGAAGCTTACGCGCCTTGCAGAGATGGCTCCCGCAGCTCGCAACGCGAGCGCACTTCCCACAGACGTATTTGGGCCGGGCTACCAAGGACTGGATTTCGTCGAAGTGTTCCTTCATGTGGACCTTCTTGAGTCCACAGAGCGATTTGATTTTCAGTTTCATAGCGGTCGTTAGAGATTCGACAGAATGACTGAAATGGAGGCATACCTCCACTCTGGGAGGGATTATGGGGACTCTGAAACGGATTTAGCGCTCTCGCCGGTGTTAGGAAGCGATCAACGAGAATCCATGGGTTGCATGGTTACCTGAACGGAGACGACTTGGTTCCCGCCCCCGGTTACCGCTCCGCCGAGCATGCTTACATCCGAGTAGTCCCGACCATGGGCGACTCTTACATGCTGGTCTCCGCAGACGATATTATTGGTGGGGTCTAGATCCATCCAGCCGTACGCAGGGTCAAAAACGGAAACCCAAGCATGGGATGCGTCCGCTCCGACCAGTCTTTCCTCGCCCTCGGGTGGGTGGGTCAGGATGTATCCGCTCACGTATCTGGCGGCGACTTTGCAACTGCGGAGGGCTGCGATCATGAGGTGGGCGAAATCTTGGCAAACTCCTCGCTTATCTCGTATGATTTGGCTGACCGGGGTGTTTATATCCGTCGCCTTGGAGTCGAATTCGAATTCGGTATCGAAGGCTTCTAGCATTTCGGCGAGAGAGTCGCCTATCGGTTTTTGCGCTTCGAAGAACCGTTTTCCGAAGGTTTCCACCTCGGGTAAGTCCGGGGTGGCTTCGGTATGGTAGAGGAAGGGTTTGGTGTCGACGTGAGAGGGGTGGGAGTAGTCTAGGTGGGCTGCCTTGACCTGGGCCCAGGTGCTCTTGAGAGCGAACATGTCAGGGGTGCTCCGCATGACCTCTACCAGACTTCGAGCGTCCACTACCAACGACTCATGGCTCTCCTGTATGGAGAAGGTATGCATGGTGTTTTCGAAAAAATCGATCCGTTCGATCAGATCAGAACTTGAAGGCTCGGTTTTTAGCGAAAAATGCTGGCACACTTGCTGAGCGTCGTTGAGCGGCTTGAGGTGGGCAGAGTGGTGCGACGTAGATACCGGAAACTGGTAGTCGTAAATGGTGCGGTGCTGGATCTGGTAGCGTGCCATATCAACCGAGGTTTATTTGCGCCGACTGTCGGACCTGGGGTTGCGTATGAGCGAAGTAGGTGCTCTCGATGTGTGACCCAAGCAAGCCAAGATTGGTGATTATTTCTTGGAAGAACGTATCGAGCTTTCCGCCTTCTCCTCTCGAGTCGATGGTGAAGGCTGAGATATCGGCGAGGGCTACGCTGCTGAAAACTCGGAGGGCGGTTTGGTCAATCGGGTTTCTCTCGCCGTTTATGGCGTGAGGGAGCTCTGCGAGCAGGTTTTTCAGCTGTTGGGCTTGGAAGGCGAGGGCTCTCGGATTATCGTAGTCGAGACAAATGACATCGAGTGTGTTGATATCTGTGTATGTATTCAGATATCTACGACGGTAAGTCATAGCGCTGTCCGCCCAGGCTAGAAGTTTTGGGATTAGGATTTCGTCGTCCTTTTCGCGTCCAATGAAACTGCTTTGCAGCATGTTGGCGATAACTCCTGCCCTCTCAATTCGTCTGCCAATCTCGAGGAAACGCCATCCTTGAGTGCGAGTGGTGTTCTCCATGAGATTTCCGATGAAGGCGGATAGAGCTTCTAGGGAGTGTTCCAAGAGCTCTATTGTGGCGTTGTCGTAGACTGAATGGTCCTGGTTCTTGGTCGCCTGGGTGATGTCGCGCATGGCGACCAGTCGCTTCCAGGTATCGGTCGAAAGTCGCTCCTTCGCTTTGCTGGCAGTTCGCTCGACAGAGGCGATTGTGGAAATCAAACTGTCGCTGTTGTTTTCGTTGAACAAGGCTTCCAGAATCGCCTCTTCTGTTTTTGCCGTATTAAGGGTGGTGCCTTTGTGGGATAGGAAACCGGAAATGTTTTGGTTGGAAGGAACGATTTGCTCCAGGAAGGGGATGGCGACCTTTTGGTTTTCGGGGGCGGATTCCTCGGCTAGGATCGTCCACAGGGAATGGAGAACGCGTGTACGCGACTCGGCACGTTCGATATAGCGACCTAGCCAGAAGAGATTGTCCGCTGAGCGGCTTGGCAGCTCGCTTTGGGATTTTTGTAAAGAGGAGACGGATACGTGGGCGACCGGACGTTTTTCCTGAACGCCCTTGTGCTTGGATTTTCCGACAACCCAGACGTCTTTGGAGGTTCCACCTCCGGCTGTCGTGATTGAAAGGTCGGTCACTGACTTCGAGTAGCGCGCCAGTCCACCCGGCATCATTTTCCATCCGTCCTCTGTGGCCACCAGGAACACGCGTAACTTTGAGTGGCGGGACACCAGTTTGTAGCCGTCGGCAACGGGTATCGTGGAAGCGGATACGATTTCTTGCCCGCAGTACGCCTCGGGGCGATGGTTGATGCGGGCGATCAAATCCTGCTTCTCCGCAGTCGTCAGATTGGGACCGAACTGAGAGTTTATGCCGGACGCCCAGAAGGTGGGCTTGATGGCGAGGCGATCGATGTTGTCGATGACGAACTTCTTTTCGCTCTCCTGACCGCACCACCAAGTCGCGACCGACGGAATTTCGAGGGATTCGCCTAGGAAATTGCGGCTAAACCAGGGCAGGAAGGCGAGCAGGGACGAGGTTTGTACGAAGCCGGATCCAAGCGAATTGGATACGGAGAGATTTCCTTGCCTGACTGCGTTGGTTAGACCGGGCACGCCGATAAGCGAGTCGGAGCGGAGCTCTAGCGGGTCGCAAAATTGGGAATTTACTCTACGCAGCAACACGTCGACTCTCTGCACACCGCCGATAGTCTTCATGTAAAGCTGGTTGTTGCGGACGGTTAGGTCCGCTCCCTCTGCAAGCGTGTAACCCAAGTTGCGGGCTAGGAAATTGTGTTCGAAATAGGTCTCGTCCGTAGGACCTGGGGTGAGAAGGGCGACATTTGGGTTGTCGGAACGGAAAGGGCTGAGCGACTCGACTGCGCGCGAGAAGGCGTTTACGAATGGCTGTAGAGAAGCGACCTCCATTGCCTGCATCAGTTTGGGCAGGGTTCTGGTTGCCAGCATGCGATTTGCGAGGGCGTAACCTAGTCCCGAAGCAGGCTCCACGCGGTCCCCGAGAACGATCCAACTGCCATCGGGGCCTCGGGTTAGATCTGCGGAGTAGATTTGTATATGCTTGTGACGATGGCTAACCAGCCCGTGGCAAGGAGGGTGAAAGGATGGATTGCCGTAGAGAATGTACGGATGCATGCCCCCGGAGCGAAGCAGGGTCTGGCGGCCGTAGACATCTTCCAGCACGAGATTCAGGAGGTGGACACGTTGAGAGAGGCGCTCTTCCAAGTCCTCGATCTCTTTTGCGTCCAGCATGAGGGGAAGGAGGTCGAGGCTCCACTGGCGTTGGTGTTCGGCCTGGTTGTCTTGGTAGACGTTGTAAGTGATGCCGTTCTCTTTGATCAGCTCATCGAGCTGCTGATGGCGCTGTTGCCAGGATCCTTCGTCTATCTTGCTTAACTGACTGGCCGCGGCGTCCCAGTGTGGGCGTGGTTTCCCATTTGTATCCAGATACTCGTCGTACTCTCCGGATGGGGCTACATAGGAGTCCATCCAGTTCTTGCTGGTACTATTGTTTCGAGAGGGAGGAGGCATTCTTGTCGGTCAAAATTCGCTATCGGAATCGGGATAGTGTGCTTGCCCAAAGGGTAGTCAAGTTGCCACGGAAGTCTAAATTTTAGAGTAAAGTAAAAGGGTATCTGGTTTGGGAGAAAACCTTAAGAGTCGCTGGGTATCGCGAGGTGGTTTTCGCTTACTCCAAGGTGTTTTCGCTCCCATTTCTCGGCAGCCGTTGGTAGTCTGCCTGATCAGCTGCTGCCTACGAGCTTGATCCAGCTGTCGTAAGCGCTGCTCGCAAAAGTGGAGACGCAATTTGGGGGACTACCGGTCTAGGATTCAGCAGTGTCAGCTGTGCCCGTTTGACTCCGGGTAGGAAGATTACACCTCTGTGAGCTCGGCGGCGGGGTCGTAGATGCCGCCGCCCATGTATTGCTTGCTCATTTCGGACGCGATGTCTGCGAGATCGTCTTCGATTTCCTTGATCAGCTTATCTCCTTTGGTTCCCTCTAGGTCGGCAGCTGTGGAGTAGTTTAACTTTGCCACTAGTTTGCCTGTTAGACGCTCTGACTCGTTCGAGTAATGAGAAGTTGGGCAACCTGAAATGGCATGCATAGCTCCTTGCAGCCTCTGCACGCAGTGGAGAGTGGAGCGAGGGAAAGTTCTGGAAAGCAGGAGGAATCGTTTAATCAAAAGTGGATCCACCTCTGCCGAGAAGTCGTGCTGAAATGCCTCGAACCCGGAGCAGCCACGAAGAATAGCGGCTAGTTGGGCAGCCTCGAGGGTTTCGTCTACTTGTTTGTCGCCCCTCGCCATATACGTCTTGGTATCAAGGATACGGCAGGTTTTGTCGGCTCGCTCGATTTGGCGACCACAAACGATGTATTCAAATCCCAATTCATGAGGGAAGGTTGACTCAATAATGCCTTGGAAAAGGAGGGTGGATTCCTTGATAGCCTGGAAGAATCCGAAGTTTATCTCGCTACAAACCTGATTCGCGTCTGCGCGTTTCACATAGAGGTAGAGCTTGTTCAGAGTCTCCCACATTTCCGAGGAGATCTGGTCGCGGATCATACGAGCGTTTTCTCGAGCTGCGGCTATACAGCTGTAGACTGAGCTCGGGTTGTCCGAGTTGAAGGTCAGAAACTCGGTAACGTTGTAGCTGCTTCGTTCTTTGTAGAGCGAGTCGAACAACGCCTCGTCGCCGAGACTGCGCAGCAGCGGTTTCCAGTGTTGGTATCCGACTTCCTCGCTGGAGTTTTCGGATTCGAGTAAGGTTTGGTGGGTGACGTCTACCAAGCGTACGATATTTTCCGCACGTTCGGTGTAACGGCTCATCCAGAAAAGGGAGTCAGCGACGCGACAGAGCATGGTGATACTAATTAAATGTTGGGTACGTTGGGGCTATTTGTCTTGTTTCAGGACCCAGGTGTCTTTGGAGCCCCCGCCTTGGGACGAGTTCACGACTAGGGAGCCCTTGCGCAGAGCGACTCGGGTAAGTCCTCCGGGCATCACTCTTACTTTGTCCCCGTATAGGATGTAAGGTCGTAAATCGATGTGTCTGCCATCGAATTCCTTATCGCAGTAGGTTGGGTGGCGCGAGAGCGAGATGGGCGTTTGGGCGATGAAATCTCTTGGGTGCGCTTTGACCTTCTTCTTGAAGTCTTCCACCTCGGCCTTCGTGGCCTTTGGCCCGATCAGCATGCCGTAGCCGCCTGCTTCGTTGGCTGCTTTTATGACGAGCTTGTCCGCATTTTCCAAAGTGTAGTCCAGATCTTCCTTTTTGTATGGGAGCCAGGTCTTCACGTTGGGCAGGATGGGCTCCTGATCCAAGTAGTACTTGATCATATCCGGGACGAAGCAGTAGGTCACTTTGTCGTCGGCGATTCCGGTGCCGACCGCATTTGCCAAGCCAACGTTTCCGGCTCGGTAGGCTTGCATGAGGCCGGGGACGCCGAGTACGGAGTCTTTGCGGAAGGCTTTGGGATCCAGGAAGTCGTCGTCGATACGTCGATACAGGACATCCACCTTCTTCAGGCCCACAGTGGTCTTCATGTATACGAAGTCGTTTTTAACCACCAAATCTTGGCCCTGGACAATTTCTACCCCCATTTGGCGGGCTAGGAAGCAGTGTTCGAAGTAGGCGCTGTTATATACGCCGGGAGTGAGGACGGCCACGGTCGGGTTGTCGCTCTCGTTTGGACTGGCGAATTTAAGCGTCTTCAGGAGCTGGTCGGGATAGTCCAGGACTGAGCGGACACCTGACTTCGGGAAGAAACGCGGGAAGGCTCGCTTCATTACGTTTCGGTTTTCGATCATGTAGGAGACGCCGGAAGGGCAGCGTCCATTGTCCTCTAGTACGAGGTAGTCTCCGTTGTCGTCGCGGATCAAGTCCGTACCGCAAATGTGGATGTAGATATCGTTGGGAGGGCTGAAGTCTCGCATCTCTTTGCGGAAGTGTTTCCCGGTTGCGAGAACCTCGGCTGGAATAATGCCGTCTTTGACGATCTTCTGCTCGTGGTAGATATCTTTTAGAAATAGGTTCAGGGCTACGATGCGCTGAGTGAGACCCTCTTCGAGCATGGTCCACTCTTTGTTAGGGATGATGCGGGGCATTAGGTCGAACGGGAATATTCGCTCGGTGCTTTCTTCGTCCCCGTAAACAGTGAAGGTGACGCCTTGTTGTAGGAGAGACAGATCGACGGCCTCTCGCTTTTGGTCGAACTCGGCTGTGCTCAGGGTCTTGAGCCGCTGAAAAATGCCTTCGTAGTGGGGTCTGGGTTTTCCGTCTTTTTCGAACATTTCGTCGAAGAAGCCGGTATGGTCGTATTCAATCTGCATGAAAGGGAGGAGGTTTTTAAAGTAGATTAGGCGATTAGCATTTCGGATGCCACCACTGCGACTCTAGCCTCGAGTGTCGCATATTTGTCTGTAGCCTGTATCTCGGCCTTAGGTCATCGGCGACACGCGTCAGAGTGGCAGCCAGCAAAGTAGATTTGTAGCGTAGGCATTAGCAAGATTACACTGCTTGCGAACGTCGTGTAGTGTGAGTTGCTCTAATTCTCTTTGTTTTAGCTCTCTGGGCGCAACTTTCGATTTGCCCCGCTTAGTTAAAGCGCAATGCTGTTCAATTCTTCGTCCTTAAGTATCCAACAGAAAGACTGTATTATGGCTATAGCTACTGGCACCAAAGCACCTGATTTTACTTTGAAGAGCAAAAACGATGAAGGCCTTGCCGACATCACACTAAGCTCGAACTTTGGCTCGTCGGCCACGGTTCTGCTCTTCTTCCCGCTCGCATTCACCAGCGTCTGCCAAGACGAGCTTTGCGGTATTCGCGATTCTTTGGCTGAGTATTCTAACGTCGACGCGGTGGTCTACGGAATCAGCGTGGATAGCCCCTTCTCGCAAGAGGCTTTTGCGAAAGCGAACGGTCTGAATTTTCCCTTGTTGAGCGATTTCAACAAGGAAGTAAGCAAGGCATACGACGTGCTGTTTGAAGACCTTCTAGGATTCAAGGGAGTATCCAAGCGCTCTGCTTTTGTTATCAGCAGGGACGGGGAAGTTGTTTACTCCGAGTCGAGCGACGATCCCAAGCAGCTGCCAGACTTCGCTGCTATCAAGGCTGCTCTCGCCTAGGGCGTCCTCGCCTTTGAACCTTCGTTCGGCAGGCTTCCCGCTTGTCGGCTTTTGGTTTACTCTGTTCCGACCAATTTGCCTTCCACAACGACTGACTAGAAACAAATGAGCGACCTTCCGAATCCGCTTAACTCACTGAAGACTTTCAACTCCGGCCTAGAGGGCGAGTCGTTTTACTACTCGCTTCCTTCTTTGGAGGAGGGCGGAATTGGTCCTGTTTCTAAGCTGCCTGTATCCATTCGGGTGGTACTGGAATCTGTGCTTCGAAACTGCGATGGTAAGCGAGTCAAGGAGGAGGATGTCAAGAAGCTGGCGAACTGGAATGCAAAGGACCCTGCCAAGGTTGAGATCCCCTTCGTTTTGTCCCGCATCGTCCTGCAAGATTTCACAGGCGTCCCTCTGCTGGTTGACTTGGCGGCAATGCGTTCGGCAGTCGCTGAGCTGGGTAAGGATTCTTCGATTATCGAACCCCTTGTTCCAGTTGATCTAGTCGTAGACCACTCGGTGCAAGTGGACAAGTCGGGCACTGCTGATTCGTTCTTGCAAAACATGGCGATCGAATTCCAGCGCAACATGGAGCGCTACGAATTCCTGAAGTGGGGGCAGCAAGCTTTCGACACTTTCCAAGTAGTCCCTCCCGGCATCGGAATCGTTCACCAGGTTAACCTCGAGTATCTCGCCAAGGTGGTCCATGCCAAGGCAGTCGAGGGGGGCAATGTATTTTTCCCAGACACCCTTGTGGGTACGGACTCGCACACGACCATGATCAATGGACTTGGCGTAGTGGGTTGGGGTGTTGGCGGCATCGAAGCAGAGTCAGGCATGCTGGGACAGCCAGTCTACTTCCTGACGCCTGAAGTAATTGGGGTCAATTTGACCGGCGAGCTGAAAGAAGGGGTAACCGCGACCGACTTGACGCTTCGCATTACCCAAGTCCTTCGCGAGAAGAAGGTGGTCGGCAAATTCGTGGAATTTCACGGAATCGGTGCCCGTAGCCTATCCCTTGCTGACCGAGGAACCATCGCCAATATGGCTCCGGAATACGGCGCGACCATGGGCTACTTCCCAGTAGACGAAAAGTCGCTGCAGTATTTGGAGGCGACTGCTCGCGATCCGAAGATGGTCTCAGCTGTCAAGGCATACCTCGAAGCTCAGGACCTGTTTGGAATTCCAGCCGCTGGTGAACTTGAGTACACCGATGTAGTTGATTTGGACATGAGTACGATCGAGCCGAGTGTGGCTGGGCCAAAGCGTCCTCAAGATCGCATTGATGTTAAGGACCTCAAAAGTTCCTTTGAGGACTTGTTTACCAAGAGTCCTGCGGACGGTGGTTTCGGGCGAGACGAGTCGGATCGCGGCGTGAAGGTCACTGTGGAATCAGACGACGACACTGATGGTCAAGAATTGGCTCACGGATCTGTGCTCATCGCTGCAATAACCTCTTGCACAAACACTTCCAACCCGAGCGTGATGATTGCGGCAGGCTTGCTTGCCAAAAAGGCGGTGGAAAAAGGCTTGTCCGTAGCTCCTACAGTGAAGACATCACTGGCTCCGGGGTCCCGAGTCGTCACTGATTATCTGGCGGAGACGGATCTGCAATCTTCCCTGGACGCTCTTGGTTTCAACCTTGTTGGCTACGGCTGTACCACCTGTATCGGAAACTCTGGACCTCTGGCCGACCCAATTGAAGCGGCCATCAGCAAGGGTGAGTTGGTTGCAGCCTCTGTGCTTTCCGGTAACCGAAATTTTGAAGCTCGTGTGCACGGTTCGATCAAATCGAACTTCTTGATGTCGCCTCCTTTGGTCGTCGCTTACGCCTTGGCGGGAAGGGTCGATATCGACCTCTTCGAAGATCCGATCGGTACAGGTAAGGATGGAAGTCCTGTCTTTCTGAAAGATATCTGGCCGACCAATTCGGAGATAGAAGAAGCGGTCACTCGAGGGCTGAAACCGGAGATGTTTAAGCGTCAATATTCGGATGTGGCCAGCGCCAATCCCGAATGGCTGAAAATCGAATCCTCGACGGGTGACCTCTACGAGTGGGATGATAGCTCCACCTATATTCACCATCCGCCGTTTTTCGATGGATTTTCCATGGAGGTGGGAACTATCGAGCCGATCGAAGGGATGCGACCACTCGCCATTCTCGGTGACTCAGTTACCACCGACCACATTTCTCCCGCCGGCGCTTTCAAGCCCGAGACTCCAGCCGGAGTTTATCTCCAATCGAAGGGCGTCGAGCCCAAGGATTTCAACTCTTACGGAAGTCGCCGCGGAAATGATCTGATCATGACTCGTGGCACCTTCGCGAACGTACGCGTTAATAACCTGATGGCGGACGGAAAGGAAGGCGGCTTTACCAAGATAATGCCGGAGGGGACACCTTCCACGATCTTCGATGCCTGTCAGACCTACAAAGAGCGAGGCACCCCGTTGATCATATTTGCCGGAATCGATTACGGTATGGGCAGCTCTCGCGACTGGGCTGCCAAAGGAACTAATTTACTAGGCGTCAAAGCTGTTGTAGCCCGCAGCTTCGAGCGCATACATCGTTCCAACCTGATTGGTATGGGCGTGTTGCCGCTCGAGTTCCCCGACGGACTAAGTGCTCAATCGCTGGGACTCGATGGAAGCGAAATCGTGTCCATTCCCGGCCTTGGAGATGACCTCAAGCCCGGCCAAAATCTTACTGCTGTCATCGAGCGAGAGGGTGGCAAGATCGAGGAAGTTGAGCTAAAGGTGCGGGTTGATACCGATATTGAAGTAGAATATATTCGCAACGGTGGTATTCTCCCGTATGTTTTGCGGGACATTATCAAGGCGGCCAAGTAATTGTCGATTATAGCCGCTACAGGCGTTATTCCCATTAAGCGCGTTTCGAAGTCATGCCAGAAGACAATCCTGTTTTTTTAGTTGATCCGTATTCCAGCCCAGTCGCGGTGCGGATCACTGGTCGTGCGTCCTTTCAGAACGTAGTGCCACTCAAGGAATTTCTTAAAAGTTCCTATGCGACGGGCAAACGGGACTTCGTGTTCGATTTCAGCCTCTGCTCAGGGATGGACAGTACCGTCCTAGGCGTTTTGGCGGGTTGTGCTCTGGAGTTGCGACGCCTCGAGCCCAAGGGGTCACTCGTTCTTTCTCGATTGAGCGACAGAAATCTCGAGTTGGTCAAAAACCTCGGCCTCCATCGTATCGCCACTGTTGACACTGGCAATGGTGCGGCTGAATCGGGAGGTGGAGGAGCAACTACAGCTTTGAGCGCGAAGCAGCTCAATGAGCTGGAAAACGCGCGTCTCTGTCTCGAGGCGCACGAAAATCTAGTAGCAGCGGATTCGGAAAACCAAGAGAAGTTCCAAGACGTCATCGCCTACTTGAAGAATCGGGTAGAAGACGAGGCCTAGGCGAATCTCGAGCTCAACTTCAAGCAGGGGAAGAATCGTGAACGCTCCTTCTCTCGCCTCGCTCCTTTCGAGCCTCGGCACTCGCAGGATACGAACTTAGCAAAGCCATGGTTTGGTTCATCGTTCTCTCTCTGTTGCAGCTGACTGTATTTGCCGGTTGGCTGTACTTTCGGGAGTTGAAACGGAGTTCCGAATACTTGGAACGGGCCCAGCTCGCTCAGCAGGAAAAGCTTATCGTCGCTGATTTCATGCACGAGATGGTGAAGGCATTGGGGGAAGGCTTAAGCGAATCGGAGCTTTTCCAGCGCATCGTGCATGCGTCAGTTGCGAGCACCGGGGCCCTCAGCGCCTGCGTATTCAAGAAAACAGAGGGTGATACTCTCAAGAGCGTCGCGGTTGAGGGGCTATTTCCTCCGCACAGACCACTCTCGGACCACGTGAGCTCACAGATCGCCACTAGAGCCAAGTTTTTAGAGAACGTGCTTCGTTCCGAAGAGTTCCCAGTCAGCGAAGGGATCGCGGGCGAGGCGTTTCGGACCAAGCAGACCATTCGCATCACGGGTGATGATCCACGAGTCGTCCAACATGGGGATCCTGCCTTAAAGGTCACTGCTGCGATTTGCGCGCCGATCGTTTTTAGAGACGAAGTGCTAGGGGTGCTGTCCGTTTGTAATTCTTCCGATGGTGACGCCTTTACAGCGACCGATGAATCAGTTGTCCAATCGTTAGCTGAACAGGCTGGCTTGGCGATCAAGTACAACACCTTCCTGGGCCTGCTGATGGAGCGTAAGCAAATCGACGTCGATTTGGCTCTCGCGAGAAATATTCAGATGATGCTGCTTCCGCAATCCCTGCCCGAGGTCGAAGGTGTGGATATCGACTCGCGCTATGTTTCCTCCCACACGATTGGAGGCGACCTTTACGATGTGATCCCTCTTGGCGATAAGCGGTTCGGCGTAGCAGTGGCAGATGTATCTGGAAAAGGGATACCGGCATCTATTATAATGGCAATTTGCAGGACAAATTTGCACCGAGTGGCTCAGTCGGGGCAATCGCCTGCTTCCGTTCTGAGTGAAGTTAATCGCGCTATGACGGGTGAAGTGAAACAGGATATGTATGTGACCGTCCTATACGCGGTAGTTGATCTGGAGCGGGACGAAATCATTTACGCGAGAGCTGGCCACGAGCGGCCGCTTTTGTGCTCCGTTGATCGTGTTCGTGGAGGATCCTCAGCTTCCTATCCTGATAGTAACGGGTTCCCGGTCGGTATGATGGAGCAGGACATATTTGATCCATTTCTGGACGAGAAAACGCTTCCGTTTAGGAGGGGCGATATCTTTATGGCCTTCACAGATGGAGTGATCGAAACCAGCAACGCGACCGGTAAGGAATTTTCCACCGCCCGCCTTGCTGATTCTGTGAAAGCATCTCGCTCGAAAGATGCAAAAGGTATCAACGACGTTTTGCTGGGCTCGCTCGAGAGCTTTAGTGGGAAATCCACTTACGACGATGATCTTACGCTTGTTACGATCAAGCGGGTTTGAGGAAATAGACTATAATACAAGCGTTTGTGGGCTGATTCTTTGAGTTGTCCTTTAGCCTTTGCTAACTTTATTGGTCTTATGAAGTTTCCCTCCCTTGTTCCTCTTCTCGGAATTTGCATTTGCCTCCCGTGTTTGATGCGAGCGGTCGAGCCCAGCGACCAAGTTGTCGAGGGTGGCGAGAGCTTTTTGTCCTGGCAGGATGTTGTGCGTACCTATGAGCCGATCTATGTTGGATACACTTTCGACGAGGATGATCAGGCTTTTTTGGATTTTTCGCTATCGGTAATCACTTCTGCTTCAATACTGTTTCCCTGGGAGTCTTGGAATCCGAGCAACAAGTTCCCGACTCCAGGCGGCCATTACGATGAGCCGAAGCTCTTTAAGTATCAGCCTAGGCTTTACTTGGCATTTAGTGGAAGAGCAGGCCAATATCTCGGCACTCGCGAATCCTCTCCTGTAGTAGGAAAGCGGTTTAACCCAGTAGGGATAATGCGCTGGTGGACGCGTGGTGGAGATCTCACTACAAACGAATCAGGTGGCCTCAGTTTGCATGACTATTTCGAGCTATCCTATGGTCATGAATCCAATGGCCAGAGAATCGGCGACATCGAAAACCCTCAGTCCCCGGAAGAGGAAAACCTGGGTCGTACCCGCTTTGAGGCATTACAGAGGGAGTATGCTTTGGTGGATGGGGATGCTAGTATCGCACGAGACGAGTTGAGCCGAGGTTGGGATTATTTGGGGGTCCGCTGGGCCAAAAGCTGGAAGCTGAAAGAAGGCAGAACACTCTTTCTCCGTTTGGACGGAAGGTATTATCTCGAAGATGGGATTTTGCAGAATGGGGCGGAGGAATATAACCTCTGGGAAGGGGACGATTACTGGCTAGCTGAATACGATGGAGACATAACGCGCAGCAAAGTGGATGGTATTCGCGCCAGCATACGCTTGCAGTCGGAAACCTTAAACTGGTTCTTTCAGGCGAACGAACTGCAAATTGACCTAGCCACAGGTTATGAGGATTTTCTCGAAAGGGTGACGGCTCGAATAGAGCTGGGCTTCAAGTATACCTCTCTGTGGTATAGGTATGGATACAATAGCGATTTGGTTAACTACTATCGCAAGGATAGCTCTTTCGGAGTAGCTATCAAGATTCGCCGCTTCTAAAATAAACCGTGTCGAGGGCCTGGTAAATTACATAACCCAAGAGCATTCCGCTGATGGCTAAGGCTGCCAATATCGGGTGGTCAGGTCCGTATTCAAAACCTTCCTTCTTTGCTTTGGCTAGGTCTTCCGGGTGGTAGATGCTTGATTTGCAAAATAGCAGGCAGGCGAAGAACATGCCGGATACCGCTAAGAAAATATGCAGCCCGTAGGTGAATGCAGTTAGCTCGTGCCCTTCGATTTGGGTAGAACTGACTCCGAAGATGGAAGCTGCGGCCATCATCCCAAGCGCAAAAACGTTGATCGGAGTTCTTGCCTTAACGACTGCTCGCCACGCTCCTTTCTCATTTGAGCTGGCTTCGCTGTCTCTGTCTTCGCCTGGACAGCCGCAATGGGGACAAGCTGGGGCACGGCTAGAAATTTCTCGGTCACAGTCTGGGCAGTTTATTAGGGGCATAGTCTTAAGTTGGATTGGGGGGGAGAGATTTTAACCGATGGCGAAGGTTAGGGTTCTTGAATTATCATCTTCGGTGATCGAGCTTTGGTAGCTGTATCCAGCTTTTTGTAGCACTTTCTGAGAGGCTGAATGCTCCTCTGCTACGGTGGAAATGATTCGGGGTAGTTGGAGTTCTTTTTGGCCGTAGCTAGTCATACCCTTGGCGACTTCTGTCCCGTACCCGTGGCCCCAATACTCTTTTCTCAGAGCGTATTTAAGTTCAGGCTCGGGTTGTCCGCCTGGGTGAACGATGCCGCAAAATCCGATATGCTTCGACGTCGTTTTTTCGTAAATAGCCGAAAGGCCATATCCTCTTTGTTTGTAGTTTTCCAAAGTGATATCCACCCATTTGATACAGTCGGTGTATTTAATCGGGCTGCCGTCTCCGACCCAAGTCATGGCCTCCTCGTCACTGTAAACTTCGAAAATGTCCTTAACATCTCCCATGTCGATTTCTCGGACATCGAGTCTTTCGGTGGAGAAAAGTTGCTTAGGCATGGGTGGGTGAATCCTATTCTCTCAACCATAGGTTGATTTCAAACTCTGCAGAAGCTCCTTCGATTCGCTGTTGCTTTTGAGCTCGTATTTTTTCCCGTCGAACGAATCGAAGAGCATTTGATGCTGCTGCAAAGAGAATTCGTCATCTTTGGATTCGTAGGACGCCACCCAGTCCAACAGCATTGTTAGGTTTTTGTCCTGTGCGGCGGGGGAGGAGTATTTGTGCGGCTCCCAAGGACGATTTCGGCAGTTGCTCTGACATGCCTTTACCCCTGGATTTAGAAATACCATGGAGTTTGCTGAGTCGGCTGCATATTCCAGCAGGCTGGAGTAGCACCCTTCTATCACCCATTTTGAGTGCTCGGAGATGAAAGTGTCTATAGCCTCGAAACTTAGGTGCAACGTTTCGCGCACGCCCGGCTGGTTAGGTTTCCATGCAATTGAATCGAGGTCGAGATGAGCGACCTCGGGGAGGCAGGCGAGATTCTTTGCGAAAGTCGATTTGCCAGATCCGGAATTACCGAAAACGAGGATTCGTAGCATAGCTACATCTTGTTACCCCAAATAGGGATGATGACAAGCTCGACCAAGCCTCGTCACGAGTTCGTTTGCTCTTTCTTAGGGCAGGCCCCGAAGCGTTTTTTGTAAGCTCTGCTGAAGTCTTGAGGATGCCTGTAACCCATATCGAAGGCGACGCTTTTGACGGAGTGACCTTCTAGTCGGAGTAGGTTGCGAGCCTGTTCCATTTTCAGTTTTCGGAAGTGCGCTCCGGGGGATTCGCCAACTTCGTTTATGAAAAGGCGGTGCAGGGTCATGGGCGAAATGTCTAGGAATCGAGCGAGTGAGGAAGAGGGATTTGTCTTGTTTAGATTGTGCAACATCCATTGACGCGCTGCTAGGACGCGGTTTTGCCCGTCGCTACTGTTCTGACTGTCGCGAGCTCTTTGAAAGGCTAGGTCCAGCAGACTTCTTATGTGAGCGAGGGTGGCTAGACCGTTGGCGGATGTATCCAAGGTCAGGATGCGGCTTTGCTCGTGCAGGGCTGCAAGCATGCGAATTTGGTCCTTTGAGAACGCTACGGTTTCTGCCTCGTTCTCACTACATTCATTACCTTCCGATTTGTCCTTCCAAATCCAATTGAGGACTTTGATGGAGTTCCCTTTTTGTAACGGGAAGCCGAATGGGTACCTTGGCCCACAGCGCAGTCCTTCGCCTTCAGTGAAGTCGCGGCTGCCGTTTCGGTGTTGGATCGTGACGTTTCCTTCCAGGAGCACCCAGTAGGTCCAGCCCGGATTGCTATGGACCGGAATCGCCTCGTCGCTGAAGTTTCTAGCTCCCCATCCCAGGTAGAGAAGTCCCTCCTGAGCCTTGCCTTGCCAGGTCGGGTAACGCTCCGACGGAGGTACAAGTTTGTGTGGGTAGTCATCAGATGGCATAGCAATTTATAACATCGGGTTATTCTCGCCGTTATCAATTCTCTTTTTAATCGGGGTTCGAGTGTGTATGGGGCCTACATGAAAAACGCATTTGATCTCACTGGACAGCGAGCTCTCATCACTGGGGGGGGCACCGGATTGGGCCTCGGAATGGCTAAATGCTTGGTTGCTTGCGGCGCGGAAGTGGTGCTGGTTGGCCGCCGGGAGAACGCTTTGCAGGAAGCGGTTGAAGGCATCGGAGAAAGGGCGAGTTACCGAGTTTGCGACGTGACCGAGTTGGAGCGTATTCCTGCTTTGGTCGAAGGAGTCGAGACGGAGATCGGGCCGGTGGATACTTTGATCAACAATGCCGGCGTGCATCTGAAAAAGGATGCCAGCGAGATTTCCGATACCGCTTTTCAAAATGTCATGCAGACGCATGTGAATGCTGGCTTCGCCCTCAGTCGCGAGTTCGGAAAACGCATGATGGAGCGTGGCACCGGAAATATCATTTTCACCGCTTCGATGGCTTCTCTTTTTGGAATTCCGCTGGTGGCGGCTTACTCCGCTGCGAAGACCGCTCACCTTGGGCTGGTGCGTGCTTTGGCCGCCGATTTCTCTCCTCGTGGAGTTCGTATCAACGCGATCGCTCCCGGCTGGATTCACTCCGAAATGATGCATAAGGCCCTCGATGCGGATCCTAAGCGCAAGGAGAAGATTCTTACGCGAACTCCCTTGGGCGTGTTTGGCGATCCAGAAGACATTGGTTGGGCGGCGGCTTATCTTGCCTCACCAGCAGCCAAGTTTATCACCGGAGTTTGCCTGCCAGTGGATGGCGGCGCCTCTGTTGGATTTTAACCCTTAGCTTTCTATACCTCGAATGCACTTAGGATTTGGTTTATACCGACACATGCTCGACCAAGAGCACTTGCGTTTCGCCAAGCAATGCGGAGCCACGCATATCGTCGTCCACTTGGTCGACTATTTTAACCAAGCAGGAGACGGAAGCGATCAACCCACTAGCGGCGGCCGTGGTGGAGGCTGGGGCCATGCAGGTGATCCCGATAAGCTTTGGAGTCGCGAGGAGCTGCAAGCGGTCAAGGATCTGATCGAAGGGGAGGGCTTGATCTGGCACGCGGTGGAGAATTTCGATCCTGCCCATTGGCACGATGTTTTGCTCGATGGACCAAAGAAGGAACAGCAGATCGAAGGCTTGAAGCAGACCATCCGCCTTTTGGGGGAAATGGGAGTGGCCATCATGGGCTACAATTTTAGCTTGGCCGGCGTTTATGGTCGTACCATCGGAACCTACGGTCGCGGTGAAGCGGGTGGAGTGGGTATGGAGGGCTTCGTGGACGAAGAGCCTATGCCGGATGGAATGGTCTGGAACATGACTTTTGATGAGAACGCGACTGGCACTGCGCAGCGGACACGAATCAGCAGCGATGAGTTGTGGGAGCGTTTGACCTATTTTCTAAATGAGTTGGTCCCGGTGGCGGAAGAGGCCGGCGTGCAACTAGCTGCCCATCCGGACGATCCTCCCGTGCCTCGCTTGCGGGATACTCCGCGACTCGTCTATCAACCAGACATGTATCAACGCCTCCTAGACATCGTTCCCAGCAAAGCGAGCGGTTTAGAGTATTGCCTCGGCACCCTGGCGGAGATGACGGAAGGGGATATCTACGAGGCTACCGAGAAATACGCCGCGCAACAAAAGATTGGATACATTCATTTTCGAAATGTGCGAGGCAAGGTGCCCGACTATCGTGAAGTGTTCATCGATGAAGGGGATATCGATATGGTCCGTATTTTAGAAATTCTTAAGAAGCACGATTTCCAGGGAGTCCTCATTCCAGACCACGCACCAGGTATGGCTTGCAGCGCTCCGTGGTACGCCGGAATGGCTTACTCCATGGGCTACATGAAGTCCGCTATGGCAGCTTTGGAAAAGTAGTTCTGAAGTAGCAGTTCATTTTCCTAGCAAAAGAGCCCGCGGAGTGATCCGCGGGCTCTTCTTTTTCCGAAAGTCCGTTAGAGGTTACGCCAGCTCCGCCTCTTGGGCGGTGGGGAGATCCGTGTATCCTTCGCTTGTTACAGGAAGGTACCATTTGGCCGGATCCAGTTCTTCATTTAGCGCCCAGCCGTGTTGGAATCTCTCTACGAGATCGGGAGTGCTGATGAAAGGACGGCCAAAGGCGATCATGTCCGCCTCGCCGGAAGAGATACGTTGCTCCGCTGTTTCTTGCGTGTATCCACAATTTCCGATTAGAGTCCCATGGTAGACTTCGCGAAATTGAGCCAAAGTGAGCGGCTCGCCGCGCTCGTGAAAGCCGAAGGCGAGCCCGTCCATCATATGAAGGTAGGCCAAGCTGTATTCGTTGAGTCGAGACGCGACATATAGGAATTGCTCTTGGTAGTCGTTGGAGCCCATGTCGTTGAAGACTCCATTGGGGGCGAGGCGAACTCCGACTCGATTCGCGGGAAAAACGTCGAGAACTGCTTGGACCACTTCGTCGAGGAAGCGGTAGCGGTTTTCAATCGATCCTCCATATCCGTCAGCGCGGTGGTTGGTTTTGGACTGAAGGAATTGGTCAATCAGATAGCCGTTCGCTCCGTGGATTTCCACTCCGTCGAAATTCGCTTCCTGCGCGTAGATGGCCGCCTGTTTGAATTGGGCAACGATTCCCGGGATCTCCTCCGTTTCCAGAGCTCGGGGCGTTTCGTAGTCTTTTTTTCCTTCCGGGGTGTGGATTTGGTCGTTTTCGAGGCGGATTGCGGAAGGGGCAACCGCGAGGGTGCCGTTGTTCAAGGCGGTGTGGGTGGCTCGGCCTGGGTGCCAGATTTGCAGGAAAATTTTGCTGCCCTTCGCGTGGACCGCATCGGTGACTTTTTTCCAACCCTCTACGTGTTTTGGTTTGAAGGCTCCGGGCTGGTGCATCCAAGCGATCGCGTCGGGGGAGACGGCAGTCGCTTCTGCGATCAGGAGGCCGGCTCCAGATCGTTGGGCATAGTATTCGCCCATGAGATCGGTAGGCGTAAAGTCGGCCTCGGCCTTGGTCCGTGTCATGGGCGCGTGCACCACGCGGTTGTTTAGCTGAAGGTCTCCGAGCTTGATCGGTTCGAGAAGTTTTGGTGAAGCGGTCATATGATCAAAGCACGAATCAGAGATGGAATCGCTTGCGTGACGAAATAGGGGCGTAAAAAAGGCGAGCCTCGATGGCCCGCCTTTTGGTTAAATGAGATTGGGGGGTGGGTTCGTCAGAGAACGGCTTTGATGGCCGCGACGACCCGATCGATATTGGAATCAGTTATGCCCGCTACGTTGATGCGGCCTGAATCGACGATGTACACACTGTGCTCCTCGCGTAGAGCGGTTGCCTGTTCCTTGCCCAAGCCTGTGAATGAGAACATGCCTTTTTGCTGAGTCAGGAAGGTGAAGTCCTTTTCGACTCCGGCTGCTTTCAAGGCGTCGACAAACTGGGTGCGCACGCTGGCGATCCGGTCTCTCATAGCCTTCAGCTCGGCATGCCATTGTTCGGTGAGCTTCTCGTCGGAAAGGATTGTGGTGACGATTGCTCCACCGTGGGCTGGCGGATTGGAGTAGTTTACGCGGACCGAAATTTTCAGTTGGCTCACTACGTTTGCCAAGTTGCTGGCGTCGTCGGTGATCACGTGCAGGGCTCCGACGCGATCCTGGTAGAGTCCGAGATTCTTGGAAAACGATTGGCAGACAAAAGCTGGCAATCCCGCTTTGGCCACTATGCGGGCCGCGGCGGCGTCTTCCACTATGCCATCGCCAAAGCCTTGGTAGGCGAAGTCCACCAGCGGTATCCACTTTTTGGCGGCAGCGATCTTGGCCACGTCTTCCCACTGTTCAGGGGTCAGGTCCACTCCGGTTGGGTTGTGGCAGCATCCGTGCAGTACGACGACATCGCCTGCGGGAATGGATTCGAGCGACTTTAGGAATGCATCGTAGTCGAGGCTCAAGTTGGCGGAATCGAAGTAGTCGTAGGTGCCCAGCTTCAATCCGGGAGCGCCGAAAATGCCCTTGTGGTTGGCCCAAGTAGGATTGGAAAGCCAGATGGTTTGGGCGGAAGTGTTTTTAGCGATGAAGTCGGCCGCAACTCTCAGGGCTCCGGTGCCGCCTGGCGTTTGCAAGGAAGTGACTTTGCCTTGCAGGCTCTCGGCGATCTCTTCACCAAAGCAGAGCTTCTGGGTGAGGCTTGCATAGGCTGGGGTGCCGGTCATGGGCAGGTAGCTCTTGGAAGTCGAGGCTTCGAGTATGCGGCGCTCGGCTTCCTTGACGGTCTCGAGGATGGGGGTGACTCCGGATTGATCAACGAAGACGCCCACCGAAAGGTTAATTTTTTCGGGGTTTTTGTCTGCCTTGAAAGCCTCGGTGAGGCTGAGGATCGGATCGGCGGGAGCGAGGCTGACGGTGTCGAAGTAGGACATGGGATTTGTAGGTTTGGCTAATTGAGCGCCAATAGGTTCTTTTAGGCAGCGGGCAAGTTACCCTGTGACAGGGGTGTGTCAATCCCGTGGAGTGGAGGTAAGCCCTCGCTCGTGGCATTTTGAAATCCCGTCAGAGTTCCCGCCTAGCTCGCGAGGGGCGAAGTCTCTTTTTAGAACTTAGCTTCGTGGGTTACTCCGCCTTTTCCCGGTGAAGAGGATAGTGCGAAATCCTCTCTGAATCCAGCGAGTGATGGGACCAAAAAAGCGCGGCTTGGGACGGCTGATATCGTAGGTAATCATGGTAAGCCCCAGCATGAAGGCCGCTGACAGGGCTAGTCCCGGCAGAAGTCCAGTATACGGCGTAGGCCCTAGGTTTAGGACCATGTTGCCGAAGGTGAACGAAAAGATGGAATTAGCCCCTAGGCCGAACGCCAGTTTTGCGTTTTCGGAATCCTTAGTAAACTTCGCAAGCCCTTTGGCCAGCAGCAGGATAACGATCGCGGAGAGAATGCCGAAGGCGAAGTAGAGGGGGTGGTTTTCTCGTCGAAGCGAAATATCTCCGATCCCTTCGATTGCTCCGGAAATGCCTTCGTGAGTAAGCCCGAAAAAGAGGGCTCCGAAGGCAAGGAGGAGGATGTAGACCGCGTCTTTCCCTCGTCCATCCTTCTGGACCTTGGCTCCCATGGCATAACCAAACAGGCAGAATGTGAGGGCGTAGGGTACGCTTGGACCGACTTCTTGTCCGATACCAAATAGAAAGGACAATAGGTAGGACTGGCTGTCGATTTCGTGCAAGAAGGGCCAAAGGGTCCAAGGGATCACGATCAGTACCCAGATCCCGGTGAACCGGCGTTCCTCGATAAATTTAACGACGAAAGGCATCAATGCGTAGAGCACGCAGTACAGGGCCAAGATGTCGATGAAGCGTCCCCCATGCATGAAAAGCAGGGCCTCCAACATGTCCTGGAACGAGAGTTTTTTTCCTATGAGGGAGCAAATCAGGTTGGCGACGATGGCGAGGTAGATCGTCGCTGCTTTGGGCAAGAAACGGCTGGCGAGCAGCTTCAAGTCTTTCGCCTCGGCTCGCCGGCTATAGTTCCGAGCTAGACCGATACCAAAGATTATCAGAAATGTAGGAGTCGCTGCCCGGGTGAAGAGTCTCCAGAATTCAGGAAGCTCTCCCCATACCTTGAACTGCAAAAAGGCGTGGGAAACCATGGCTAGGGCGATGGCGATCGAACGAGCGATAAAGAGACTGTCCAACGGCCGGGGCTGGGAAACTTCACCGCTGTGATCTGTATCAGGATCGAGAGCGAACAGTTTGCCGAAAGGGATTTTCTCCCAGCTAGGGACTGCTTGGCCAAAGTGTTTTTCCACTAGGAAATTCGCTTCGATATAGCTTAGCGAATCTCCTCCGGCGTTGTAGAACGTTTCGTGATCTTGTAATGAGTCTCGCCCTAGGAGGGTAGCGATCTCGCTTCGCAAATCAGATGATCCTTGGCGATCGGCCTGCCGTTTGGCTTCGTTCTTGACGCTGACGTAGTCGGGCTTTCCGGATGGTAGGAGAGGCAGCTCCGCAAAGGGCAGTACGCTAACAGAAGGTAGCGGGATTTTAAGTTTCTGGGCGATTTTCTCTTTCAGCTTTCCAGATTGGGATTCGTCACCTTGCTCGATGGCGATGAGAAGTTGTCTATCGTCTCCCGTCGCGAGACAAGCCGTGCCGTCCTCTTTGACGATGCGTTCGACGTCGTCCAAACTGATTCGAAGACCAGCGAGCTTCACGAAGCGACTCGCTCTACCGACAATCTTGAAGAGACCGTTCTCTTTTCGGATAACGATGTCGCCAGTCTTCAGTTCGCTGGGGCCTTGCCCTTTGGCTAGATCCTCGCGGCAAGTCGCGTAGCCCATCATGACGTTAGGCCCCTCGTAGACAAGTTCTCCAGGAGTGTTCGCTTGCTCTATGTCGTTCCCCTCGCTGTCGACTATTCGTATCCGTCCACCCGGTACAGATTGTCCGATAGAGTCCGAGTCGCTGGAGGCGTAATCTGGTGGAAGATATGAAATGCGAGGAGATGCCTCGGTTTGCCCATACATCACGAAGAAACGTTTTCCAGCTTTGGAAAGCTTGTTGGCGAAGAGTTCGACCAAGTGTGGTTCAAGCTTCCCTCCGGCTTGAGTCATCGTCTTCAGGTCTGGCAGGTCGCGATCGAGAAATCCGTTTTGAGCGAGAATTTCGTAAGTGCGAGGAACTCCGGAAAGGGAGCTTACTTTTTTTGTCTCGAGCAATTCCCAAATCTCCTCGTCGACTATGGAAAGCGATGTGGAGAGGAGGGAGGCTCCGCAGAGCAGATGAGAGGTTAAGATCGAAAGTCCGAACGAATAGTGTAGTGGAAGATTGGTTACTGCCCGGTCCTCTGGTTTGAGGTCGAGGTACTCGATTATCGAGTGGGCGTTAGAGATGAGGTTCTGATGGGAGAGCCTTACGAGCTTAGCGCTTCCGGCGCTTCCTGAGGTCGACAGCATCAAGGCGAGCTCTGGGTAGTAGCGCTCTCTTTCCGGCGAGTCGCTTTGCGGTTCTATTACCTTGGCTCCCTCTTCGCCTCTGAATATATAGTCGGGCCGAAATATTCCTTGTATATGGGACTTTTGCTCGAGGTCTCCTGGTCCTAGCAGCAGAACGGGACAATTGGCCCGGCAGGCACCAATTAATGCTAAGATTGATTCGAGATCATTGCTTGCTTCCAAAGCAAGTAGACCCGGATTTGCCGCCATGTTTCGGCAGAATAGGTCCGCTCTCTCGGCCAGTTCCCGATAGTTCAACTCACTTCCGTCTTGGCAAACGAGAGCTACGCTATTTCCGAAGGACTCAAGATTCGAGAACAGGCGTGTCATTATTTGAACGAGTGTTTCTTCGAACCCAATTCACTGTATCCGAATATGGGAACAGGGCTAGGTAACAAAAAGTGAATACAGCAGTTTGTGTGTAGAAGTAATAAGGGGCGTATAAGTGAATGAGCCAAAACAGCGTAAAGAGTAACCAGTATGTGGAAACTGAAGATTTTATCGCTTCTTGCTTTTGAGTGAAGAGAGGCTTTGCTGCGGATGGCGTTGTTCTTACTAGGCTCGTTTCATCGAACCCCAGAAAGGCGATGAGCAGCCCCGGTACAAAAAAGCCGAATATGCTGCCTCCAGTGAACACGGTGGTAGAGAAATGGAATCCGGCGGCGAGCCATATGGCTGTTCGGTTCCAGCGTTTGTCGAGGATCAGATAAACGAATACAAACTCCAGAATGATGGTTGCCCAGCTGGCTCCGGCGTAGACCAGAGTCGGGTTTGTGGCGTGGGCGATGTCGGATAGGAAGGGGCTATTTAGCCGGTTCTCCATCCAGTTTTGAAAGAAGCGGCCGTTGCGCCAGTCGGTCTCTAGTAGTTTGTTAAACGCAGCTCCAAAGTAGAGGAGGGCGAATTGCCAGCGGTAGAGTCGCATGACATGTGAGTTGGGAGCTAAGCCGCAGATCAAAAATACGCAGGCGGTTAGCATGACGTGGTTTTTGAAGTCCAGGCGAGTTCCTAGGAGGTGCAGCAAAAGGATACTCCCGAGTAAAGTGGCGCCGACCTTTGGCTTGATGTTAAAGAGTATCATAGTTCCACCGCCCAGGGCTCCGGCACGCATCAGCCAGGTGTACGCAGCGGAGCCGTGAAATACATCTAGCCAGGCGATGAAGGGAAGAAAGGGTGCTTCCAGCTCGAGGTAGTAGCCTTTCAAAACGATGACGCAGAAGCAAAGTTTGCATACCAAAAGAAGCTGGGGAAGCATCTCCGTATCGCGGCACTCGAAGGGGTTGAGTGATTTGAGGTAGGCGTTCATCTAGGGTAGCTCCAAACTTCTTGGGGATGGCCGTTGCGTGAATAAGTGACGGTGATTCGGGCCCCGTCTTCGATGCCGTAGGACGTTTCGTACTGCTCAATGGCATTGAGCAGATTGTAGATGGAATGCTGCTGCCAGGCGTTGGAGTGAAAGCGGTACCGTTCGGTAGCTTCGGATTCGGATAGAGTGAGGCCTTCTCTTTCTATCGTGACCTCGTATCTGTCTTGGGTATCGTAGGGAGCCCAGCAGAAATAGCGGGCAGGGGTGAATCGGGCGTACACGATAGCGATGGCTTGAAAGGCGAGCAGCGCTAAGCACAGCCCCAGACCAATGCGGTTGGGTAAGGTAAGGGACATGGGAAGGGAGATTTGGCAGGTAGGATTCGAGGAGATTGGCAGCAATTACGATGCCTAGATCGAGGGGCGTTTCTTTTCTGTCTTGTGGCAAGGTAGCTGACTGATCCTGCGGGGCAAGATTTGGCTTGGTCAAGATAGCGGCAGCTCGAGGCATTTGAGCTATCCTATCGGACGATGGGATTGATCCTTTACCTTCCGGAACAAAGCTCCCAAGGTCTTTGCTCCTGAAAACCCAAGGTAAACCGTAAACCGATATTACTATGTCTAGAGCAAGCGCCCGTCACATTCTCGTTGAGAGCGAAGAACTTTGCAATGAACTGAAGTCCAAGATCGAAGCTGGCGAATCATTCGCTGATCTCGCGAAGGCCCACTCCAAGTGCCCGTCCGGCCAGCGTGGCGGCGAATTGGGTGAATTTGGCCGCGGTCAAATGGTTCCGGAATTCGACAAGGTTGTCTTTTCCGCTCCAGTTAAGGAAGTCCAAGGCCCCGTTAAGACCCAGTTTGGCTATCATCTTTTGGAGGTGACTGCTCGTGGCGATTCTTTGCCAACGGCGAGCGCTCGCCATATTTTGGTCGAGAGCGAAGAGCAATGCAGCGAGCTGAAGGCGAAAATCGAAGCTGGTGAGTCTTTTGAAGATCTCGCGAAGGCCCACTCCAAGTGTCCATCTGGACAAAGTGGCGGAGCTCTTGGAGAGTTTGGACGAGGACAGATGGTTCCTGAATTCGACGCGGTCGTATTTTCAGCTCCGGTAAACGAAGTTCAAGGTCCCGTTAAAACGCAGTTTGGTTACCACCTTCTAGAGGTGACTGCTCGCAACGTTTAGGCCTTACGGCAGTTCTAATTTAGGTGCGGCTCGCTGCTTGCGGGTCGCATTTTTTGTATCCGTAATCTTAATTGCTTTCGGAGACCTTGGATTTTCGTGGTTTAACCGGTAGGGTTAGGATCGCGGTCACTCCTTTACCTTTCCCTTCGCTTTCCAGGGTCAATGTGCCTCCGACGGCCTGTGCTGTATTGGCGCAGCTATGCAGGCCAAATCCGTGTCCTTTCGCCTTGGTTGTAAAACCGTGACGGAAAAGGCTCTTCATGGTTTCCTTGTCTATTCCGCATCCGTTATCTGTGACGCGGAGTTGCATGAAATCTCCCTCCTCGACGAGCTCGGCCTCGAAGGTTATGACTCCGATAGGAGGGTCTTCTTCGTGGATCGCATCGCTGGCGTTGGTTACCAGGTTTAGAACTATATCAAGCAGCTTGTGCCGGTCGCACTCGACTTGAATATGGGCGGGGATGTCGTTGATTATCTCAAATTCGTTGCGGGTGCCTTGCCCTCCCAGGATGCTGAGTGCGTTTTCGCAAAGACCTCTAAGTTCAATCGTTTCGTAGAGACTTTCCGCTTTTGCATGGGTTTGCTGAGCGGCGATGATGCTTTTTATGTGGTCGATATCTTCCCCCATGACGGACAGCTCGTATTGGGTGGCGAGGGCCTCCTCATTGAGTATTTGAGATAGCCGTATCAAGTATTCGGGCACGGATTTTCCTTTTGGGTCTTGGGTTAGGAATTCGTCGATATGGTCTTTATTCGCTTCGAGGAGAATTGCGATGCGCGTGAGGTTGGCGATTTTGGAGTTGTCCATGCGTTCGTTGAGAACGCTAAGCGCTACGTTCACTGAATTTAGCACGTTGCCGATATTGTGTAGAACATTGATGGCGATTTCTGCCTTTCCTGCGGTTCTTGCCGTTTCCACGAGCTGATCTTGCATGAGCTGAAGCTGGCTAAGGGTAGAGCTCAAGGTTTCAGTTGTCGTCGTCAACTTTTCGGTTTTCTCGCCGAGCTCTTCATTCTGGTTTTCTAATCGGCGTGCCTGTTTTTCCAATTCCGCGTTCTTGAGCTCGATTTCTTTGGTACGTTCTTTGACCAAATCCTCTAGTTCCTTGCTTCTCTCTATCTGGCGTTTGTTGTATAAGTAAACAACTCCTACAACGAAGAGAATACTCCCTAGTAGATAGAGGAAGTATGCTGGAAAGGTTCTATACCATGGGGGCAGGATTTGGAAGCTGAGGGCCGAAACTGTATCTGTCGTTCCAAAGGGGTCCATCGCTGTCAGGAATAGCTGATACGTTCCTGGCTCTAGATTAGAAAAAGACCTTTGATTCGATTCTGAAAATTCGGTCCAATTCGGATCGAGCCCCTGAAGGTATATTTGGAAGCGTTGATGGTTTGATGTATTGAAATTAGGATACTCAGCTGTAATCTCTAGAGAGTTCAGATTGGACTTTAGTTTTAGGGGCGAGGGAGAGGTATGGTTGATAGGGAGATTCTCGCCGTCGACAGTGGAGATGACCTGGTGAAGTCTCGGGACAATGCTTGTTGTCTCGGAAGGTTTTGTTGTTGGAGACGCGAAGAAAAGTCCGAAACTCCCGCCGGCCCAAACGCCTCCCTTGGAATCGTAGACTAGGCAATCAGCCCGCATATCGGTGCTATTGTGGATCGACGAGATCTCTCCGATAACCTGACGATCGGGTCGAGGCACTGTGATCGAACTTCTAGAAGAAATCGCGACGTATGCGTCCTCAGCTGATTTTCCGTATACGTGTTCGAATCCATAAGGCTGATCCCCAACGTAATAAATCATTTCGGGGGCTTGGAGGAATGCTTGTTGTTGAGAGTCCCAGACTTT
The DNA here is from genome assembly GCF_014230145.1 of Pelagicoccus albus. Lineage (NCBI taxonomy): Bacteria > Pseudomonadati > Verrucomicrobiota > Opitutia > Puniceicoccales > Pelagicoccaceae > Pelagicoccus > Pelagicoccus albus. The sequence goes on from NZ_JACHVC010000007.1 coordinate 221,379, forward strand.
GCTAACAACACCGTTGGAATAGATGTTTCCTTCTACGGAGACCAGATTGCTCCAGTGTGAAGCAGTCTGATTCGAGAATCTGTGCAGGGAGAACTGACCTCCAACCTCATCTAGACGAATACGTGCGTATTGATTGGTTCCAGTACTTCCAAGCAGCTCGCCCTCGCGATTTTCAACAATCGACTGCAAGGTGGAACTTGGTCCATCCAAGCGGGTGGTTTTAAATTCGCCGTTTTCGGCCGCGTCGATCCTCAGTGCTCCGAGGTGGTGGCCAACTAAGAGGGTGTCTGGAAATCTTGATGGTTGCCAGAAGTTGGTGGAGCCCGCTCCATCTAGCTCCTTGATTTGCCCGTCTCGTGATATCGTGAAAAGCTCTGCCCCAGCGACAAAGAGGGAATCTTTGAATACAAACAAGCTCTCTGTGGCGGATCCGTCTCGGATGATTTCGAAAGTGTCGACCAAGGTCTCCGCCTCAGGATTGTTTACGAACAAACCACGGTCAGTTCCCAGATAGACTCTGTTGTTGAATAGGGCGATGCAGGTAACTCCTTCCGAGAGGCCATGGGCTCCATGAAAGAGAAAATTTTTTGGTTCTTGGGGTAGGCGGGTAAGGTAGTTTTGAGTGTGTATCCAAATTCCCCCTTGTTGGTCTGTGGCTAGATTTTTAACATGGGAGCTTTCCAATCCTTGCGGAACTGAGAATCGGAGTCGCAAAGATCCGTCTTCCTTGAACAGAAGCATGCCCTGCCTCGAAGTACCTATGGCCAGCCGGCCGGGGGACGTTTCAACGAGAGAGCGAATTTTGGTAGAGTCCCTTGATATGATTTCGTTTCCTGGCCAAGCCCAAGTCTTGCTCCCGTCGAAACCGATTACGTTATCGTGCTCGGTTAGCAGCCAGTAGCCCCCTTCCGCTCGCGGAATAGCCTGCACAATCCACTCATAGATTCCAGATCCGCTCAGTAGGTCTACCGCATTGACCAGCTTTTGCTCCGATTCGTCCCAGCGGTTCAAAATGCCTTCCGCTCCGCCTGTCACGTATAGTTCATCTCCAATGGAGAAACAGACGTTGGTCCAATTTTCCAGCTGATGATAGCTTCCTTTTCCTTCTGGATCTATGATGATCAATCGCGTGCCTGCAGTTGCGAAAATATAGCCTTGGAAGTATGCGATCGAGCTAAAGGGGATGAGGTCGGACGGGGCGTCATCGTCATGAAAAAAGAGGGAAAGCTTGTATCCGCCGCTCGGCTCAGATTCGAAAATCGAGATATCCCTTCCATGGGACACCGCCATTTTGCTATCGTTAATCCATGCGAAATCCATGGCCCAGTCCAAGCCCTCGACTTCGCTCCAATTGGTTCCATCAAAGGCGGTCAGCCCGTTGTCTGCGATGAACCCGATCTCGCCGTTTGGCAGCACGGTACTGCCTCGAATATCTCCTCGAATGCCTGTGGTTCGGCTCTGGAAAGATTCGGATTTTGGGATCCCACGGCTGAGTAGAAGATCGAGCGGCGACTTTTCTTGGCCGTAAATTGCAAATGCGAGTAACCCAAACGCTATCAGTACGATATTTGGGAAGATTCGTCTCATGGTGGGCTTTTAGGAGAAATCAGAGGCTGGATCTTTAGGTTCTACGGTGCAGATGCAAAGAGAGGAAGCGCTCTCTAAGTCATAATTGGACTTTAACACCCTATTTAACGTCGTGCAGCCGTTTTTCAAAATTTAGACCACTTACCACTCCTAGTTTCGAGTTGTGAGCTGTCCATTTTCGTTGATCCACTTCGCTCTCCATTCGGGATAGTTTTTGGCCAAGACCTTTTCTGCCCAAGTTCCGTAGTAGGCGTAGCCGGCTCGCCGCTCCCTTTCGATCTCCATGAACTCGTAATGGATTGCGCTATCGCGCCCTGTAAAAATTGGCCGGTTGGTTTCTAGCTCGTAGAAGCGGGCCCACATTCGTGGCGCATCTGGGGCTGTTACGAGGAATCGATCGGATTTGTCCTCGTTGTAGCGGAGTTCCAGTCCATAGATTGCATGCTCGTCGAGCCAAGTCATTGCTCCTTCTATGGCATCTTTGATTTCTTGATTGGGAGGAGATACTCGCATCAAGAATTTCGCCAGCTCCACGGATTCCGCTCCGCTTAAGGAAGCTGGCTCGAATGCTCTCGCTGCTGCGGGTCGCAGAGTCACAGGGTCGTGTTGGGCCGCCCAAACAGTCGGCTTCCCGTTTTGTCGCACTTGGCAATCGAGTACGTTTTGGATGCCCCTTTCCAGAGAAAGGCGTAGCTCTGAGCGAAGTTCGTCGTTGATAAATTCGTAACTCTTTTTCCCTTTTCGGACGTCCATCAGGAGGTTGAGCACTCCCGCGATCGCATTGTCGTTGAAAGTTATGTTGTCGTGGTAGCTTCCCAGAAGCGGATAGAACATGGGCCATCCGCCGTTATCATACTGAGCCTCCAGGAGAAAGCGGAAGCCTCGCACTGCAGCTTCGCGTGAAGCGGGGTCCTGGTTTGCAGAATGGTATTTGGCAAGGAACTCGATCTGGCTGTAGGTCGCACCGTTGTCGATCGTCCCCTTGCGGCTGTACACTGCGAGTTTCTCTTTTTGCGTCGCGGAAGGTGCGTGGCTCATATCGTGGTTTTTTGGCCATCCGCCAGAAGGGTATTGGTAGGCTAGCACTGCTTCGCAATAGCTGTGGGCCTCCTCGCTTCGATACCAGTCTGGGTCCGAGTCGATCGCTTCCTTCCAGCTTTTTGCATCCAAGGGGTTAAATGAAAAGAGTAGGGCTAGGGTAGCTAACACGTGTAGGGGTCTCATGCTTAGGAGGCTGCGTCTGGAATTTTTCGAGACAAGCTCTAAGTGGAAATCGTCCGTAACTCTAGTTCTGTGGGCTAGTCGCTAAATCGGAAATCCGTTTCGCTCGTTGGCTACCCTGAAGGAAGCGGAGCGTACTTATGGACGTCGACGCGTCTGGGGAGTAGTTCGCCCCCTTGCTGCTGCCATGTGCCGCCTCCTCGATGATTTATAAAATGAATACAAGTAAGGATATCGCTCTTCTCGTGCTACGGATCACCTTCGGAGGTCTGATGCTCGTAAATCATGGTTGGGGAAAGCTCATGAGCTTGATCAGTGGAGGTCCCATCGAGTTCCTCGATCCCATTGGTCTCGGTCCGGCAGTTTCGCTCTCTTTGGCGGTTTTGGCGGAAGTTGTATGCTCGGCGCTCGTGGTACTCGGATTTTATACCCGAGTTGCAATGATACCGCTCATAGCAACAATGGCTGTTGCCGTGTTTTCCGTACATTGGTCGGACCCTTTCAAAGACAAAGAAAGCGCTTTGATCTATCTCGGAGCTTTCGTGGCTATTGCGCTTCTGGGTGCGGGCCGCTTCGCAATTGATGGTCTGAGAGCTAGCAAAAAAATCGTGATCAATGCCGGCGATAAATAAGCAAGATCGAAAAGCGGGGGCTCTTATGGGAGCCTTCATCGGTGATGCTCTGGGGCTAGGACCGCACTGGTACTACGACCTAGACGAACAGCGCAATGACTATGGAGAGTGGATCGATGGATACACAAATCCGAAGGCCGGTCGCTATCATGAGGCCTGCTCCGCGGGTGATAGCTCTCAAGCCGGCTACATTTTGGAGATGGTTATGAAGTCGTGTGTTCGTAAGGGATCGTATGACCATACCGACTTTTGTGAATCCTTGGAGAATGGCTTGTTTGCCCAGATAGATGGATCCCCGTATAGTGGCCCCGGCGGCTACACCAGCCAATCCATTCGAGAGGCTTGGAAGAGAAGGATCGGGCTGGGTTTAGGCTGGGACAATACTGCCGGCAACGCTGACACAACCGAGGCGATCGAACGTGTATTGGCCATTTCAGTACTTTACTCTGATGATCCGAAACAACTCGCGGAGTCAGTATTGCGAAATGCGGCTGTGACTCATTCCGATGACACGATTCTCTCGCTGACTTTAGCATATTCCGCTTTGCTAGCCTTTTTGGTGGAAGGAGAGAAAATGGATGAAGAAATTTCCTCCAAACTCATGGCTCAAGTCAAAGACGGCCGCTTGCCTTTTCATGCGGTAACCTCTGGAAACCTTGAACCGCCAAAGTCTGGTCAAAAAGAAAAGGAGCGAATCGGAAACTTCGCCTCCCCCGATGCTCTGCTTTCTCCGTCTTACATGGCGCAAGCGGCAAACGATCCGTCGTTGAAGATAGAGCCTGCATGGAAAGTCTCGATCGTTTACGGAATGCCGTGTGCAGCGTATCATATACTCCCTGCCGCTTATTATTTGGCTGCCCGTTTTTCGGACGATTTCGAGTCCGCAGTTTTGCACGCCATCAATGGAGGTGGACAAAATCAATCTCGAGCCATTTTAGCCGGAGCGTTGGTCGGAGCACAGGTCGGCTTGTCGGGCATACCTGAGCGCTTTGTCGATGGCCTGAATCGAAGTAGCGAGCTGTTAGATTTAGTTGCGACTTTTGCTGAGTTGTAGGATCTGTATCTATCCAATAATTACATATTTTCCCCATGAAAAAGGCCGCCTTTATGAAGGCGGCCTCTTTTAATATTAGTTGAGAGTGTGTAGTAATCGTCTACTTCTGATTGCGAAGTTCGGACATGGTGCGTACCACATTCTCCTTTAGGTTCACGATGGCATTACGAGTTTCTCCGTCGATTGCTTCCAGATCTTGAAATGTTGAATCGATTTCTTCTAGAAGTTGAGATTCGCCTCGCAAAGCTTCTTCGATAATTTCGGTAGCGTTGTTGCCGGACGTGAATGTATCCTTCACGGAGATGATGCCTCTGTGGGCGGCTCCCTTTATAGATCCTCCTGTTTCCTCATCTTCGCCGATGCACTTCAGTCGCTCGTTGAGTTCGTTTGCCAAGGTCTCTCTCTATATCACGGTGGACAGGAAGAATTGTTTTAGGGTTTCGTTGGAGTTGTCGATCTTGTCGGTAGCCTTTTCGAATCCTTTCACGGAGTCATTGGTGTAGGCTACGATAGTTTCGAGTTCGTTCGCGAGTTTCTGTCGGTTGTCTGTTGATATCATAGTGTATTCCTTTTTTGGATGTTTACCCAGTCAATCGCAGTTGCTGTGCCAACGTGGATGAAGAGACATAGCCTAGAGGGGAAGTTTCTGTGAAGTTTTGATTTTTTCGCTACTCCAAGCCCGACAAGCGTGCATATCGAATACTGGTTTTTGCATTCTGCATTCAGTTGGCTGGAATTTTTTGTCTTACTAATGTAAATACGGCTTCATCGCCGAGTTACGTTAACTGGTTAAAGTGGTTCATATCCTGTGCACGCAGGGGCAGGTGGTAGTATTGGATCGATATTGCTCCAGATTATGTTTTCCATCCAACCATGCCGAATGCCTCTCGAACCCGGAACCTGGTTTTAGTCCTCGGCGATCAACTGTCTGATCGTTTGCAGACGTTTGCCGAATTTGATCGTAAGCAGGATAAAGTCTTCATGGCGGAAGTTACTGGGGAATCTCGCTATGTTTGGTCCTCCAAAATGCGAACCACTTTGTTCTTGGTCGCTATGCGTCGTTTTGCGGAGAACTTGCGAGGGAAGGGAATCGATGTGCTCTATCGTAAGCTAGACGATTCCAAACGTTTCGATAGCATCGGGAGTGCTCTCGTTACTGAGCTCGAGGAGGGAAACTGGCAAAAGGTTCTTGTGACGCAGCCTGGCGAGTATCGTCTCATCGCTGAAATTGAGAGTGCCTGCGAAGAGGCTGGTGTAGAGCTGGTGATCCTTGAGGACGACTCTTTCTACTGCAATGCGTCTCGATTTGATGAATACGCGAAAGGTAAGAAGCAACTCCGTATGGAGTATTTCTATCGAGAGATGAGGAGAGAGCATTCCATTCTGATGGAGGATGGCGAACCGGCGGGTGGAAAATGGAACTTCGATTCTAGCAATCGAAAGTCCTTTGGGAAAGGTGGTCCTGAGGCGTTGTTCCCGAGAAAGCGATTTAAGCCTGGCAAGGTGCTTGAAGACGTAACCCGATCGATGGATACGGTTTTTGCCGATCATCCGGGTTTTTCTGAGGACTTCGACTGGCCGACGACTCGGGAGGAGGCTTTGGAGGCCTTATCCGATTTCATAGATAACAATCTAGCCCAGTTCGGAGCTCATCAGGACGCGATGTGGAATGGGGAGCCGTTCCTGAACCATTCGCTAATCTCGTCCTCTTTGAACTTGAAGCTAATCGATGCGAGGGAAGCAGTCGATGCTGCTTTGGAAGCCTATGAGAAGGGCAGGGCTCCTATTGAGTCGGTCGAGGGATTCGTTCGTCAAATTCTTGGTTGGAGGGAGTACGTTCGAGGAATCTACTGGCGATACATGCCGGATTATCTGGATCGAAACGAATTAGGGGCGACTAACACACTGCCGAAATTCTATTGGGACGGATCTACTGATATGTCTTGTATGAGAGATGTCATTACGCAGACGATCAAACACGGTTACGCCCATCATATCCAACGACTCATGGTTACCGGTTTGTATGCCCTCCTACGGGGAGTGGATCCGAAGGAAGTCCATGGTTGGTACCTTGCGGTCTACATCGATGCGGTTGAGTGGGTCGAACTCCCGAATACGCTCGGCATGTCGCAGTATGCGGACGGTGGAGTGATGGCTTCCAAGCCTTATGTGGCCTCTGGAAAATACATCGATAAGATGAGCAACTATTGTTCCAGCTGCCGATATGATCCGAGTCTGAGAAGCGGTAAGGATGCTTGTCCTTTTACTGTGCTGTATTGGGATTTTCTAGACAGACACAAAAAAATCCTGCAAAGCAACTCACGTATGACCATGCAGCTGCGCAACCTGGATCGGCTTGATGCTAAGGAACTTGAAAAGGTGAGGTCTCAGGCTCGAGAACTCAAATCTACCAAGTAGTTGTTCAGCTTTGGCTAGTCGGAAGCCTTTTCCAGTTCGGCCAACATGCTGAGGACGTCTTGGGAGGCTTCTTCGACTTTCTTAATTTCGTTTATTGCTCCATCCAAATCCCCATCGTTGTAGAGTCGTACAGCTTGAATACCGTGGTCGTGTACCAGTTGATGTGGACCCTTTAGTTTTTGGAAAACGGGATTCTTGCGGTATTTTTGCTCGGTAACTTGATCGTACCATTTTCCCAGCCGGCAAGTGTGGTGGTCGGCGAGCTCGCTGTGGTTGAGGCCTTCTTTGCCAGCTATCATATTTGCCAACCGCTTCTTCCACAGGACGTGGTCGGATTGAGCGAGTTTGATTACCTTGTCGGAAACTTCCAGTGCTGCCAATTTGCTGATCTGGGCACTGATCAGTGTTTCGACCTTGTTCATGGAGTTTACCATTTGATCGATGCCTTCTACGCTCTTGCCACTCCTGCTTGCGATTTGAGTTATGCCTCGAACAATTTCTTGGGATGCATCCTCTTGCTCTGCCAAAGTCGCTGAGATGCTCTCAGTGTTCCGGTTTACCTCTTCGATCTTGTAATGGATTTCCTCCACGTGCTTTCCGACTTCGATGATAGCGTCTTGGCCTTGCGCGACAGCCTCCGAGCTCTCTTTCATAGAGCGTAGAACATTCTGCACTTCATTCTGAAGCTGGGAAATGATTTCAGTGATCTCGCTGGTGGAATCTTTGGTTCGAGTAGCCAGCGTTTTTACTTCGCCAGCAACTACAGCAAATCCCTTACCTGCTTCGCCCGCCCGAGCTGCTTCGATCGTGGCGTTGAGGGCGAGGAGATTGGTCTGATTTGCGATCTTTTTGATATCAGAAGAGATTCCGCCGATGCGGTTGGAAAATTCTGCGAGTGCGTCGACTTTAGATACCGTGTCGTTCACCGCAGTGGTGATTTCGCTCATCTTTTGAACTGCCCGTTCAGAGGCTGCTGAACCCGCGGATGCTGCACGGTCAGCAGTGTGGGCTTGCTCGGAAATGTTGGTCCCGAAGGCCCCGATCGAGTTCGCGGTCGTAACCATCTCTTCTCCGGCAGCTGCTATAGTTTGGGCCTCGTTATCGACTTGTTTGAGGTCCGATAGCATTTTCGCGGAGTGTATTGCTGTTTCACTCGCTTGTATCGATAGGTCGACGACTCGTCCGAGCTCCTCCTTCGCGTTTTGATGAAGGCTTTCAGCCAGTTCGCGGACGGATGCTGATAGCGGGTCGCTTCCCTGAGGGACTGAAAGGTAGTCCCCGTTCTGAATGGATTTTAGAAATCCAATGAGCTCTTCGTCTCGCTTAGATAGTGTGGACGCGGAGTGAGAGGGTGGGGATATTGCGGTTTCCATTTGGTATTAAATAGCCTAATGACAGGGCCTTGGATGGTTGATACTAAAGTCGTGTATCGACCAGTTAAAACCACACTCAAGGACTTATCCCGAAGTCGATTATTCTAATCCACCTATCACAACTTTTTTGAATGCTCCGTACCCTGCTGACGGCAGCTATCGTGATGTATAGCCCTCATGCATGTGAGTGTGACTGGTCCGGGGTGGTTCTGTGAAAGAGGGGCATCGGGTTCGCTTAATCGAACACTCTTGGTGCGGAGGAAAAGCCAAAGACTTGTACCGAGACCGCTAAAATTGAAGTATGATCACGATTGTACCTAGGGAAACCGTCTTAAAGGAAATGTAGACTGTACCGATTTTAGTCGGCAGAGTATCCATTCTATTGTCCTGCCCTTTAGCCCATGTCCCTCCGAGAAATTGCCCGCAGATCCCGGTTTTGTCTTCAGTATTGGCGTAAGCATCTGAAGGAGGCGAGGGTGGTCGGCGCCCACGGCGTAGGCTTTTCCCAGCCGATCAAAGACATCGCCAACGGATTTTTCCCGATCACTGCCCATGAGTTGAGATCGATCCATGGGGATCTGGACGGATTGATTACCAGCCTGCAATATGAGCGATACCTAACCGGTATGAACGGTCGTTTTGCCGTCATGCTCGATAACAAAGAGGCGTTTGGAAAACTCGTTTCCACCGCCGGAATAGAGACGCCGGAGAATTTTTGCGTTTTCCGTGCGGGCCGAATTTTGTGGAACGAAAATGGGCAGGAGCGCCTTCGCCAGACTCTCGAGAAGACCGGTCGCTTCATAATAAAGCCAACCAACGGCAAGCAGGGCAAAGGGGTCAAAATTTGCCGCGATCTAGCTGATCTTAAAAAGCACGACGGCTTTGATGCGGTGGTAACCTCTTTTGTTTTCCAGGCCGACTACGCCAAAGCGATTTACGAACCTTCTTTGAATACGATCCGGGTTCTGATGCTGCGAGATCGAGATAATCGCCCGGTGCCGCTGCGGGCGTTTCACCGTTTCGGCACGCTCAAATCCGGCTCTATAGATAACCTGAGCGCGAAGGGGATCTCCGCCAGCGTGGATATTGAGAGCGGAGCTTTGGGAAAAGCCGCTGTCCGCAACGAGCAGGGGAGAATGGATCTCCTCGATCAGCATCCGGACACCGGATCGCAAATTAGCGGAGTCCAAATTCCAGACTGGGATCTGGCCCTGAAAATGGTTGAGGATTTGGGTAATGCCTTTCCGTTTCTCACCTTCGTCGGTTGGGATCTGGCGATGACTCCCGAGGGTCCGACCGTGATCGAGGGCAATTCCCACCCCACCATCTGGGCTATGCAGTACTACGATCGCTACATCGCCGACGACCAGATCCGCGGCCTGTTTTCTCAGTACATCCCAAATCTTGAGCCGACCCGCTTATGAGCTGGCGGAGTAGCATCTGTCGTCGGATCGAAGGTTACCGGAAATGGTACCTGATGGAGCGCCGGTCTTCGGCGGGAAGAACCAGCCTCTCTCTGCTCCGCAAAGGCTTCTTTTCGAATCGCGCTTGGTTGTATCCGCTGGATCAATTTGCTTGGGAGTCCTTTCTGAGCGATTGGGAGATCGAATTTCGTTTGCCGAAGCTAAACTCTCTGGCCGCTCGCCAGCTTTTTGCAGACAAGCTCCGCTTTCACGAACGAGCTCGGGGCGGAGCTTTCGCATTCGCGACGACCACGTTTCTGGGCGAGTTTTCAGCCGGAAAAATTCAACTCGCAAACGGCCAAGAAACGCTCCCGTCAGAATTCATCGCCAAACCGGTTCGCGGAAGTGGCGGCCGCGGGGTGATGAGAGCGAGCTCCCCCAAAGAACTCGATTCCGACACGGATTACTTGCTCGAGGAAATCGTGCAAGCTGCGGACTACGCTCGTCGCATTTATCCGAACACGATTAATACAATTCGTGTGCTCACTGTTCGAGACCCAGTGACTGATGAAGTGTTTGTGCTTGGAGCAGCCCACCGTTTCGCAACGCAAGCTTCGGGTCCCGTCGACAATTTCAAATCGGGCGGCATCGTGTCACTAGTAGACAGCGAGACCGCCGAACTCTCCGCCGCGATCGTAAATACCGGGGCCCCCGAGCGGAAACTCTTCGATTGCCATCCCGAAACCGGTGAAAAGATAGCCGGAAAGGTGGTTCCCGAATGGGAGCAGATCAAGCGTTGCTCGATTCAATCGATGTCTGCGGTTGAGGGTCTGCATTACATCGGATGGGACGTGGCTCTCTCTCCAGAAGGCCCGATCTTGATCGAGGGAAATGCGACTTTGCCCAATCCAAACCTCCTTCAGTTTCACCGGCCCGTGCTGCTCGACCAGAGGAGCCGCGACTTCTTTTTACATACTGGAGTCATCTCCCGTCAAAAGCACGAACGCTTGCAGGGGCTTTCTCTCAGATAGCCTATCCGCTAGAGACTATCCGCTGGTACAAATAACTAATTGGGTATCGCAACTTCAGTCAGGTTCGTTCAAACCGATTTCAGGTACGAAAATTCCGTAAGATCAGCCACCAGCCCTTAACAGGCTCAGATTTAAGTACTCAAGTTCCCCCTTATCGCCACATGTCTAGCATCGCAACCGAGCCAATCGATTCCGAGGAGCATCTAACGATTATCGAGCCCAATCGGAACTGGATCAAAATCGACTGGAAGTCTCTGTGGAAGGCCCGTGATTTGATATTCCTCTTTATACACCGGGATTTCGTTAGCAAATATAAGCAAACAATCCTGGGCCCAGCGTGGTTTGTTATCCAGCCGCTGCTAACTTCCGGGGTTTTCATGATTATCCAATTCCTGGGGAATCTACAGAGCGAGAGTGTTCCGATGCCGCTTTTCAACCTCTGCTCGCTGCTGGCCTGGCAGTACTTCGCCAACATTTTGCTAATGGGCGGATCGATATTTCTGACGAACGCGGAGCTTTTCAAAAAAGTCTATTTCCAGCGTCTCGCCATTCCATTGGCTCAATCAATCAGCCACCTGCTGACATTCGGAGTCCAAGCGACATTCTTTGCCCTGATTTACCTTGTATATCATTTCGCCGGAGGACTCGGAGAAGAGACGAGGATCAATGGTTTCGCCTGTCTATTCCTGCCGCTAGTCGTCACGCAAATTGCGCTGCTCGGGCTCGGAGTCTCGTTTCTGACTTCCTGTCTGACTGCAAAGTATCGAGACATGAATTTCCTTCTATCGTTTGGCGTGCAGATGATCCTCTACCTTTCTCCGGTCATCTACTCGATCGATACAGTGCGTGCGCGAGTCCCTGAAGACTGGGCTTGGTTGGTTTTTGTCAACCCGCTCGCCCCGCTTATCGAATACTTCCGCTACGCCCTTCTAAACACGGGGCAAGTAAACACCTTAGCATTTGTATATTCCGCGATCGTCAGCGTCGGAGTATTTATCGGAGGGCTGATGCTCTTCCAACGCACAGAGAGAACTTTCGTCGACAAAGTGTAATCGAACGATGGAGCAGCCGATAATAAAAGTTAACAACCTGTCCAAGGTCTATCGACTGGGACAACTAGGCGCCGGCACCTTGCGCGAAGACGTTTCCCGTTTCTGGCAGAAGATCCGGTATGGAAAATCTGAATTCGAATCGAAGGACGATTTTTGGGCCCTCCGCGATGTATCGTTCGAAATCAATAGAGGCGAAGTCATCGGCTTGATCGGTGGAAATGGAGCCGGCAAATCGACTCTTCTGAAACTTCTCAGCCGCATCACCGAACCGACCCAAGGCCGTATCGAGTTACGTGGCCGAGTTGGCAGCCTGCTCGAAGTCGGAACCGGATTTCACCCGGAACTCACCGGCCGAGAGAACATCTTTCTTAACGGAGCGATACTCGGTATGACTCGTAAAGAGGTCGCCGCTAAGTTTGACGAGATCGTGGATTTTGCGAACTGCGAAACCTTCATCGACACGCCGGTTAAGCGTTACTCTTCCGGTATGCGGGTGCGTGTTGGCTTCTCCGTCGCCGCTCACCTAGAACCGGAAATTCTCATCATCGACGAGGTCCTCGCCGTCGGCGATGCGGCCTTCCGCGAAAAGTGTATTGGGAAAATGGAGGATGTTGCCGGACAAGGTCGCACCATCGTTTTCGTGAGTCACAACATGGGGATGATCCGCCAATTGTGTGATCGCTGCCTCGTTCTGGAGAATGGCCGAATCACCGCCGACGACGAATCGGGAGCTGCAGTTAGCCAGTACTTGTCACGTTTGGAGCGTGAGAACTCAAAGCCATTTTCAAAAGACAACCCAGACCGCCAGATCAAAGGAAGCGCACGATTCACTGGTATTCGGATTTTGGATAAAGCTGGTTACCCAACGAAGGATTTGGTCGCGGGCGAGGCTGCCTACTTCGACATTGATTATGAAGTGCCCAAGGAAGCGATCGACGAGATCCGCGTGATGTTTTACACCAGCGACGGGAATTGCGCGATCAAGCTCAGTTCAAAGCATGTGAATTACGGGGACATAAGCTCGAGTGGCTCGATTCGTTTTACTTTGAATCCCTTCCCGTTGCCGGTCGGCCGCTACCGAATCTCGATATCCTGCTTCACTCGCAGCATGCCGAGTGACTACATCCCGAATGTCGGAATCTTCACCGTATCCGGAGGAAGCCTCTACCCGAGTGGCCAGGCATTTACCGGTCGAGTGTGTACCGTTTTAGTTCCGTTTACCTGCGAACCAAGTGAGCCCGACACGATATCCTTATCGGGCTCTAGCGTGAAATCCATGAAGGATGCAAAGGGTAAAGATATCCCTGTGTCACCGCCCGCTGTTAACAAGTGATGTTGAGAAAGGTCTCCAGATGTTTGCTCGCTCACGCGGCTCCGAATCTCCTCTTGTCCTGGCACATTATGAAGGCCAGAAAGCGGGAGATGGAGTGCGAGCGGGAGTCGACGGAAGACCTCATACGGCGCCAATTTGTTGAGACGCATGGAGTCGAACCGAATTTGGAAAATCCACAGGGGCTCAGCGAAAAACTGAATTGGCTCAAACTGCAAGGAGCGACCGAGCTTCAAACCCATTGCGCCGATAAAATCACCGCTCCTGAATACGTGGCTGCGAAACTTGGCCCCGAGTTCCTCGTACCGCGATTGATGGCAACCTATCAGCCCGGTGACATCAATCCTGCCAAGATCACCGCCGAGCGTTTTGTGGTTAAAACGAATCACGACTATGGTTGCGTATCGGTTTGTACCGACCGGGCAAATTTCCCTTGGGCCCAAACTCGCGAGAAGCTGGCCCTTCGCCTTTCGCAAAACCATTGGTATCGTCATCGCGAACCGGTCTATCGCAACATCCGACCTGGGATTATCGTCGAGGAGATGATCGAGAGTGATTCGGACGATGGTCTCCGCGAGTACAAGTTTTTCTGCTTCAATGGACGGCCCGAGTTTGTGATGGCTATCAAGGAAGGGGCGGACATGCGAACTCGCACGCTCTACGATCCGCGATGGAATCGTTTACCCGTATCCAGAAAAGGTGTCCCAACTCATCCATCCGAGATTCCAGCTCCGAAGCTACTTTCACAGATGCTGGCCGCCGCGGCAGTGCTTGCTCAGCCTTTCCCGTTTTGTCGCGTCGATCTCTATGAGAATTTTGGCAAGATCCTTTTCGGAGAGCTCACATTCTACCCGGAAGGCGGTCTCGGGCTTTTTGAACCCTCTGGCTGGGAGCTGTACTTCGGCGGACTCCTCGATCTTCCCAAGGGTAAGGCACCTAAGTCTGGAAAGCGCCCAGTTCGAAGTCTTAGTCGCAAAAAGCGTCTCACGGCGAAGAGCAAAGAAGTGCTTGGTTCCGTCAAATCCTCGGACCAGCTCAACTAGCTCTGCAAACTCCAATCAAGTGCCTTCCGTAGTGCCTCTGCCCTAGCCTTATTACTCAATTTATTTGTTAGAATGTATATAGAGCCTAAGAATAAAAAACTTAATGTGCTATTTGTCGCAGATAAAAACCTAGGTTATCAGGGGCTGGAAATAGTAGAGAATTACTTTGAGAATGTTACCATCGTTGTTTGGGACATCAAAGCTAAGGATAGTTTGCTAAACAAAACGAAGATCAGGAATATCATTCGCTCTCAGCAGTGGGATGTCTGCATCTCCTTTTATAGCGATTTCATTTTCGACGACGAAGACATTTCGCACATGCGTCTGCCACTCAATATACATCCTGCTCTTCCCTCACTTCCTGGTGTGGGTTACGACGTCCTGCCGATTGTCGAAAATCATGACTACTTCGGCGTTACGCTACATCACATAATCAGGAAGATAGATGGCGGCATGATTTTCGATGTTCTGAAAAAGGGACTGCCAGAAAACATGACTTATTCAGAACTGAGGAAAGGATCACAGATCCTATGCCTGAAAATGTTGAGGAAAACATCTGAACTCATTTACCAAGAGAACAGCTTGGAGTCCATAAGACGTAAGCTCGAGGCGAAATCGAAGGAACTAAACGCCAAGTGGAGTGGTAAGTACACTTCGAGGAAGCAATTGAGAGAACTGCTGGAAAAAATAGAGGGAAGAGATCCAAGCCATTTAGTGTTCAAGTAGTCTCACTCGCGTTGTTTGTTGGCAAGTTCGCGGCCTGCTTGATCCGTCGAATTCTCTGCTCGGGGTGAAACCCATGTAACGATCTCAAGCGGTTTCCCGTGTCGCTCTTTTTCAAGTGGCGGAGAGAGAGGGATTCGAACCCTCGGTACAGTTACCCGTACACACACTTTCCAGGCGTGCGCCTTAAACCACTCAGCCATCTCTCCATGACTTTTTCTAGGGATTCTGTGACAGTCCCTGGAAAAGAACGGCCAAATAAGTCGACTCGAACATCGGCGGTCAATGTCTTTTCTAAAAAAGTTGAACTCAACTGTTTGCGCGACTGTTAAAACTAAAAACCCGCTTGCATGTTAGAGGGGCCTACTTACGGTCAGCTTTTTAAGTGTTCCGAAAAAAATGGTCTCTTCTAACGCAGACATAGGTTACAACAGTAAGGTCGAGGGCGGAGTAATTGTCTCCAAGGCTGACGCTGTTATTAACTGGATTCGCACCCACTCGCTTTGGCCGATGCCAATGGGTTTGGCGTGCTGTGCGATCGAGCTCATGGCTTCCGGCGCTTCGAAGTTCGATATCTCGCGCTTCGGCGCGGAGGTGATGCGCTTCTCTCCACGCCAGTCGGACGTGATGATCGTCGCTGGTACAGTCACCTACAAGATGGCGCCTGTCGTTCGCAGAATCTACGACCAGATGGCGGAACCGAAGTGGGTGATCGCCATGGGTGCCTGCGCTTCTTCTGGCGGGATGTACCGTTCTTATGCGACCTTGCAGGGGGTGGATAGAATCGTTCCTGTAGACGTTTACGTGAGTGGTTGTCCTCCACGCCCCGAAGCATTGTTAGACGCTTTAATTAAGCTGCAAGATAAGGTCTCTACGGAAACGTCGACCTCGGATCTTTTCAAAGTCAAATCCTGATCTGCCCGCGCTATGATTGCTCAAGATCTTCTCGTCGCCCTGCAAGGAGTTAACTCCGAAGTTGCGGAGCGCGATTCTGCCGATTGGCCCTCTTTCAACTGTCCCATCGACTCTCTCGTCAGCGTTCTGACGGCATTGAGAGACAACCACGGGTATGACATGCTGGTTGACGCAACGGGTATCGATAATGGTGTGGAGTCATCCCCCCGATTTACCGTCGTCTACCACTTGCTCTCTACGAGCAACCACGTGTACGTTCGAGTCGCGGCGGATTGCGCTGACAGCGAAAACCCGGTGGCCCCCACCGTGAGTGGCATCTGGCCCGGTGCGGATTGGCATGAGCGCGAGTGCTTCGACCTGATGGGGATCAAGTACGAGGGGCACCCTGACCTGCGTCGCATTTTGATGTGGGACAGCTACCCCTACCATCCTCTACGCAAGGATTTCCCGCTTGCTGGTCACGAAGAAGACCTGTGGGACGGCGAGATTAGCGAAGAAACCGGAACCAAGGTTATTCCTGCCCCGATGGCTGGTGGCCCATTCGTTTCGAGCTCCTCCAGTTTCGAGGCGGAAAGAGAGCCACGCGCTAAGGACGAAAGCTGGAATGAGAAAAAGGAAAAGCCTGAGGGCTGATTTCCGGGCAAAGCAAACGAGCAGACCTCAACGAATTTAGCCAATGGCGACCGAATCTAAAGAATACACAATGCCCGATGCGGGCGCTCGCGCGGCCCAGGCCTCGGAGGAGTTTGAGACCGAAAAGCTCGAACTCAGCATGGGACCTTCTCACCCGTCCACGCACGGTGTGTTACGTCTCAATCTAGAGCTCGACGGCGAGATTATTCAAAAGTGCGATCCGGTACTGGGATACTTGCACCGTGGCGACGAGAAGATCGCCGAGAACATGACTTACAACCAGTTCGTGCCTTACACGGACCGACTGGACTACCTCGCTCCTTTGGCCAACAACGCCATTTATGCGATCGCCGTTGAAAAGCTGGCCGGTATCGAGGTTCCCGAGCGTTGTCAGGCCATCCGTGTCCTGACTAGTGAAATGGCTCGTATCTCTTCCCACTTGTTGGGCCTGGGAGCTTACACCATGGACGTGGGAGCTCTTACCGTGTTCATGATCACGTTCACTGAGCGCGAGCACTTGTACACGCTCTTCGAGGAGCTTACCGGAGCCCGTTTTACTACTAGCTACAGCCGTATCGGGGGTGTTACTCGTGACATGCCAGGGGGCTGGACGGATAAGGTTTTGGCTTTCTGCGATAACTTCCTGCCCTTGCTCGATGACGTCGAAAGCCTGCTGTCGCGTAATCGCGTATTCTACGACCGCACCGCGGACATTGGCACTATTTCCAAGGAAGATGCCATCGCCTACGGGTTGACTGGTCCAAACGCACGAGCCTCCGGGGTGGACGTAGACCTCCGTCGTGACGCTCCTTACTCAGGCTACGAGAAGTACGACTTTGAAGTGGCTTTGGGGGAAAATGGAGACTGCTACGACCGTTACCTCGTTCGCATGGTAGAGATGCGGCAGAGTGTTCGCATCATCCGTCAGGTTATCGAAAAGATGCCGAGCGGTCCTTACCGTGCCGAAGACGCCAAGAAGGTTATCCTTCCTCATAAGGACAAGACCCTGACTTCCATGGAGGAGTTGATCCAAAACTTCATGATCACCACGGAAGGTCCTCAAATTCCTGCGGGAGAAGTTTACTTCGAAGGGGAAGCTCCGAAGGGTGCACTTGGATTCTTCATCCACTCCAAAGGGGGAGGGGTCCCGTACCGCATGAAGATTCGCGGCCCGTCCTTCTGTAACTTGAGCATTCTGCCGAAGCTTTGCGTAGGCAGTATGGTTTCCGACATCCCGTCGATCCTAGGCAGTTTCGACTTCGTTATGGGGGAATGCGATCGTTAGGTTTTTTCTTTCCCGCAAATACGAGAAATTTTCGTGAGGATTTGTGAGATTCGCGGGTAGCAAATTGATTTTAAAATAAATGGACTTAAAGCCAGAGACGCTAGCTGAGATCGAAGCCGCGATTCCGAAATATCCGGAAGCGCAGAGCGCGGTTATGCCATTGTTGCACGCCATCCAAAAGGATCAGGGTGCCATCTCCAACGAGGCCGCTGAATGGGTGGCTGAGAAACTTGGAATCGCCCCGATCAATGTACTATCGGTGGTCACTTTCTACCCGTTCTTCCGTCAGCACAAGATTGGCAAGCGTCACATTCGCGTGTGCCGCACCCTTTCCTGCGCGATGGCCGGAGGGGCCAAGGTTTGCGACAAAATGCTGCAAGAGTTCGAGACCGAGCTAAACGCAGTATCCGCCGACGGCGAAGTAACGATCGAGTTCGCCGAGTGCTTGGCCAGTTGCGGAAGTGCTCCGGTAATGTTGGTTGATGAGGATCTTCACGAGAACCTGACCGTCGAGAAGGCTAAGGAAATTTGCGACAAGATCAAAGCGGAGGCCAAAGCGTAGTTAAGATGGCAGTACATCCGAAAGAGCAGCGCCTGATTCTCAAGTATGCCGATGAGCCCGGCTACACGCCGCACATCGATAGCTACATGGAACATGGAGGCTACGACATGCTTAAGAAGGCGGTTACCATGGAGCCTCAGGCGATCATGGACGAAGTCAAAAAGTCGACTTTGCGTGGACGTGGTGGAGCGGGATTCCCTTGCGGCCTGAAGTGGAGCTTTGTTGATCGCAAGTCCGGCAAGCCAATCTATCTTGTTTGCAATTGTGACGAGTCGGAGCCCGGTACTTTCAAGGACCGTCAAATCGTACACAAGGACCCTCATCAACTGATCGAGGGGATCATGATTTCTTGTTTCGCTAACAACGTAGCGAAAGCCTTTATCTACATCCGCGAGGAGATGCCGTATGGCGCGAAGATCCTCGATCAGGCAATTCTCGAAGCGAAGGAAAAGAACTTCGTTGGCGATAACGTATTAGGATCCGGATACAGTTGCGACATCGTCGTACACCGTGGGGCTGCGGCCTACATTTGCGGTGAAGAAACCGGATTGATCGAATCTCTGGAAGGCAAGCGTGCTAATCCAAGAATCAAGCCGCCGTACTTCCCAGCGGTTCTTGGGCTCTACAACTGCCCAACCATCGTCAACAACGTGGAAACGCTTTGTAACGCGGTACACATCCTCGACATGGGTGCCGAGGAATTCACTAAGATCGGTCGTCCGAATAATGCCGGCACTCGCATCTGGTGTGTCTCTGGAGGAGTACAGCGTCCGGGCTACTACGAAGTGGCTGGCCTAACTCTGGGCGAACTCGTTTACGACATTTGCGGCGGCCCGCTTCCTGGCAGATCTATCAAAGCGATCATTCCGGGTGGATCTTCCATGAAGATTCTCAAGAACGGCGAACGCTACAAGGGTAAGAACCCAGACGGAACGGACTACAATTGGGGGCTGGAAGACATCCCACTCGACTACGATGGTATTGCGGCGGCAGGTTCCATGTCTGGTTCAGGCGGGATGATGGTACTCGATGACACGGTATCGATCCCAGCTGCTTTGGCTAATCTGATGGCCTTCTATTCCCACGAGTCTTGCGGACAGTGTACGCCCTGTCGCGAAGGATCGCTCTGGCTCAAGAAGATTACCTCTCGCATGGTTCACGGGGAGGCTCGTCCGGAAGACGTGGATCTTATGCTCGACGTCGCAGGACAGATTGCGGGCCGGACCATCTGCGCCTTCGGTTTTGCGGTGGCGTGGCCGGTTCAGAGCTACATTGCCAAATTTGAAGACGAATTTAGAAAATATGCGGCGCACCTCAGCGATCCAAATGCTGACCGCCAAGCCATAAAGGAACTCGCGTGTAATGGCTGAGGAAAAGAAAGATAACTTGATAACGGTCAATATTGACGGGCAAGACCTGCAGGTGCCTCCGGGTACTAACATGGTGGAAGCCGTCAAAATGCTCGGCAAGGAGGTCCCGCACTACTGCTACCATCCCAAGCTCTCCATCGCGGGCAACTGCCGTATGTGTTTGGTTGAGATGGGAATGCCCGGCCGCGATCGCGCGACTGGCGAGCCGATGCTCAACGAGGACGGCACCCCGAAGATCATGTGGATGCCAGGCCCAGCCATCGCTTGCGGAACCAACGCGGCTCCTGGGATGCACATCAAGACAAGCTCGCCCAAGGCTATCGAGTCTCGCGAGGCGGTAACCGAGTTTCTTCTCGTAAACCACCCCTTGGATTGCCCGATTTGCGACCAAGCCGGCGAGTGTAAGCTCCAAGAGTTTTCCGCGTCTCACGGTCGTGGATACAGCCGCTTCGTCGAAGAAAAGAACGTAAAGCCTAAGCGTACGCGTCTCGGGCCACGGGTTACTTTGGATGACGAGCGTTGTATCCTCTGCTCCCGTTGTATCCGCTTTTCGCAAGAGATCGCCAAGGACGACGTGCTTGGTTTCACCGACCGCGGCAGCTACTCCACTTTGACCTGCTTCCCAGGCAAGGAGTTGGCCAACAACTACTCGCTCAACACGGTCGATATTTGTCCGGTCGGGGCTCTTACCAGCACCGATTTCCGTTTCAAGATGCGTGTCTGGTTCCTCAAGGAAAGCAAGAGCATCGATTTCGAAAGCAGCGTTGGTTGCAACACGGTTGTTTCCTCTCGCGAAGGCAAGGTGTACCGCGTGACGCCGCGTCGCAACGACGAGGTTAACGACACTTGGATGCCAGACTCCGGCCGCGAACTCTACAAGCAGATCGAGTCGGAAGATCGATTTTCCTATTCGTCTGTGAACGGCTCTGAGACTTCCGCTGTTGAAGCTTTGAAGGCAGCCGGCGAAATCCTGAAAGGGGAGGGCGTCGCGATTGTCGCTTCAGGCCGAAACACTGTAGAAGAGCAATTCGTGCTCAAGCAGATCGCGGATCAAGTTAATGCAAAGGGCGTGTACTTGGTTGCTCGATACGGAGACGATGACGGAATTCTCATCTCCAAAGACCGCAACCCGAACGTGCGTGGAGCTCTGGCGACTGGACTTATCTCCGAACTTCCAAGCGAAAAGCTTTCCGCCCTCGGCGCTCAAATCGATAGTGGCGAAGTGAAAGTCGTCTTGGCCACCAAGGAAGATTTGGTTGCGGCGGGCTTGAGTGAAGAACAACTCAAGAAGGTCAAGCTGGTCGCGATCGATACGCATGCCACGGCCACGACCAAGAGTGCGGATGTGGCGATAGCCGGTCTAACTCAATTCGAAAAGTCGGGTACGTTGATCAACCAACAGTTCCGTATCCAAAAATTCCACAAAGTCGTTCCCGGTCCAGTGGGGTCGATTGACGACTTGGCTGCATTGTCAGCGATCCTCGCCTCTTTGACCGGTGAAACCTGTCCCTCTGTGGTGGGCACCGTTTGGGAGAAAATCGCGGCGGAAGGAAGCATTTTTGAAGGCCTCAGTTTCAAGGGAATCGCCGACACCGGTGTGCTCTTAGACGGTTCGGCGTTTTCGGGACTGGCCTTCGTGGAAGGGAAGTCACTCCACTTTGAACCTAAGCTTGAAGAAGCCGCAGCGGAATAAGCGTCATGGAAATCTCTGAAATAGCAATCAAGGCGATCTACGCGATCATCGTAGTGAGCGTGCTGATGGGCTTTTGCTCTTACGCGGTACTCGCTGAGCGAAAGATCTCGAGCTGGATTCAAGGCCGCGTAGGACCAAACCGGACTACACTTCCATTTGTCGGATCTATTCCGGTAGTGGGAAAATTCCTTACTCGTCTCGGCGTTTTCCAGCCGGTGGCAGACGGATTGAAGTTCCTTTTCAAGGAAGACGTTACTCCAGGCCACGTTAACAAGTTCTACTTCACCATGGCTCCGATCATGGCGTTGATCCCCGCTTTGACGACTGTAGTGGTGGTGCCTTTTGGTTACTACACCAATGCGGCGGGCGAGGTAGTGACCTTGGTTTTGACCGATCTAAACGTAGCTATGCTGTTCCTCTTGGCGGTTTCTTCGCTCGGTGTTTACGGAGTGGTCTTGGGCGGTTGGTCATCCAACTCCAAGTATCCGTTTCTTGGTGGCATTCGCGCTTCCGCTCAAATGATCTCCTACGAACTGGCCATGGGTATCTCCATCTTGCCGGTGTTTATGTGGGTTAACGCTCCCGGCAGCGAAGGTTCGTTGAGCTTGGTTGATGTGGTGAATTCACAAGGTGGCGGACTATGGTACGCCATGTGGATGCCTGCATCTTTCCTGATTTTCGTGGTTTGTATCTTCGCCGAAACCAACCGTTTGCCTTTCGATATGGCGGAATCCGAAACGGAGCTCGTTAGCGGTTTCCACACTGAATACAGCTCTTTCAAGTTCGGCCTCTTCTTCGTGGGCGAGTACGCGCACATGCTGGTCGGCTCCGCTGTGGTAGCTATTCTCTTCCTCGGTGGTTGGCATCCATTGCCGTTCGCCACTTGGGCGGATTTCGGAGTCAGTGGTTGGCTCGTCGGGGTTCTTTCCGTCGGCACACTGATCGCCAAGCTTTGCGGCTTTATGTTTTTCTTCATGTGGATTCGTTGGACGCTTCCACGTTTCCGCTACGACCAAGTAATGCGTATCGGCTGGCAAATGCTTTTGCCCGCCTCCATCGCGAACCTGATCGTCTACACCTTTATCATCTACTTTTTGGAGAGACCTTAACCCACACGAGCCATGGCCATCGTCGTTAAGAGAAAACCACTTAATTTACTCGAAAAGCTCTACATTCCAGAGATCGCTCGCGGTCTTATGGTAACCTTCCGCCGCATGTTTTTCGGCGAAACGGTGACCATGGAGTATCCGGAGCAACGTCCTCCAATCCCAGTTGGCTACCGCGGTGTGCCCACTTTGGTTAAAGATCCGGAAGGTCGCGAAAAGTGCGTATCCTGCCAGCTTTGCGAGTTCGTATGTCCTCCCAAGGCGATCCGTATCACTCCAGGTGAGATCCCTGAAGGCAGCGACTATCGCCACGTGGAGAAGGGCCCCAAGGAGTTCGATATCGATATGCTCCGCTGCATCTACTGCGGCATGTGCCAGGAAGTTTGTCCTGAAGAGGCGATCTGGCTACAGAATCAGTATTCGATGTCCGGTTACAGCCGAGCCGAAATGGTGAACAACAAAGCCAAACTTTACGAACTCGGCGGAACGCTTCCGGATGAGCACTTCAAATGGAAGAAGAAAAAGGAAGCGGCTGAACATGGTGGAGGCCACCACTAATCTTTGACCAAGGCATCAAGATAGAAGGCTAACAAAATCGAAGGGCGATGAAGACTAAAATGCAGGACAATCACGGCACTAAATCCGGTTCGGTATCTTCCTTCAGAAGCTCGACGACCCAAAACCTCTCTTCCTTTCCCTCAAATGACTGACCTGTTTTTCTACATATTCGCGACTCTCTCCCTTGGGGCCGCCTTTGGTGTCGTGTTTAGCCGTAATCCGGTTAACGCCGCGATGTATCTCATCCTGACCTTCCTCGGGATGGCTTCTCTTTTTGTGACTTTGGAAGCCTACTTTTTGGCTGTAATCCAAGTGCTTGTTTACGCCGGAGCAGTCGTGGTGCTCTTCCTCTTCATCATCATGCTTCTCGATGTGAAGGACGAAACGCAGCACCGCGTGAAACCGCTCACTTGGGTGGCCAGCGTTATCGGATTCGCCCTATTGATTGTGGGCATCGTGAGTATCTCCTCCAGCGATAACATCAAGGCAACTGCATCGACCTTGCCTGACGCGGCGGGCGCTTCCCTCAAGAATTTCGGATACGAGCTCTTCACCACATACCAATTGCCCATGCAGGTCACTGGTTTCCTTCTACTGATCGCGATGATTGGAGTCATCGTTCTGAGCAAGAAAGTGAAAACCGACTAGCGCTCCCGAATTAGACCCTTCTCTAGACAAACTTTTCCCTTTCTCAAACGATGACCGTCGGACTTGAACAATACATAGCGGTAAGCGCCGCGCTTTTCGCCATCGGATTCTTTGGTGTGCTGCGACGCAAAAATACCCTCGTCATCTACATGTGCCTAGAGCTCATGCTGAACGCCTCGAACCTGGCGCTTGTCGCCTTTTCCCGATACCACGGTGGCATGAGCGGATCGGTTTTCGTCTTCTTCACGATCACGGTAGCTGCTGCAGAAGTGGCTGTAGGCTTGGCGATCATCGTGGCTCTATTCCGCAAACGCCAGACCGTACAGGTTCCGGACCTCAACGCCCTGAAAAACTAGATTTCCGATGAATCCTGAAATTTTCGCTTACGCGCTGCTGGCGTTTCCTCTCCTTTCTGCGACTGCGATCGCTCTCGGCATGCGTCGCAATGGGGCTTTGGCTTCTGGCATCTCCGTCGGAGCCGCCGCTCTGATCCTTGCTACTGCGGGTCACATCATTTTCCGCCTAGATAACTTCGAGTTCAACGTGAACTGGATTGAGTTTGGGCCGCTTTCTTTGGACTTCGGTTTCCTAGTCGACGATCTCGCCAAGCTAATGCTCTTCGTCGTGGCTTTCGTCGGTTTCCTCGTTCACGTATTCAGCCTTGGATACATGAAGGAAGATCCGAACAAGGCCCGCTTCTTCGGTGGTCTTTCGATCTTCATGTTCTCCATGCTCGGCCTTGTGATGGCTAGCAGCTTGGTGACGCTTTTCATCTTTTGGGAATTGGTTGGTTTCAGTTCCTACATGCTAATCGGTTTCTACCTCGATAAGCCCAGTGCCGCTGCTGCTTCGAAGAAGGCATTCATCACCAATCGCGTGGGTGACTTCGGATTCCTGATCGGTATCGCCATGGCGATCGGAATGTTCGGCACCGTGAACTTGACTGAGATGAACGAGATGGTCGTTTCCGGCGAAGTTGCAGTAACGACCGCAGCTCTTGGTTTGTTACTCTTTTGCGGGACAGTCGGTAAATCCGGCCAGATCCCATTGCACGTTTGGCTTCCAGACGCGATGGAAGGCCCGACACCGGTGTCCGCTTTGATTCACGCGGCGACCATGGTTGCTGCCGGTGTTTTCCTTTTGTGCCGTACCGGTTTTCTCATGACAGCCGATGCCCTGCAGGTGATCCTCTGGGTGGGTGTGGCAACTGCGATTTACGCAGGACTTACCGCCGTCGCTCAACGCGACATCAAGAAGATCTTGGCTTACTCCACGGTTTCGCAGCTCGGCTATATGGTGGCAGCATTTGGTCTTGGCACTTTGGCTTCACTCGATGCCGATCACGCCAACATGCACGAAGCGGTCATTTCAGGTGGGGTCGCGGCAGCGATGTTCCACCTTACCACTCACGCCTTCTTCAAGGCTTTGCTCTTCCTCGGATCCGGTTCGATCATTCACGCCTGTCACCACGAGCAGGACATCTTTAAGATGGGTGGTCTCGCCAAGAAGATGAAGATTACCTTCATTTGCTTCACGCTCGGTTTGATGGCCTTGATTGGAACCCCGTTCATCTCGGCGGGCTTCTATTCCAAGGATGCGATCTTGGCTTTGGCTTTCGAGCAGAACAGTGCCGCCTTCTACCTGTTGGTATTCGGCGCGTTCCTCACCACTTTCTACATGATCCGCCTTTGGAAAATCGCTTTCTTCGGTAGCCCGAATTCCGAAAACGCGGAGCATGCCCATGAGAACGGGCCAGTTATGACTGTGCCGCTCATCCTTTTGGCTATCCTCGCGGTTGTGGGTGGATTCGGATTTATTTATCCGGAGGCGCTTAAGCCCATCATCGAAGCGGGCGAGCATATCGCTCATGGCGAACACCATACCTTGATTGCAATGTACGGCGGAGTCGCATGGCTCGTAGGTCTCGCAGCAGCATTTTTCTTCTTCCGCGCAGGGGCGAGCGAAGATCCGTTCAAGAAGATGCTGGGGCCTGTTTACGCAGTACTCGAGAAGAAGTTTTTCTTCGACGAGCTCTACAATTTCTACATTGCCAAGATCCAACAACGCGTGGCTCTAACGCTCCATTTCCTAGAGCAGATCGCCTTGTCCGGTTTGATTATCCGCGGCGCGGCGGGAGTGGCAGGTTTGGTCGGTATCGGGTTGAAAAGTCTGCACGTCGGAAGCCTGCATCAATATGTTTACTGGTTCATCGCCGGTCTTGCTCTCTTCTGGTTCTTTGCCGGTTAAGCTCCATCGGTAACTTCCAAAACGAATTTCTAAAATGAACGACTCCGTTTCACTTCTTCATTTCACCATAGCGGTACCGATTGTCGCTGCATTCGCCACGCTCTGGGCGGGCAAGATCGGTCGACCCGCCGCGCAGATCGTATCGGTGGCAGGTTTTGCGATCCCCACCATTCTGGCGATTTTCGCTTGGATCACCTACAGTCCCGAAGTCGCGGGAGGCTACGATTTTGTCACACGTCACAACACCGGTCTGGAAGCAGTCGGCATCAGCCTTCACCTCGGCCTTAACGGTGTTTCCCTTCCTTTATTCGTGATGGCGGCCGTCGTTGGTTTGGCAGCAGGGCTCTACGCGGCTCAGTCCAAGGCTGAAAATCTCTCCCGTTACCTTTTCTGCCTTCTGATCATGCAAGGCGGTCTGATGGGAGTCTTCGCCTCTATCGATGTCTTCTTCTTCTACTTCTTCCACGAACTCGCTCTGATCCCGACTTTCGTGATGGTGGGAGTCTGGGGTGGTCGTGATCGCGGTTACGCTGCGATGAAGATGACTATCTACCTCACTTTGGGAGCGATGCTTTCCTTGGCCGGATTGATTACCCTCTACGTAAAGAGCGGTGCCGAGTCCTTTGATCTGATTACGCTGAAGCAGCACCTCGCAGCAGCCCCATTGAGCGAAACCGTTTCGCACTACGCCTTTGGACTGTTGCTTTTCGGATTCGGAATTCTCGTTTCACTTTGGCCTTTGCACACTTGGGCTCCGCTCGGCTATGGGGCAGCCCCAAGTTCTGCTGCTATGTTGCACGCCGGTGTTTTGAAAAAGTTTGGACTCTACGGACTCATTCAAATCGCGGTACCGCTCATTCCTGGTGGAGTAGGGCAGTGGGAGTCTTGGATCATCTGGCTCGCTCTGGGCAATGTGGTGATCGTGGGACTGGTTACAATGGCCCAACGCGATCTGAAACAAATGCTTGGTTACAGTTCGGTGATGCACATGGGCTACGCTTTCCTCGGAATCGCGGCTATGTCAGTCCTCGGAGCGGGTGGAGCAGTGATCATGATGGTGGCCCACGGTCTCACTGTAGCGCTTCTGTTCATGCTCTCCACCATGATCCATCACCGCACCCAAACCTTCGAGATGGAGGAAATGGGTGGCCTATCGAAAAAGGCTCCCGTGCTCAGCGCTTTCTTCGTTTGTGGTATGATGGCCAGTATCGCGTTGCCCGGACCAGGTCTCGCAAACTTCTGGGGTGAATTCGGAATTTTCGTCAGCATCTGGCAGACGGATTTCTCATGGGTCCTTTTTGTAGCGGCCACCGGAATTATCATTTCTGCGATCTACGCTCTGCGGGCGATTGCTCGGATCTTCTTTGGCGACGAGTCGGAAGATTTTCTAGAAGTCCAAAAGGATCACACCGTGACAGATATTACTTGGAGCGAGCGTATTCCCGCTTTGATTCTGATCGTTCTGCTTTTCTTCATCGGCTTCTTCCCGAAGACCATCTCCTCCTCACTCAACGACGCTCTTGAGAGCGAACCCGTCTACGCGACGGCCGAAGCTGGCAATTAACTTTTTGGATACCCATGCCAACTGATACTCTAAACTCCCTAGGCGAAATCGCCGCTACCAATACCTGGGGCGCGATTTACCCTGAAATGATTCTTGGCCTCATGGCCCTCGCTCTGATGGGGCTGGAAGTGATTCTTCCGAAGTTCGCCCACGGAGCGATTCCCAGAATTTCGATACTCGGACAAATCCTGCTGCTCGGCTACATCGTAATATTCGATCCAAGCGGCTGTTGCAACGGAGTTGCTTTCGGAGGGATGATCGAGCTTTCCGGCACTGGCCAAGCCCTGCGGATTTTCTTCCTGCTATCTTCTATCTTCGTCAGCTACCTTGCCATGGTAAGCTTCGAGAACAAGACGCTGGCTCGAATCGAGTACTTCTCAATCACCTTGGTCGTCACTGGAGCTCTCTCCTTGATGGCGATGGCGAACCATTTTGTGATGTTGTTTGTCGCCCTCGAAACGGCGACCGTTGGTTTCTACGTGTTGGTAAGCTACTTCCGCCTCAACTCACTTTCTCTGGAAGCAGGCTTAAAGTACCTGATCATGGGAGCCCTTAGCTCGGCGATCTTGCTCTTTGGTATCGTATTACTCTACGGAGCCGCTAGCAATCCAGCATTGGGTGGCAGCAATCCAGACTCCATGAATTTCCAGAACCTGCGGGCTTTCTTGGAAGCAAATCCAACCGATACCCTTTCAATCATCGGCATGTTGTTGGTGATCTCAGGAGTCGCTTTCAAAATCGGCGCCTTCCCATTCCAGATCTGGATTCCAGACGTCTACCAAGGCGCTCCCGTTCCTACGACGGCGTTTCTAGCTGTTTCGTCTAAGGCGGCCGGCTTTGCGGTTTTGCTTACCTTGACCAAAGTGTTCGCTCCTCTTTCAGATATACTGATTCCAGTGCTCTCTGCGGTTGCGGCCTTGACCATTCTTTTCGGTAACTTTGCCGCCCTAACGCAGCGAAACCTCAAGCGCTTGATCGGACTTTCCGGTGTTTCGCACGCTGGTTTCCTTTTAATCGGTGTGATCGCTTCCCAAACCGTTCCAGAAGCGACAAATTGGGTCATCTTCTACTTGTTCGCCTACTTGTTAGGTTCCATGGCGGTTTTCTCCGTTTTTGCCCATCTACCCAAGGAATGGGATTCCGAGTTGGATCTCGATGACCTGGGTGACCTGGCCAAGCGAAACGGTTTCTTGGGTATCGCGTTGGCGATCGGAATTGGTTCGCTCGCTGGCATCCCGCCGTTGGCAGGTTTCATCGGAAAGTTCCTACTCTTTGTGGCTGCTTTCAAAGCTGGGCTCTACACGCTTCTAGGAGTGGGAATCGTGGGTGTCGTTATTTCGATCTACTACTATTTCGGTGTAATCAAAGCCGCCTTCTTCGATGTTTGGAAGTTTTCTGACGAGGAAGAAGAAGCCGCTCCTGCAGTCCCCGGACAGATGCTTACTGCGCTTGGAAAATTCACGATCGTGGTAGCGATTGCCGGCTCTATTGCTCTTGGCTTTTTTCAAGGCCCCTTAGGCTCTTGGCTTTCTGGCCAATAGTCGAGTGGAGCTGAATCGCCCTTGCGGCAAACGTGAGAGCTCGCCTATTAAAAATGGCGAGCTTTATTGCGAAGTCGCACAGGTTCGTAGATCTTTTTTCCCTTTCCTAATTCCGTATAACCGCCCCCAACCTGATTCTGCATGAAAGTTACTGGTCTCGCTATTGTTCCTCCTGAAGCTGCCGAAGGAGAAGCTAAGGTCACTCCTGAGCTTCTCGCGTCCGTTTTGGCGCGTTATTCTCGGAGTAATGAAGGGATTGATACGATCATGTCCAAGGTGGATCTCAAGAATGCGGACAAGTCTATCGACCGCATTCTCAAATTCGTAGACTACGGTCATGCTTCCATTGGTGGATTGACCGGTGGAATCGCGATCACGATAGATGACGTTTCCATGTGGCTGGCCTTCAAGCTTTTCGAAGTTTCGCAGATGAGTGATGGGCAGGAATCTAGCACGCGCTACATCGCCATGGATCCGCAAAACATTCCCACTCCGGACGAGATCGGAATGCCGGTTGATTTGGCCGAGGAATGGTTGGGCCTAATTAGCGAAGCCTTTGAGTGCTACAACAAGGAGTTCGCGCGTTTGGACGAACTTGCGGAAAGCGATCCTACTTTAGTTCGCGCTCCCGAAGGCACGCCGGAAAAGGTTCTCGGACGGATGCGGAAAAACTACGCCCTCGATCGGGCCCGTTACTTTATCCCTTTCACGACCAAGACAAATCTTGCGATTGTCATGTCGGCTCGCATGTGGGCCCAGACTATCAAGCATGTTGCTTCCATGCCTCAAAAGGAGGCACAGGTGGTAGCAGAGGCGATTCGCAAAGAAGTGGCAAAGTTTGCTCCTCGCTTGGTAAAGCACTCCCATGCGGAAAAGTCCTTTCAGAAGCAGTGCTTGGAAGAGCACAATCGTAGCATTGAACTCCTGAAATCGCGTCTCTCGATTGAAGCCCTCCCAGACGAAGTTTGGGTGAACGTGGATAATAGCATGCCACCTTTCCTCCAGGAAACTCAATCCGTCGGCAGTGCTCTTAAGTATCGGTCAAACCGATACGGATACTGTGGTACCGCCGTCCGACGCATGCGAGTTTCCTTCGCATGGAACAATATGGCTATTGCCGAGCTACGTGACCTAAATCGTCACCGGACCGGACATCGTTATACGCCGTGTGTGCAGTCTGGTTTCTATCTTGCCGACGAAACGGATCGCGAAGAGTTCCGTCCCTTTCTGGAACGCCAAAAGGCGTTCATGCAAAAACTGATAGAGAGGGGAGAGCCCTGTTATGTTTATGCGCTCCTGCTCGGTAGTCAGACTCCATTTGAGCATTCCACACATGCCGACAAGTTCATATACGAAGCCGAGCTTCGGACTGGCTTGGGCGCTCATTACCGATACGCGAAGCACCTAAGCGATGCCTTGGGAGAGTTTTATAAACAGGTTCCCGATGCCAAGGAATGGGTCGTGGAAGGAACCGCGGAGCCGGAGTAAGCATGCGTCGTCTGGTCCTTCTTTTGATTGTTAGCCTAGGGGCTTCTATTTGCTCGCCGGCTATCTATGCGAAAAAGGACTCGTCCGATAAGTCGCAAGTTAAGATTATTAAGGCGAGCGAAACGAAGTATTCGCGAGCCAAGATTCTGGATACAAAACCTAAGAAAAAGCGGCGATTCCTTTGGTTTAAGAAAAAAGAATCTCCGGCTGATTCGCTAATCTATAGAGGCAAGACATTTGCCCAGCCGAAGAAGATTGAGGTGTCAAAGTCGGCCAAAGGACAGATCTTAGAGCCTCAAAAAGTTGCCACAGGGAAAATCGAGACAAGCAAGAAGCTAGAGACCGAAGTCATTGACGCGCCTTCTGAACCGGAAAAATCTGTAGACTAAGCGTTACGGACTTTTTCCTTTTGCTCTTCCCGCTCCTCTTCGAGCCGGGCCTTTTCGTTGACCAGCTGTTTTTGAATTGCCTCAGCCTCTGAGAAGTTCCCTTGGGAGCGAGCCGCGACAAGTTTAGGTGTTAGGAAGACCTCGCGTTCTGCGATTTTCGCTCGGTACTTTTCGTCGATCTCGGCGAGTTTTGCTTTGGTTTCTTCAGTGATGGGCTCGCGTTCGCCTTCGCTGGCGGCAAGCCGTTCCATGGCCAGTTCGTATGCAGACTTCATGCTATGAGGAAGTAGAAGGAGCGTCACGCGGGTCAACTGAATTTCTGCCTAGGATCCGAGCTTAATGATCCAGATACTTGGGTAAATCACGCTCGCGATCTGCCACAACCGAACTCCCGGTTTTCCGAGTCGACTGTAAGAGTAACCGATTAGAAATAAAGAACTCAATAGAGCCACCGAGATGAGCCAAGCGGGTTCGGCGGGAGTTATGATACTCGAATTCGGTAGTTTGGATGTTCCTGTTAAGACGAGGTGTATCAGTTTTATCAGGACTAATGCGGCGTCATTGAAGAGCTGGAAAACTGGAAAGATGATCTCCATTGGGTAGGTCAGGATTGATAGGAAACCCGCTACGATTGCTAAGGAGGCGAGAGGTAAGGCTATCAGGTTAATCAATATCCCGTAGGACGGTAGGATTTGAAAATAGTAGATGCCAAGAATGGCTGAGACCAGAAAGGCGGCTATACTTACTCCAAGTGCATCGAGTATCCAACGCTTAACGACGACAGTCGCCTTTTGTCGCTTGTTTAGCAATGCAGGTGGTATGCTCTGATACATGGGTGTGAGGCTATTCAATGTTTTCGCTAGGGGCAGGCCCAGCAGCAGGATAGAGGAAACCGTGATATAGGACATTTGAAACCCTGCCTGAAAAAGTTGGCCCGGCAGCAAAAGGAGATAGATCAGAGCGGATGCGGCAAGCGCGTTAAGTGGTGATGGCTGTTTACGGCCAAAGTTAGAAAGGTAAAAGCAGGCAACCATGAGCAAGGCTCTCCAAGAAGATGCGGATCCGCCTGTCACGACTACGAAAGCGCAAACTCCCGCCAGAGAGGCGATCGCTCGGGGAGCGTCTTTGATTTGGAGTAGGGAAAGTAATTGGTGGAAGCAAAGGGCGATAACGCCGATATGCAGTCCACTGATAGCAAAGAGATGCATGGCCCCATTTTGTAGAAACAATTGCTTTTGCTCCGGAGTAAGGGCGCTTTTTTGTCCCAGCATTAAGCCT
The DNA here is from genome assembly GCF_014230145.1 of Pelagicoccus albus. Lineage (NCBI taxonomy): Bacteria > Pseudomonadati > Verrucomicrobiota > Opitutia > Puniceicoccales > Pelagicoccaceae > Pelagicoccus > Pelagicoccus albus. The sequence continues at coordinate 253,523 of NZ_JACHVC010000007.1, forward strand.
TGGTACGCTCTTGTGAGATCGCTCTCAGGAGCTTTGTTTTGGATCAGGATTTCCGAGAGTCGGAATCTTGTTTTATTTATGGCTCTCTTAAATCCGTGAGCACGCTGGCTCTGCTCAAGCAGGTAGCCTTGTTTGTAGGCGAGCGTGATCCCCTGATTTCGAAGGTACGCGTCGAATCTATCACCTTCGCGGTACTGGCGCAAAGGACGTATGACTCCTACGCAAGAGAAGGTCTGTCCTTCTTGAGGGTACTCGTTCAGATCTTTAGTTTCCAAAAAGAAGAAGATTCGATCGCTCTTCAATTGGGCAAGGTGTCGGCTCGGTACTTCAATCGTTGCCAGGCCTAGCGCCGTGCCTGGGTCGGTCGCGTTGAACAACTGCTCGATCTTTATTTGCATGGCAGCTTCCCTCGGAATTGTGAGAGAGTTCCCGGTATCGTCCTCTATCGAGGACATGAATCTTATATAGCCAAGCAGGCATATGCTGAGCGCGAAACAGGGCACCCATAGACCTTCTGCGCGTGCTAGCGACCAATAGGCAAATCCCAAGAGCGTCGCTGCTAACAAGCCTAGTCCTAGGAGATCAGTGCTTGGAAAGAAGCGTGCTAGGCCGATTCCAAGGGAAAGAGGGATGAGTATCCAAAGGAGCGGTACGCGGCGTGGGCTCTCTGCGGCGCTCATCTTTTCAGGACCGAAGTCCGGTAGGTCTCGGCCAGATATTTCCTAGTCAAGTTCAGGAGATCGGCTGGATCGCCACTATTTCTGACATATTCCGAAACTGCAAAAGACGGAACGACCAACAACTGGAGGAGGGGCATGGTTAAGTATTGGGCAACAGGGGAAGTGTAAGAGGGATTAGATGAGAATAGAGGGTGAGGCGGCAGTGTCAAATTGCTCGTTTGGTGGAACAAGCCAGGCGCAAAAATGGGAAAGCTTGGCTTTGACCTAGAAAGTCCCTCGCGCGTTACTTGGAATGATGGACGAACAGGCTAGTTTGTTTGGAGCTGAGGATATTTCGCAGGCTTCTGCCGGAGAGAATCGTGAATCGGGTGGCCATAAGCCTCTGGCAGCTCGTATGCGTCCTCGATGTTTAGCGGAGGTCGTTGGCCAAGAACACATTCTGAAGGAAGGTAGTCTGCTGCCACGCTTGGTGGCTGCCAATACGTTTGGTAGCCTGCTTTTCTACGGCCCTCCTGGCTGTGGCAAAACGAGCATGGCTGAGGCGATAGCCGGGGAAACGAAAAGCCGTTTCGTGCGAATTAATGCGGTGATGTCCAACGTGGGGGAGCTGCGAGAAATCCTCAGCATCGCACGGCGTATGGAAGGGACTGATACAGTGCTCTTCATTGACGAAATCCACCGTTTCAATAAGTCCCAGCAGGATTTGCTGCTTCCGGATGTGGAGGCGGGAAACATCCGTTTGATCGGGGCGACCACGCACAACCCCGGCTTTTACGTTAATGCTCCATTGCTGAGTCGCAGCCACCTATTTCGACTTAATCCTCATTCTGTGGATACAGTGGCCAAGACGCTGGCAAATGTTCTAGCTGACGAGGAAAGAGGATTGGGCCCTCGAAAGCATACTGCGGAACCAGAGGTGCTGGCTGGCCTCGCAAAGCTTTGCGACGGAGACCTACGGCGCGCTCTAAATGCGCTGGAGGTATTGGCGATGGGTCTGGAAGAGGGGGAGCCTATTTCAGAAGAGGCGGTGAGCGTTTTTGCGACGGAGCGCCAGATTCGCTACGATGCGAATGAAGACGACCACTATGATACAATCTCGGCCTTCATAAAGAGCATGCGGGGCGGTTCTCCTGACGCGGCTCTCTACTGGCTAGCTAAAATGCTTTCGGGAGGGGAAGATCCCCGGTTTATTGCTCGCCGTTTGGTAGTCTTCGCTTCCGAAGATGTGGGGCTGGCTGATTCGAGCGCGTTGCCGCTCGCCATCGCCACTCAGCAAGCGTGCGATTTTGTCGGCATGCCCGAGTGCCGCATCAATCTAGCCCACTGCGTTTGCTACATGGCGGCAGCTCCCAAGAGCAATTCCTCCTATTCGGCTTTGGCCAGAGCGATGTCAGCCATCAAGGAAGGGCCCGTGCAGGAGGTTCCGCTTTGGTTGAGAGATAAGGGTGGAGCTGCTTCCAAGTCGCTTGGAAATTCCAAAGACTACCGCTACAGCCATGACTACGGGGAAAATATTTCAGGCCAAGAATACATGGAGCACCCCCTGCAATTCTTGGAGCTGAAGAATGTCGGTGAAGAGACGGAGATCGCCAAACGCATGGCTCGATGGGAAAAACTCAAATCGCAGAGGAAAGACGGTTAGGTCTGTCGCGGCGTTAGAATAAACTCGCGAGGGATGAGCTTCTCTGGCTCTAGTTTAGGTCATGATCGTGGACCAAATTGCGAACTGGAAGAGCTACTCTTTGGGAGAGGCTTGGGAAAAGGCGTTTTCCTTTTTGGAAAACCTTAGCGTGGATGCTGAAGAAAAGGAGTATCCAATCGATGGTGACGAGATCTTTGCTCGCGTCATGAGCTACGCGACGAGGGAAGAGATATCTCCCGATGCTGTTTTGGAAGCGCATCGCAAGTATGCCGATATCCAGATGGCTCTAGTCGATAGTGAAAGAATTGCGGTTTATCCCACTGCTTCGCTAGAAACAAAATCTCCCTACGACGCGGAGCGCGATGTTGAGTTCTTCAAGTATCAGGAGCCAGCTAAGCTACAGCTTTCGATGTATCCAGGGACTTTTGCCTTTCTCCTGCCTCAGGATGCCCATATGCCGCAACTTTACGTCACGGAAGTGGGAGCAGTGGTGAAGAAGGTGGTAGTCAAAATCGCCCTAAGCCGTCTGGAACTCTAGAGCCAACTTGGCTGCGCTTTGGTTAAGACGATTAACTAGTTTGCACCGAATTCCGAGTAGCGGAAGAGGTGCAAGTTTGTACGGTCGTTATGACTGCTGCTCACGATCCTCTGGTAATAAGGAGGCAGATTGGGCAGGCTTATGTTTTTGGTAATAGTCCGGAAGAGGAGGAACGTTGGCTGATATCGATCGAAGTCCAATCCATCCAAAGCTTGGTTTTCATAGCCAATTAGGTTGAAGGCCATTAGATCGAACTGAGTTTCGAAATTCGCCCGGTCGAGTATACCGGTGATCGAGTTGGTACTGACGTAGTTGATCGCTTTGAGATCTCTCGATACGGGGGGCTTGGTGACCGGAGCTTTTCCCTCCAGCCTCTCTTTCGCTTCTTGTATGAGCTTGAGCCTCACCGACGCGGAAGGCGGGCGACCATAGATTTCGATGTAAGAATCGCGAAGGAGACTCTCCGAAGCGGCGACATTGAGAGTGATGCTTGATTTGCGATTCTTCCTACATTGGAGAAATAGATGGGGCCAAGGTTCGATCAGCAAGCCCTTCCAACCGAGACCTTTCTCTAGGTAAGGTGTGATGCTATCTTTCAATCCATCGCGAGCGCCGACCTCAACAAAGGTCCCTCCTGGAGAGTCTAGATGGGGCAGAATCGTTTTCACGTGTGGCTTCAGGGCACCCAAATTGAAGGTGCGATGGAAGGCACGTGTGAGCGGGCTGATCTGAACTGTTTGGTTGGTTTTTAGCACGGACTGCGGTGATGCTTTCTTCGTCATTCGGATGGAATCCGATCTGGTTAAGTCCCGCGGGGGGAATTTTGCCTATCGGATGGCCTTTTCTTTAGTATCGCTTCGCTAAGGGAGAAACGGATGCCTCGGACGCGTTTACACCCGATTTACAACTATCCGGTGCCTCTGCTATTATCGTGCCAGAGATGTCCCTTATTAGGGGCTTTGATGCTCACCAGAAGAAGAAAATTTCTCCAAGCAACGTTGGGACCCGTGGCCGTAAGGTTGCGGGTCCTTTGCTTTACGGGAAAGCGACTAATCAGGTGGGAGGTATTCCCTTAGCTCGTGCATTTCGCAGGTATCGGCGAGTGACGCGCAGCACTGCAATCGAATGGATCGGAGAGCCATGAGGTCAAACGGATCAGATTTTATGATCGCTTTTGCTCATACACGGGCAGTGACCTTGTTCACTCAGGGCTTGATCCCGTCTGTTGCTGATCCTTTAGAACGCAACGAGTTTCAAGTGACACTCGCGGTTGTGCTCTGTCATCAACAAGCAGCTCTGCAGGAGATTGGCGAGAACTGCTAGCCTTCGATCTTTATGATGGAAACAGGGCAATGGAAGGCTGCTTCCTTGAGCGCTTCCCGGTCTTCCTCGAAGCCTTGTCCAATCTCGAATGGGTCATCGGTTTCGATGACTTGATGAAGTTGGGCCAGCCCTTCGTCGTCCATCTTCCAATAATTGGGGGCGACTTCGGCGCAGAAGGCGCAGCCGATACATTCGAGTCGCTTATGTTTGATGGTGATCACGGTGGAGAGGAGCTCGATACGGTGGCTATAAATTAAGCGGGCAAGTGCAGGAAGAACTTATCATTTTGACGGACCTTTCCTTCGACCTTGATGCTGAATACTTGACCATTGGTCACTTTGTCCACGGTGGTCGAGTCGTCTAGGCGCAGACCTTCCAAAGTCCCTTTTACAACGCCGCTGGTTTCGCCGATGATCAGAAATTCCTGCCCGGAAGCGATCGGTCCGCTGGCGGTTATCTCAGCGACTCCCAGTTTGTTGTAATAGTGTGTGACGCGACCGGCTTGGACCTTTTGGCGGGTCGCCTTGGTGCCGTGGGCGTTGGACCAACCCTGTTCGCGACCCAGGTAATAGCCGGAGGAGTGGCCGCGATGGTAGACCTTTTTCAGGTCTTCGTTTAGCTCGCTAACAAGCTCCGGAGTGAAGCTGCCCATTTGGACGGCCTCCACCCCTTTGCGATAGGCGGCGGTCACGGTGGATACGTATTCTGGGGAGCGTCCGCGTCCTTCCAGTTTCAAGGTGTGAACTCCTGCCTCCAGTACTTGGTCGAGGAAATCGATGGTGCTGATGTCGTTTGGCGACATGACAAAGTTGTTGTCGATTAATAGCTCCTTACCGGATTCTTGGTCGACGACCTTGTACTCTTTGCGGCAATTTTGCGTGCAGGCCCCTCGGTTTGCGGAGGCGTTGTCTGTGTAGAGCGACATGCCGCAACGGCCGGATACCGCGATACAGAGCGCTCCGTGGGCGAAGGCTTCGATTTCTACCGGACGTCCGGAAGGACCTCTCAAATCATCGGCGATGACTTGCTGGCGGATCTTGCGGATCATGGAGAGATTGAGCTCTCGAGCCAGAACGATGCGGTCGCAGAATTGAGCGTAGAATTTGAAGGACTGGTAGTTTGAAACGGAAAGTTGAGTCGACAGGTGAACTTCCAGGCCAAGCTCCCGGGCTTTGAGGATGCAGGCCATATCCGAGGCAATCACGGCGTCGACCTTTTGCTTGGCTGCTTCCTCCAGGAGCGCGAAGCAGAGCTTCAGGTCGTGATCGTAGAGAAGGGTGTTGAGCGTCAGGTACCCGCGAATGCCTGCGTCGTGGCAGCGAGTCATGATTTCCTGCAGATCCTTCAGGTGGAAGGAGCGACGCGAGCGGGCACGCATATTCAGCTGGGCCAGTCCGAAGTAGACGGAGTCGGCGCCCGAATCGATAGCGGCTTGCAGGGATGGGTAGCATCCGGCCGGAGCGAGGATTTCAACGTGTTCTGACTGTGTGGCGACTGACATATGAAGAACCCTTTTTGAGCGTTGCTATACGCGCTTTCTTGCGTGCTCGCAAATTAAAGAGGCGCTTGTCTGTTTTTATAAGGTCGCTCTGTCAAGGATCGGTTCGCGGGGTGGATTTCCTGATGGCGCCCGATTGCCGACATGGGCCGGCTTCGTGGGGGCCTCTATTTTGATTCGAGGAGGGAGAGGAGTTGGGCGGCGAGTTGGTTGTAGGGAGTGGGGATGCCGTGCTTTTGGCCGAGCCGGTAAATGACTCCGTTGCGAGCGTCCCATTCCATGGGGCGGTGGGCGACGAGGTCGGCGTGAAGGGAGTTCATGGATCCGTCTGGAGCTGCCGCTGCGGAGGCGATGATTTTTGGGATAATCCTTTCGTCCAACTTCGCTCCCTCAGCCCGCCCGACGGCGATGCATTCTTGAATGAGTGATTTCATGATCTCCGCGGCACGTCGGTCTGCTGCGATATTGGCCGGTCGATTCACGAGGGCGGAGATGGCGCCGGCGGCGTTTATGCAGAGCTTATTCCAGGCGGCTGAAGTCCAGTCATCGGTGAGATTTACCTTCACCGCTGGATTGGTGAATAGCTGGGAGAACGCGAGCGAGTTCGCACTGTTGGGGATGTCGATACGTACATCGCCGTGTCGTATGATTTGTCCGTGGCTTTTTCGTTCGGCGGGACAGTCGATGATCACGGGAACGATACGGTCAGCGGGAAAGATCCCCTCTAGGTTAGCCAGGTGTTCGACTCCGTTTTGAACGACCGCGACTTTTGTTTCCTGATTCGATAGGTTGTCGAACCAGCTGGAGGCTTGAGGAATTTGGTAAGTCTTGGTGGCCAAAACGATCCAGTCTGCGGGCTCTGTTTCGCTGGGGTCGGTGTGAACCGTGACTGGATGATACGTGGTTTCGCCTCCTGAGGAGATCTCGAGTTTTTCGAATAGGGTTCGAGCGCAAATGGAAACCGTATTTTTTGGATTCTTCAATAGGAAGGAAGCGAGGGTGCCTCCTATGGCTCCCGGTCCGATTATTGCGACGCTTGGCATGAGTGAGTTGGGGTAAGAGCTAGATACGGAAAAACTCGGCGTAGGGCCGAGTTTTCGTTGTGAATCGCCAAGAGGCCAAGCTAACCGCAGATCGGGCCGAGCGGCTTTCCCGCTAGCAAGTGAATATGCAGATGGGGGACGATTTCGCCGGAGTGCGGTCCGCTGTTGAGTACGGTGCGGAAGCCTTCTGTCCAACCCAGTTTGGCCGCGAGTTGCGGGATGATGGTCATCAAGTGACCGAGCAATTCCTTGTCCTCTGGAGTGGCTTCCCCGATGCGAGGAATGGGCTTTTTCGGGATGAGCAGAAGATGGGTCGGGGCTTGCGGCTGGATATCGTGGATCACGATGCAAAGCTCGTCTTCGTATTCGATGGTGGCTGGAATTTCGCGATCGATGATCTTTTGGAAAATGGTCTTTTCGTCGGACATGTCAGGTGCTGGCGATGATTAGAAAATGATAAGATTCAGGCTGCTGGAGGGGCGTACGCGCGTTTTGCAAAAGGCTCTGCAGTAGGCGACGGCGTTTTGGTACTCCAACTTTCGGCGGGCGGTCCATCGTTTTCCCTTGGGGCAAATCGCTTCTTTCAGCCCGGTTAGAATGAGCATGGGGCGTTCGAAGCGGCAGGTCCTTTTGAGGGCCTCCAGAAGGCGAGCGCGTAAGGCGAGTTCCGAGTAGCCTTGATCATCGGGGACGATTACCAGGTCGATGACAGATTGCTCAGGGTTTCGTGCGGATCGTTCCGCGAGCATTTTGGCGGCTTCGAGAAAGGCAGCGGGCGAGTCCTTTTGGGTTTCCGGCAGAGCCGCCTCGATGGATTCCTTGATTTGGCGGGCGAAATACAGGTCCGAGCTAATGTTATCCGCGAACAAGGCGCAGATAATCTGAAGCTTGGAGAAATCCTGATGTGAGTCGCCGCGTTTCACAGGAGCTTCGGTGCGTTTAAGTCGCCAATTTCGTCTAGAAATTCGTCCAGGTTTTTGAAGTCCTTGTAGACTGAGGCAAATCGGATGTAGGCGATGGCGTCGATGGATTTGAGGTTGTCCAAGACCTTTTCCCCGATCGCGGAGGACGGGAATTCCATGCCGTGCTCGGATTCCAGCGAATCGATCATGTCCTCGACCAGCATATTTATCTGCTCGGCGTGGACGGGGCGTTTTTGGCAGGCGCGGCGGAGGGAGTAAATTATCTTGGCCTTGTCGAAATCTTCGCGCCGACCGTCGCGCTTAGTCACGTAGAGGTGCTCACGAAGGATTTGCTCTGTCGTTGAAAAGCGATGCGAACAATCGAGACACTCCCGGCGACGCCGAATAGTGGAAGCGTCTTTCGAGGCTCTTGAATCGATTACCTTGTCCAACTCGGATCCGCACTTTGGGCATCTCATGGTGAATCAGAGCGTAAGAAAGTTTTTGAGGATTTCCATACCGTTTTCTGTGGCGATGGATTCGGGGTGAAATTGTACCCCCCAGATTGGCAATTCCCGATGCCTTAGTCCCATAATCTCGCCTTCGGCAGTCTCTGCAGTGATTTCTAGACAGTCTGGGAAGCTCTCCCGCTCGACGAGCAGAGAGTGGTAGCGCGTGGCTTGCAGTCCTTGGGGCAAGCCTTTGAAAAGGTCCTCGGCATGGTGAGTGATGGGAGAGGTCTTGCCGTGCATAAGGCGATCTGCCCGGATGACTTTTCCTCCAAAATGCTGCCCGATGGACTGATGGCCCAGACAGACTCCGAATACGGGTACCTTCCCGGCGAAGGTTTTGATCATCTCGATCGAGATGCCGGCTTCGCTTGGCGAGCAAGGCCCAGGAGAGATGAGGACTCGCTCCGGGTTCAAGGCTAAGGCTTCTTCCGTTGTTATCTGGTCGTTGCGGAAGACGCGCTGCTCCACCCCGAGAGTCCCGAAATACTGGACGAGGTTGTAGGTGAAGGAATCGTAGTTGTCTATGACAAGCAGCATGAGAGAGGGTTTTCGTCCTGCTTTAAACAGTTGGTTTGCAAGGGGGTCAAGCTTGGCGCGGCCTCTGTGAATAAGTGCTTTGGCAGGGCTTTATAACCCATGGCGCTGCTGGCTTCGCTTGGAAATGAGGGTATGAGGCAGATTGGAGTTGTTAGAGGGAAGGTCGGAGCTAGGTTTTGGCCGAACTATGAGTGAACATTTCGAATTGCTGCTTAAGGACCCGCAGAGCTCCGCTCGTCGAGGCCGTTTGAAGACTTTGCACGGCGTGATCGAGACGCCGATATTCATGCCAGTCGGAACGCAGGCGACGGTGAAGGGCCTGACTCCGGCTCAAATCAAGGAGGACGTTGGTGCCCAGATCATTTTGGGCAATACCTACCACCTGAATCTGCGTCCCGGTTCGGAGCTGATTCGGGATGCGGGAGGACTGCATAAGTTCATGGGATGGGATGGGCCAATCTTAACTGATAGCGGCGGCTTTCAGGCCTTCAGTTTGGCCAAGCTAAGCAAGCTGACGGAGGACGGCGTGGCGTTTCAATCCCACTTGGATGGATCCAAGGTTTTCTTAGGTCCAAAGGAAGTGATGGGGATCCAAGCCAATCTCGGTTCCGACATCGCTATGGTGATTGACGAATGCCCTCCGTATCCATGCAGCAAGGACGCCTGTGAAAAGGCAATCGAGCGTACGACACGTTGGGCCAAAGCCTGCAAGCAGATTGCAACGGATAATGGATTTCTGGAATCGGGTCACCACGTTTTTGGAATTGCTCAAGGCTCCGAATACGAGGACATGCGACGTCGTTCTGCGGAGGAATTGTCGGAACTCGATTTTCCAGGTTACGCAATTGGTGGAGTGAGCGTAGGTGAGCCTGAGCCGGAGATGCTCAAGCAGGTGCGTGCTACGGCACCGTTTTTGCCAGAAGACAAACCTCGTTACACAATGGGCTTGGGAACGCCTCCGCAGATGCTGAAGATGATCGCGGCGGGTGTGGATATGTTTGACTGTGTGCTGCCAAGTCGCGTCGCCCGCAACGGAGCTTTCTTCACTCCGGATGGCATGAAGAATATCCGTAATTCCAGATTCACTACAGACCTGAATCCGCTTGTAGAGGGAATGGACAACTACACCTGCCGCAACTTTACACGCGCTTATTTACGCCACCTGACCATGGCAAAGGAAATGCTAAGCTGTACGCTGCTGACTCTTCACAACCTTCATTTCTATCTAGATCTCATGCAGCAAGTTCGAACGCATCTCGAAACTGGTGACTTTTCATCATGGAGCTCCGAATGGATCGCTCGATATGAAGCGGATGGAGAATAGCTTCTGATCGATGCCATTTCTTAATGGATAAAATCTCTTCCAAGCTTCGTACCAATATGCGGCTCTCCGTGGTGGAGGGACTCTTCGCGATGCCACTGGTCTTTTTTGCCATGCCCGGAAATTTCCTGATGGCGAATTTGGCTACTGAAGCAATCGGAGTAGGGGAGTCGGTTTACGGAGTGATCGCTTCGCTGCCAGCTTGGGCTAACGTAGTGCAGCTTTTCGCTTTGCCGTGGTTGATTCGTAGGCTTTCTCAGAAGACGATTTGCCTTCTCTTTTCGTGGGTGCATCTCGCTTGTTGGATGGTGATCGGCTACTCCTTGCCGAAGATCGCGGAAGGTGGACCTTGGCACTCTCCAGTTTTCGTGGTTGGTCTTCTTGGTGTCGGGGCCTTGGCTTTTGCTTTGGTCAATGTGAGTTGGACCTCATGGGTGCAGGAATGGCTCCCGACCAAGGGAAGAGGTAAGTATCTTGGCCGCCGAAATCGACTTTTGCAGATCAGCACGGTGGCCTTCTTGATCGGGTCGTCTTCGTTTCTCGGATACTACAAAGACACTGTGCTTTACGGGTTTCAGGTTGTGATTTTTGGCTGCGTGGCGATGCGAAGTATTTCGATCGTATTGCAGCTGCGGATACTTCCTACCAAGCTCGTTGTTGACGAGCGTGGTGCGAAGCTCATGGAGCAGTACCGGAAGATTCTGAAGAACAAGCCGCTGATGCGTTTCATCCTCTTTGGGGCGGTGTTTGGTTTTTTCGCGAACATTATGGGCCCGTTTTTTCCGGTCTTCTATTATAAGGCTCTCCATATGAGCGTAGAAGAGGTGGCTCGTCTCGCTATGCTCGCTACGACGACGGGAGCTATCATGATGCCGTTTTGGGGGAAGTTTTTCGACAAGTATGGTTGCCGGGTAGGCTTGCTGGCTACGCTCGGCCTTTGGATGGGGATTGGCTACTTGCATTGTTTTGCCACTCCCGATCGCATTTGGGTTTTGTTCATCAATTGGGGCGTGGGTGGTATCGCGGGTTCGGGGTTCCTTTTCGCCTCCTTTAATATGATCCTAAAGTTGATCCCGGCTGAAGCGAAGACCGCGGCGATCAGTTTCAATCTGGCGGCCAGCTCGTTATCCGCGGCGATTGCTCCGATAGTCGGCGGGTTCTTGTTCTCTTGGCTGGAGTCGACTTCCGACAATCTCGTGTCGGCGCTGCATCTCGTGGCGATAGCCCACCACACTGTAGCTCTATTGGCCGGTCTGCTTATTCTCGGAATCGCTGAGCCGAAGTCGGTCAACCTATCTCAGGCGATCGGCGCGATGCGCCCTCTCAGGCAGCTGGGGGCCCTTATGGGAGTTCCGTTTGCGGCCAGCTACAGTTTCTTCCGTCCTCTAAAGAAGGTGGGCAAAAAGCGGCTGAAACCAGAAAACGAGGGAAGATTTTGACAGTCACGTTTGAGTAGCCTGCTGTTTTGCCGTCTGACTTTTAGTAAACCTTGAATCCTATGAGAGTACTTGTAACCGGCGGAGCCGGATTTTTGGGAAGCCATCTGTGCGAAAGGCTTCTTTCCGAAGGCCATGAGGTCGTTTGCCTCGATAACCTTTTTACGGGACGTAAGAAGAACATCGTCCATCTTTTGGATAATCCATATTTTGAGTTCGTTCGCCACGATGTGATCGATCCTTTCAAGTTTGAAGTGGACCAGATCTACAATTTGGCCTGCCCGGCGTCGCCGCCTCATTACCAGTATAACGCCATCAAGACGATCAAGACCTCCGTCATGGGGGCGATCAATTGCCTCGGACTGGCCAAGCGACTGAACGCTCGCGTTTTCCAGGCTTCGACTTCTGAAGTTTATGGTGACCCGGACCAGCATCCTCAGACCGAAGCGTATTGGGGGAATGTGAATCCGATCGGAATCCGGTCTTGCTACGACGAAGGCAAACGTTGCGCCGAGACTCTCTTTTTCGACTATCACCGTCAAAACGGAGTTGATATCCGCATCGTGCGAATCTTCAACACTTACGGGCCACGCATGCTAGCCAATGACGGCCGGGTCGTTTCGAATTTCATCGTGCAAGCGCTGAAGGGGGAGGATCTAACCGTTTATGGAGATGGCTCCCAGACCCGGTCCTTTTGCTATTACAGCGATTTGATCGAAGGCTTTGTCCGGCTTATGAATCAGGATAAGATCACCGGTCCGGTGAATATTGGAAATCCCGGTGAGTTCACCATGCTTGAGCTGGCGGAAGCGGTTCTGGAACTGGTTGGGTCCAAGTCCAAGTTAGTGCACCTTGAGCTACCATCGGACGATCCCAAGCAGCGCCAGCCCGATATATCAGTTGCTAAAAAGGAACTCGATTGGGCTCCTAAGGTCGACTTGAAGGAGGGGCTCGCCGCCACTATCGAGTATTTCCGAAAGGATCTGGGGCTTTAACTGACCCGCACTCGGAGCGCTGTTCCGAACGTTTTCATTGCAAGCCTGCCCGCTTTTCTCTAGCGGACAGGCCTTTTATTTTACCCAAGCTCTAATGCTATCTTCATTTTTCAAGAAATTCGCCGGTCGCTCCAACAAGAAGTGGCTCAAGTCCTGCGAACCAGTTGTCGCCAAAATCAACGAGTTTGAAACCTCGTACCAGTCTCTCTCGGATGAGGAACTCAAGGCGAACACTGGCAAATTTAAGGAACGTCTCGAAGCAGGGGAGACCTTAGACGACCTTCTTCCGGAAGCCTTTGCGACGGTTAAAAACGCCGCTCGCCGTCTCGTTGGGACTTCTGAAATGGTGTGCGGACGGGAGCAGCATTGGGACATGGTGCATTACGACGTGCAGCTTATTGGCGGAATGGCCCTGCACCAGGGACGTATCGCGGAAATGGCGACGGGTGAAGGTAAGACACTCGTTTCCACCTTGCCAATCTACCTTAACGCGTTGGCTGGCCGCAACGTACAGCTGGTCACGGTCAATGAATACCTAGCCCAGCGTGACTCTGAGTGGATGGGGCATTTGCTCAAATACCTCGGCCTCAAGGTCGGTTGCATCAAAAACCAGATGCCCCCGCACATGAAGCGGGAGATGTACAATTGCGATGTGACTTACGGAACCGCGTCTGAGTTCGGTTTCGATTACCTCCGCGACAATGGCATGGCTCACAGTGTGGAAGAGCAGGTGCAGCGTGATCACTATTTTGTCATCATCGACGAAGTTGACTCTATCCTCGTCGACGAGGCGCGTACCCCGCTTATCATTTCCGGTCCAGCTCCGATTCAGCGCGAACAGCCATATACCAGGCTCAAGGGAGCGATCGAAAGTTTAGTCAGTGCCCAAAACAAGTTCTGCAACAACCTGATCGCGGAAGTTAAGGCTGACCTCGAAAAGGAAGACCGGGATAATTGGGAAGTCGGCCTCAAGATGTTGCAGGTAAAACTGGGCATGCCGAAGAACAAGCAACTGCTTCGCATTATCGAGAGCGGAGAATTCCGCAAGCTTCTCGACAAGACCGACCTCGAGATGCACAGCGATATGAACAAGGAAAAGCTCTTCGCCCTTAAGGAAGAGCTCTTCTACGTCATCGACGAAAAGCAGCGGCAGGCGGATTTGACGGAAAAGGGACGTAAGACTTTGCGCCCGGACAATCCCGATGCGTTCGTCTTGCCGGACTTGGCCACGCGTTTCAGCGATCTCGACAAGGATACTTCGCTGAGCGATGAGGAAAAGGACGCCATCAAGCTCAAGGAGCAGGAAGCGTTGGAGATAGTGGGCGAGGACATCCACGCAATCAGTCAGCTGCTTCGTGCTTTTGCCCTTTACGAGAAGGACGTCGAGTACGTGGTGCAAGAGGGCAAAGTCGTGATCGTGGACGAGAACACGGGCCGCGTTATGGCAGGCCGTCGTTGGGGCGATGGGCTTCATCAAGCGGTAGAAGCCAAGGAGAACGTAACAATCGAGCGTGAGACCCGGACTTTCGCTACGGTTACGATTCAGAACTACTTCCGCATGTACGACAAGTTGGCGGGAATGACCGGTACCGCGGAAACCGAAGCTACAGAGTTTCACGATATCTATAAGCTCGGAGTTGCGGTTATTCCGACCAATCGCCCCTGCATCCGAGTGGATGACAACGACGTGATCTACAAGTCGCGCCGCGAAAAGTACAACGCGGTGGTTGATGAAGTCGTCGCGGCCCACAAGAAGGGACAGCCGGTCCTCGTGGGTACTGTCTCCGTCGAAGCCTCGGAGCTTGTGGGCAGAATGCTACGTCGCAAAAATGTGCCGCACAACGTCTTGAACGCGAAATTCCACCAGCAGGAAGCGGATATCGTCGCTCGAGCAGGCATTAAAGGAGCTGTTACCATCGCAACCAACATGGCGGGCCGTGGTACCGATATCAAGTTGGGCGAAGGCGTGAAAGAGATCGGAGGCCTCCTGGTTATCGGAACGGAGCGTCACGAATCTCGCCGTATCGACCGTCAGCTCCGTGGACGCTGTTCCCGTCAGGGTGACCCAGGCCGCTCGAAATTCTACATTTCTCTCGAAGACGACCTCATGCGTCTTTTCGCCAATTCCGGATTCATGGCCAAGATCTTGCATGGTTCGATGGAGGAGGGCGAGCCGCTCGAGCACAGTTTGCTCAACCGTTCGATCGAGACGGCGCAAAAGAAGGTCGAGGGCAGCAATTATTCAGTCCGCAAGCGTTTGCTGCAGTACGATGACGTACTCAACAAGCAACGTGAAATCATCTACAGTCTGCGTAACGACGCGCTGCAAAGCGACACACCTCTTGAAACGGTGCTCGAACTAGTGGAGGAAGAGGTTCAAATCCGTCTACAGGATGCAGATGGGGACTGGGCTGGCTTTGTCAGCTGGGCCAATACCCATTTCCCGATCGGCTTGACGGAAGAAGATATCGCAGGCAAATCGTTGGAAGAGCAGTCCGAGTACATCCTGAATGCTCTCAAGGAAGCCTACCGGATCAAAAAGACAGCAGAGAACGAAGCCGCACTCGAACATCTGGAGCGTTACATCCTGTTGAGTTCGATCGACTCCCGTTGGCAGGAGCATCTCACTGAGATGGAGGACTTGCGTCGCAACGTAGGCTTGAGAAGCTACGGTCAGAAGGACCCGCTCAACGAATACAAGAACGAGGCTTACGTCTATTTCGAAGAATTGATGAACAACGTGCGAGCCCAAGTTTGCACCCGACTTTTCCGCACCGCAACCAATCTGGTCGCTATTGAAAACGTGAAGAATATGTTGGCCAGAAAAGCGGTCGCCCAAGGCGGAGGATCCGAAACTTCCGGTCCGACTTTGTCTGGTTCCAAGAAGTCCCAAGGGAGTGAGGTCAAACTGCCTAAGGTGGCTGTGAAGCGCAGTCTACCCAAGGCAGGTCGGAACGATCCATGCCCCTGCGGCAGCGGTAAGAAGTTTAAGCAGTGTTGCGGTAGGTAGTTCTCCAATTTGCCCTAAAGACACGTTTACTGGAGTCGTTTAGTCTTTTGGACGAAAACGCTATATGCTTTCTCGATACGATTCACAAATTTCAGATAAATTGGCTCTTGATGCATCCGGAGTCCTTACTAGCGTCGTACTGTTTCGTATCCCTCTTACCCAGACTCAAAATATATGAAAAACAAGGTGTCTAAATATTTATTCCAGACGACCGCCTTGGCATTGCTTGCGACCCCGTTCTGCTCCTTACATGCTCAGGAGGTTTACTCCGCCACCATCGGAGCAGTATCGATCGAGGTCCCTAGCCAATCGGACGTCATGGTTGCCCTTCCTTTTAAGCGAGAAAAAGCAGCGGGAGGAACCGTTTCATCCGTGAGCGGTTCAGTTGCTACTCTCTCGTCTAGCAGCCTCACTGCTGGCGAGTTTGATGCTCCGAGCTCAGGCGCAACCCATTATCTTTATGTAGAAGACGGCACCTTAAAGGGACATCGCCTGAACATCGTTTCGAACACGGCTTCTTCAGTTACCGTAGACGAGTCTGATATTTCCGACCTGAACGGAGCATCCGTAACAATCCGCGAGCATTGGACCCTGGGCACTTTGTTTCCCGAGGGTGTAGGTTACAACGAGGAGGACGAACCCGGCCTTCGTGAGATTGAAGTGGTACTGCCTGAGCTTGCCTCTTTGGGTGGTGGCCTAGCGGCGAACCGCATTTTTTACTTTTACAACGCCGCTTGGCGCGAAGTGGGAACACCACTCGCCGAAGCCGTTGATTCGGTGGTCATCGAACCTGGTGTGGCCTTCGTGGTGAGAAATAACAGCTACTCCGACTTGGATTATTTCTTTTTCGGGGAAGTCGAATATGGGCCGATCGCGATCCCGCTCGTTTCGTCTTCTGACGTCGTGGACAATTTTGTAGCGATGGAGCGCCCGTTGGGGATGGCGATCAGCGATCTTCAGCTGGAAAGCCTTTTGGGAACGGATGACAGACTTTTGGTTTATCCGATGTCTAGTTCTGGACTGCTCGGTTTAGACAAGGAGCCCTCAGTTTATTTGTATGCCGACAGCAAGTGGCAACTTGAAGGTGGAGACGGCTCAGATGTGGGATCCACTATTATCGGAGCAGGGCAAGGTATCGCGGTCCGTAAGGCCGCTGGTGCTGACGGAGGATATTGGGTTAACGAATGGAGCCTAGCACAATGAGAAAGATAGCATTAACAACTCTCCTCGCAGGTTCATTGGTTGGCACTGCGTTTGGCGCTAAAGTATCGTTTTCTCTCGATATCGAAGCCCTATCTGATTCGGCTGGCAGCGAACTATCCAGCACCGGACTTTTGGTACTGGTCGTCGACAGCAACAATGATGGTTTTCAATCTCCGGCGGCGGGTACGATCGTTTCAGGCGACGACCAAATCGTAACCTCTTGGGATCTTAGCCAAGTCGGACCCGGAACCACTGACATCACACTAGTCGGAGGCGGTATTGATTATGCGGCCGATTGGGATGAAGGCGATCCTCTCGCTTTGATCTGGTTTCCAGGTCTTTCCGATTCGAATCAGACCCCTGCGGCGGACGAACCCTATGGTTTTTTCACGGCTGAAGAATCCCTCGTTAGCGGACATAGCTGGGTGATGCCGAAGGAAGGTGTTCTCCTCCACAGTTTGAAGCTCTTCACAGCTTCAGCGAGTAAGCTCGTATTTGCGGGCGAGGTTCCTGACAGCATCGGTAAGGCAGCTTACGCAGTAGGCCAAGCGATTCCGACTGTTACCGCTCCGACCGCCATAACCTTAAATGCCACGGGCTCCACTATTCAAGTCAGTTGGACGGACGGCTCAGCGTCAACCGGTGGCTTTTTGGTTCAGCGTAAGAGCTCGACTTCAGATGAATGGGTCACGGTTGGAGTAACGGAGTCCGGAGCATCCAGCTACACGGATGACTATAATATCATCCCCGGTACGACTTATGATTATCGTTTGCTTGCGGTAAGTGGATACTCTACTGCAACTGGTGTTGCTCAGGCGGTAGAAGCCGTACGTTCAAGAATCATCGCATTCGATAGCCGTGCTAAGATGATGACAGGTGTTTACAAGCGGACTATCGATCTATCGGTTACTGGTTCTGAAGACCTCGCTGTTTTGCTGCAGGCGATCGGGCCAAGTCTCCATGACTCAGGTTACGTAAGCACAGATAAGACGATCCCTACGGATACTGCCCTTGATTTGTACTATGGTATTCAGCCAGCAGATGCGGATGATCGACTCATCGACGGAAACGACGATTGGGACCTCTACGAGGATCCTGAGCTGATCGAAAGCGTGATGGTGGATTATGGTGCGTATCCGATGTACAACTATCCAGAATCCGGGGACTCAGCGTTCTTGGCGATGGTCAAGGAAATTGCTGGCGGTTATACTGCTCCAGTTTACGACCCACTCGGAAGTGAAGGGGTTGCTGTAGTTGGTATTTACGATGTCAATTATCTTGAAGAAACGGTTCCTGAAACACGCTTAACAGGTGTGGCTTCACGTAGTTTTGTGGGCACGGGATTCGAGAACTTCAGAAGCTCGGTTAACATCGTAGGCCAAGTCCCGATGACTCTTTTGATCAGAGGCCAAGGGCCTTGGTTGCGTGACTTGTCTGAAACGGATGCCTTCAATTCTGAAGTGGTTTTGGACAACCCAACAGTAACTTTTTACAAATTGGTTAGTGGAGCTTGGGAAGTTGTTGCGACCAACGATGACTGGGGTACGGACAATTCAGCAACGGTTGCAGAGATTCATGCTGCATCGGATGCGGTAGGTCTGCCTCGCCTGACGGAAGGATCTGCAGACTCTGCAATGCTGTTGACCGTCGAGCCGGGAATCTACCAAGCCATTATGGATGGTGTGGATGGCGAAACGGGCGTTGCTCAGATCGCTATCTTCGAAGTTCCGGCTGAATAGTCGAACTAATCGATTCTACATTTCCTGGGCTCGCTTCTCTTGTGAAGCGGGCCCATTTTTATGGGAAGATACAATTAAAACCATTTTCCTAGCTCATGCCTGAATCTTACCCAGAGATTGATCTGCTCTCGGTCCACATACCCAAAACCGCGGGAACAAGCTTTCGATTGATTTTAGAACAGCAATACGGGAGCGGACTAGAGTGTTTGTATGGTGGCCCAACTACGACGGCGATTTGGAACGGAGACGGCTTAAAAATCAACCGGAGAGGAGTTAGAGCGATACATGGACATTTTCCAGCTAGTCAAAGCATGAAGTCTCAGTGTCCCAACGCTAAGCTCATTACTTGGATTCGAAATCCAGTAGACCGGATAATCTCCTATTATTACTTTTGGCAAACACTCGCTCCTCACGGAAATCCTTGTCACGACCGCTTTTTAAGCGACCGTCCCAGTCTCAGGGAGTTCTGCAGGGAGGACTATATGATAGGGGAGCGGGAGGCGTTCTTTGGGGACTTAGCGATTGAATCTTTTGATTTTGTCGGGGTGGTTGAGGAATTTGATGTGGGCCTTGACTTTCTATCGAGACGGTTTGGTTGGAATCAGATTGATGTAGTAGTCACGAACGAGAACCGTCAAAAACCCAGAGTTAGAGATGGTGAACGGATCGAACTCGAAAGGTTATTACGAGACGAAGTAGAAGCCTACGAGTATATGCGTTCTTACTCTCAGAGTTGTTTTCGTTAGCTTTCACGATAGCCATACCAGTTCTTTCGCTCTCGGAAATTGCGACTTGACCAAACCTATTCGATGTCGCTTCACATGTTGTCGTGAAGCATCGAAATCCGCACTACTCCATACTGAAAGGACGTGGGATCGAGATCGGAGCTCTGCATGAACCAGCCCCGGTGCCTGATGAATGCGAGCGTTTGTTTTTCGACGTACGAACGAGAGAAGAATCCATCAAGCTATTCGACGAATTGGATCCGGAGCTGATCGTACCCGTGGATGTCGTAGGGGATGCTGACAGCCGTGACATTCGGAAGTTAGGCCATGAAAGCATGGATTTCGTAATCGCGAATCATGTGATTGAGCACTTGGCAAACCCAATGGCGTTTGTGGAAGATCTGTTTTACGTAACTAAGCCTGGCGGATTGGTGGTGCTATCTGCTCCAGACAAACGATTCACGTACGACAGCAAGCGTGACGTTACCAGCTACGATCATCTGCTTCTTGATTATCAGCGCCGCGAGATACGGCCAGATAACAGTCATTACATGGACTTTATCGTAAAGGTATTGCCGGATGGAGACAAGAAGACTGGGCAAGAGCTGGAGGACTTGTTGGACCTAGTTTACCGTAGGCGAGAACATGTCCATGTTTGGGATACCGATGCATTTGTAGAATTTCTGAAAAGATCCCTCAAATCATTTGGCGTAGTTGCAGAGCCGATTGTCGAACTGTTTGGTGACGATACTAAGTTTGAGTACTTTTCGATTTGGAAGAAAGGTAAGCCAAGTTTCTGGACACGCCTAACGAGCCGTTTTCGCCCAAATGCGGCTGGAAACTGACGGATTCCAGAGTCTTTAAATGGTTACTGAGCAATCCAATCCTAGCGCTCGACTTGATGGTATCCAAGTTTGGCGAGCGTTCGCTGCGACTTGTGTAGTGGTCGTTCACTTGTATCTTAGATACAATTACATTTCCCACTCGAAAGATCGCCCGTTTTTACTCGGCTCCTTACCCGACCTTTCCTTTTTCGAAATGGGGGTGGATGTCTTTTTTGTCATCAGTGGCTTTATTATGATTTACATAAGCGAAGCTGGCAGAAACACGGGGAGACGACTTTTCTTGTTGAAACGTGGGCTACGGATCTATCCGCCGTACTGGATCTATAGCGGTGTGATGATGCTTACTTTGACGATTCTGCTTCCTAGGGATCACAGACTCGATTTTGAATTAATGGGCTTTGTCAGGACTATGGGGCTTTATCCCACCTATAACGAAGTATCGAATTCGATTTTTCCCCGATTTTTGGACCAAGGCTGGACGTTGATGTATGAGCTTCTCTTTTACGCCATCTTTGCCGTTTTTATTGGCCGGTCCACAGGGGTTAAGGTGATAGGAACCAGCTTAGTCTTGGTAGCTTTTCATCTATTTGCTGTTTGGACGGATGTACTGCCTCGAGCGGTAAACTGGATGTTGTCGGACAGCATCCTTTTGGAGTTTATAATCGGAATGGGGCTTGGATGGCTGTATCTGAAGCGTAGTCCTAAACTTGGTACGCTAGTTTGTTTAATTCTTTCGGCCGTAGCTCTCGCCTGGTGGGTTTACTTCCAAACTCAGCCTTATGAAGGGTGGGGAGATCGAATTATCAGCTATGCTATGCCTCTAGCTATATTATTCGGTGTGACGTTGTTTTGGAAAGGTGGAGCTGCAGTTAAATTGCCAAAAATTACAAAAGTCTTGGGTGATGCTTCTTACTCCATCTATTTGACCCATACCATCGCTATCATTGTATTCGCCTGGTTAAACCGGCCGGGCCACATACTTGAAAATGTGAATCTTGATCTGCAATTTTCTGCCGGCCTAGCTATCTGTTTAGCCATTGGACTTAGCTCCTACATGTATGTAGAGAAGCCTCTCCAGATCCTGTTTCACCGGATTCTCAAGAAAATCATCTAGAGGCTTATTCAGGTTTGTTTGCCACCAAAGCCACCCAAGCACCGCCCCACCTGTGTATGCGGCAGTTTTCGAATCCAGCCTTCTCCCCGTAGGTGAGCAGTTCATCTGCGGAAGAAACCATGCTGATTTGAGCCGGTCGTTTTTCCACTGGAATATTGTATCCATCGGTAAATACTTTCCAGCCGTGGTCGGAGCGAATGTCGACATTGTCGAAGTAGATTCTACCCCCAGGTTTCAAGATTCTCAAAGCTTCGGATACGTAGCGGTAGCGGTCCCATTCTAGTAGATGCATGAAGACGACAGTACAGTAAACGACGTCGAAGGATTCATCTTGGAATTGGCTTAGGCTTGAGCGTTCGAGGTGGACTAGGGAAACATTGTCGCAGGCCTCAAGGTAAGAGCCTGCTTGTTTTACCATACCCGAAGATATATCTGAACCGGTCCAGCTTTTGACGATAGGAGATAGTACTTTGCCAACTCTGCCCACGCCGCATCCGATCTCCAGAAAGTCGTCGCTGTCTTTTACGCCAACCGTCTCTCTGAGGACTCCAAGAGTCACCTGAGCGGAACGTTCGAATTCTGTCTCGTCGTTGTGGCCGGCGACGTAGTGCTGAGCAGTTTCGAAGTCTTGTGAGAGGTCTTCCCACGTTTTTTTGTAGTTTGAGCGGTCGCTTAATTCCATTTGATATTAAGGGAGTAAAAGTAACTTAAGGTTTTGGAGCGAGTTTTGAATGTAGGCAGGTGCTAGGTTTAGTGCTTTTCGAATCCTGCAAATTCAATACGAGAGATTGCCTTTCCGTTAGCTTCAATATGGATTTGCGGACAAATTACTGTACGGTAACCTACGTTGGCTAGTTTTTGGCAGAAGTCTAAATCGATTGAATCCAAGGATTCTAACTCCTCGGAGAATCCGCCAACTTCCAAGTAGGCAGATTTCCGAAACACGAGGCACTCGCTGGATAGACCGTCTACAGTTCTGGGGAGCAACGCCTGGTGATAGTAACCGTCTGCGTCCTTTGGTATCCCTATAAATTCAGCTCTACGCGAATCTTCGCCGATTTTGCTGAAGCCGCAGCTGAGCACGTGTGATTCGTTGTCGAGAATCTTGGGGGCTACCGCTGCGACATCCATTCGGTTGATTTGACTCGTTAGGTCTTTCAGCCAATTCGGGTCTAGGGGAGAAAATCCTTCCCTAAAAATACACACAAGCTCTGTCTCCGCTATTTGGATATTTTCGTTTCTAGCTTTGCCCGGGTGTGCCGAGTCGCTTGTGGTGTGGGACTGAAGTCTTGCCGTTATCTGGTCGCAAATTGTTATGTTTTGGGGGTGGAAAGAAGCTTGCTGCGTCTCGAATAGAACCGTGACCTCTCGTGAAGGCGATGTATTGAAAAAAGGGTACAAGTAGATTCCCTCATGCTCTTTTATCTCGCAGGGGTATCCCAATCGGTCGATATGTCCTTGGAGGGCTTGTTTTGCTGCTTGAAAGGCGTAGCTCTTGTTGTCCGCGCTGGTGGCGGTAGACGCGGGAGTCATCCTCCAGTGGTAAAGTACTTCGGGGAGGTGTAGAATTGCCCGAGGGTCGCAAAGCCGAGTCGCCCTCAGTAATAGGTCCCAATCTTGAGACCCCGAAAGGCTCTCGTCGAATCTGCCTACCTCCTTGAGTAGGCTGGATCGAATAAAGCAAAGATGACCGATGAAATTCTGGCAGGCAAAGAACTCTGAGTCCCAGTCCGGCTTGAAATAGGGGGAGCTTCGCTTTCCATCTAAATCGATTTTGTCCTCGTTAGAGTAGACGATTTCTGTGCCTTCAGATGATTGTAGCGCAAGAGCTACTTTAGCCAACGCATGATCGGCGAGCATATCGTCTTGGTCGATGAAGCCGATTAAATCTCCATCTGCAAGTTCCAAGGCTGAGTTCGAGGCAGCTGAGATATGGCCGTTGCTCTTCCTGAATACGATTTTTATTCGGCTATCTTCGTTGGCGAGAGATTTGAGCAATGACCTGACCTCGGGGTCGCTCGAGAAGTCATCCGCTATACAGAGTTCCCAGTTAGGGTAGCTCTGTTCTTTGACCGAATCGATCGCCTTCCTCAGCAAAGCAATGTCAGGATTATATACTGGCAAGATGAGTGAGAGGATTGGCCCACTGCTAAATGACTTCGATAAAACTGGGAGGTTTTGTCGAAAGCTCTCTTGTTGCTCCTTTTCCCATGCCAGATAGTGTTCGTAGTTAATTTCCTGTGGCTTGGTTTGCGGAGTGCTTCGAACCGGTTCCTTGATATCTATTTGGTAAGCGTTTGAGTTGGATAAAAAAAGCGGCCGTCGTTTTGTAAGCAGGCGATTAACGATTTTACGCAGGAGAGAGCCCTGGCGTCTATTGGCTTTTGAGCTTTCTGCTATTTCGATCGCATTAATCGGCCCGTGAGAAAATTTTTCTCGAGGTTCCGATGTATCGATTTCCGAATACAGCGATTCATAGAATGAAAGAAGCCTGTCCCCATTTGTTGCCAGATCGAAGTTTTGCTTGGCGAATTGTTGGCCGTTGGCTCCGATCGTTTTTTGGGATTCCTTATTGTTCAGTAACTCTAGGTAAGCCCTCGCAATGTCCTCTGGAGTCGATCTTTCGATTAGGTATGCTTCCTTTTTATGAACGAGGCGAAGTCCTAGGTTCGTTTTTCCTGTTATGACTGGTTTTCCTGATGCTAGAAACTCAGGGAGTTTGCTAGGAAGCCTATAATCATTGAATAAACTGGATTCTCCCGGCTGTATCAAGACCGTGGATAGCTCAAGTAGGGCTTGGAGTTCTCGTTTGGGGAGAAAGCCTAAATCTGTGACGTATTCGTCAAACGGATATTGGCAGGCGTCATGTAATGCAGGTGAGTTGGGCCCTGTTTTGAGTACCCTAAGAGGATGTCCTTGGGCACGAATTATGTGAACGGCGTCGTAGAGCGCTGCAACATCACCAAGGTTACTGCTGCTAATCCCTCCGGAGTAGAGGATGTAGTCCTCGTTTTCTTTTAAATTGTAGCGAGATTTTGGATCCAAAAAGTTACCTTTATGGTTGTCTAGTGATTTGAAATCGATGCCCGGCAAAAGCTCTAAACGGGGTTTCTCGACCGGCATTAGTTCGAATAGAGTATTGATAACCGCCGTATGCGCATCGGCATAGGTGAGGAATTCAACGAATTGCCTAGGGTGCGATAGCATAGGTTCCCACCCTTGAGGAATAGGTGATTCTTCTTGGTCTGCGAGTTGATCAAAGGGCCTACCGTAAAAGCTTTCGAGGATAGCAGCCTCGTGGTCTTCCATGTGAACTACGAGTTTCTGACTAGTGCCATACCTCGACTGGTATTGGGAAACGAATGACGCTACGTTGATTCTAGGAGTCCAAGCGTGGATTATGTCCGCTGGTTTCCCATTGGGGAAGTGGCTGTTCAAGTTTAGGATCTCACGAAAAGTTCCCAATTGAAAAATGGCTTTCTCCAGTTTCTGAAAGCTGCTTCGGTTGTTCGGTACCGCTACGATGCAATGGTGCCCTCGCAGCGTAAGATGGTTGGCGAAAGGCGCTACGTGATTGAGGCTGTTTGTGGAGTAGTCTCCGTAGTTTACGAATAGGATATTCACGAGTCTAGTTGGCGGCGGCCACCAAGAGGGTGGTTCTCCTTATTGGTTAAAAGTTTGTCCAACTAAAAAGGAGAGGCTTTGGGACTAGAATTCCGGATGGGAAGGCGTTGACAAGAGAGCCTTCTATTCGTGCATTCGCTTCAAATGCCCACGTTGTCCATTATCATCCCAGTCTTCAACGAGTTTGGTACTCTAGAGCAGGTTCTCGACTCCGTTGAGAATTGTGGATTGCAGGATTATCAGCTCATCGTGGTGGATGACTGCTCAACCGATGGTACGAGGGATTTGATCAAGGACAAATTGGCGAGCCGAATCGATGTAGTTGTTTTTCACGACTCCAACAAAGGAAAGGGCGGAGCGATAAGAACGGGATTTGAGGCTGCTAAAGGAGACTATGTAGTTATCCAGGACGCGGATCTGGAGTATGATCCGAAAGAGTTGCCCAAGCTTCTGGCTGCCATTCTCGCCGGAGAGGCGGACGTCATTTATGGTACGAGATTTCCCAAGGGTGAAGCCTTTGATGTAACCCCGACTTGGCATCGTGCCGTGAACAGAGCCCTGACCCATTATTCGAATTTTTTCACGGGACTTAGAATCACGGACATGGAAACTTGCTATAAGATGTTCCCAACTCCGCTGATACAGAGCATCGAACTGGAGGAGCTTCGCTTTGGCATCGAGCCAGAGATGACTGCCAAGATCGCTGACTTAGGTGTCTCCTTTCTAGATGTGCCGATCACTTACAATCGGAGAACCTACGAGGAAGGGAAAAAGATCGGAGCCATGGATGGCCTACGAGCCCTCTATGTTATCACGAAATACGGACTCCGCAGCATCTTCCTACCATAGGGCTAGGGCTCTCAGGCGATTTCGGTACAGTCCCGCTATGCGCTCAGGCGAGTAGAGTTCTTTTATGGTGCGTTGCGCGTTCTCTCCGAGTTGCTGCGCGTAACCAGGTTCGGAAACCAACCGCTTCATGTACTCCGCCGCATGAGACGGATCTGGGTCTGCCCAGAGCTGCCCTTTCTCGTATGGGCCGAAATCTTGGGTTAGCTTGATCAACTTGAAATTGACCGGGCAACCATTTTGGGAGTTCACGAATTCGGAGGTGGCGGACCAATTGGTCGAGATTACCGGTTTGCCGAGATACATGCTCTCCGCGACGGTCAAGCCGAAGCCTTCTGCCCGATGGAGCGACACGTAGCAGTCGCAAGCTTTCATTAGCCCGTAGGTGGCTTCGCGGGACAAAGTGCGGTCGATCAAATGACAGTTGGGCAATCCGTCCAGCAGCTCCAGAAGCTGTTCGTATTGTTTTTTGTTGTTCTCGGTGGAATGGATTTTGATGACCAGTCCGACCTTTTCTCCTGTGTCTTTGCCTGCGAATGCTTGGCGGTATGCCTCGATAATCGCTCTCGGATTTTTGCGTTCCTGATAGCTGTTCAGGTCGTAGGCGAAACAGAAAAGGAATTGCTTTTCGGGTAATCCGAGTTCGGCTCGCCAGTCTTTACCCGGAAGATCGAAGTCGATGCAGTGAGGCATGGTGACGACTGGAACGGGGGATTTCATGGCGATCGCATCCCTCACGAAGTTTGAAGGGGTCCAGATTTCGTCGAAGTAGCGGAAGTACTTTATCCAGCGATCGGGAAACTCGGGAAGCTCCCAAGCCCAATAGGCGATATTGCGTTTTCCTTTACGGAAGGCCGGGCCGTGATGATGGTCGATGTCGGCACTCTGTGGAGCGTCGATGTGGAATACGTTAACTGGGTAGGGATTCTCATCCGTAAATTGGTCGTCGAGACTGGAGTCGCCCTGTGCCGCTAGGCAGTTGACCCGCAAAGGCACGATAGCATGTGGGATGTTGATCGCTTTGACAGCCTTGGCGGCAAGTCGGACGGATTCGCCAATCCCTAATTGAGCTTTGTACCAGCCGACTAGGTTTATGCCGAGGTTGGCGTGACGGATTGCATAGTCAGTATTGAGGGGGTTGGTCGGGTCTAGGGCGAAGTTGAAGACGTCCTCGCCATTAACCTGCAAGCCTTCTATACAGAGTCGTCTATTTAGCTTTTGGGGGCGGTAGCTTCCCAAGCGCTCTCGGATGGGTTTTGGGACGAGGGCGTTCTTGGCCAGCTTTCGTCCGAGATAGGCATAGGTGTTGGCGCGACTGGTTCCGAGCAAGGTTAGTTCTATGGTCGCGATTTCACTCGCTTTCACAGGAGGGGTGGGGAATTCGATGGAAAAGAGGCCGGTTTCGATTGGGAAGAAGGTTTTGGTGGCACTACCATTTACCGTGATTGCCAAGCCGAGGGTGCCCTGTTCCTCCTTCAAAATTGGGTCTGCGGTATAGATGTTACCGCTTACGCTGATTGACGAGATGAGCATGCCTCGAGGCAGTTCGAGTTGTGCCTTCTCTCTGATCCAGACTCCGGCTCGGTCTTCGGAAGGGTATAAGCCATTGAATTGGTAGCTATCGTTGAGGGGAGAGGCGTGCATTTTGCGTTCTTCAGATTTAATTCGTTCGTCGGACCAACCGTCCAATATGGATCGCCAATGGCGCTCTTTGCGTTCCATCTCGCATTCGGCGATAGTTAAGGCCGTTGGCGCGGGACCCTTTTTCAACATCAAAAATCGGGCGAGGGCGTCTTTGAGAAGTTTGGAATTCACGGTGGCCCAACTTTGCGATTTTAAGCAATTGGCCAGATACTCGTCAGGCCAACCTGAGGCCGCGTGGCGGGCCAAGAGCGTGCTCCATTTTCTCTGGAGCAATCGTGAGTTGATTTCTGTATTCAGGTTTTTGCCTGAGCGGGTGGCGCTGACGTGGTGTTTAACCACGCTCTTGTTTGCTACTGAAATATGGTAGCCAAGTGCTCTGACTCGGAAGCAAAGGTCGATGTCTTCTCCTCCATTTAAAAAGGCCTCGTCGAATCCTCCGACTTCCATGAACAAGGAGCGTGGAATCGCACAGCACGCTGCGGTGATCATGTGAACGCGTGTGTAGGCAGGGGATCGGAAAAGGCCTTTATTGGCAGCACGCTTGTGCTCGATGGTGGTGTCGGTGGCTACGAATACTCCAGCATGATCTATTTCACCGGTGGCGAAGCTCAGTTGCACATTTCCGACTAGTCCGACCCGTTTCAATTTTGAGAACGCCTTTCTCATGGGCTCGAACCAACCCTCCAACAGGACGAGATCGTTGTTGAGCAGGAAGAGCAATGCACCTTTGGCGTTTAGCGCTCCGATGTTATTGGAGTAGGCGTAGCCCATGTTGCAGGCGTTGCGGATTATCTTTACACGCTCGTTAGCCAGTTCCTTGAGTCCGGTTTCTGTCTCCTCAGAGCTAAAGTCGTCGACTAGGATTATTTCGTATTCCAGATCGCCGACTGTATCCTGCAGGCTCCGCAGGCATTCTTTTGTGTGTTCGAGCTGGTTGTAGACCGGTATTATAAATGAGACGTCCATATGGGGCAGATCGCTTTTGTTTTATGCGATCTCGCTCAAGAGTTTTTGGAAAGAGGCGTCCTTTGGGGGCGATAGGGTGATCAATAGTGAGGAGGTCTCTCGTTGGCCGGCATGTCGCCCGACGATGCGCTGAGAGATTCGGTTCGTTCGATTAGCTTTTTGATCTGGCTCCTCAGTCTTTCGATATCGGACTGCATTTCATAGATTACCTTGTCTTGCTCCTCGATGTGTCGTTCGAGAAAGGTCTGTTTGATTTGAAGTTCCTGGATTGATAACTCGCTCATGGTGAAGGGCTAGAGATTGGAGGCTCAGGGCGGGTGCGCAAGATTAGCCTTAATATGGGCTGAAAATCGGTCGATTAAAGGTTTAGCGGCCTTGGCAAAGTGCTCTGTCCGCTTTTCCGGGAAATTAGCAAATGACTCAATCGGATTCTCCAGACTTCGAGTTCGACATATCGGACTTGGAAGTGGAGGGCAGCGAAGCCTCCAGTTCCAAGAGGGGAGAAAATGTGCCTGTGTCTAAGAAGGTAGACGATCAAGATGTTGCTGATAACGAGGAGTTTGCAGGTTTTGCTATTGATGAAATGCCTGCCGGGGAGGTAAGTGAAACAGCTCCACAATCTGCCAAAGAAAGTGAGGTTCCCGGTGCTGAAGGATCGCCTCCTGAGGCAGATTCGGGTTCGGAAGACGGTCCTGTTTCGCGGATAGAATCGGAAAAGCCGAGCAGTCGAGCTTTAGGTGCAGATGATCTGGGAGCAGACGTCTTCGCCGAGATCGATGATGACTCCGGTGCCCTGAGTTTCGAGGACGTGATCGATGACTTGATGGATGAGGTCGAAGATTTCGAAGCGGGCGGATATGTAGAGCTCGATGAAGATGCCGCATCCGAATCAGCTTCCGCTGGGGAAATGCTGAGGATGGAAGATCCGGATGATTCCCTCGGTCAATCCGTAGACCCGAGTGCTGAGGATAGTGAACCGTCCGCAGGGCAGCCATCGTTCCCAAGTCCTCCCGTTGATTTTGAAATTCCTGCGGACCCAGAGCCAGATGAGCCTGTTGCTGAGACTTCGCCAGATTTGCAGAGCGAAGTAGACATTTCTACGGAGCCCGTACGAGCGAGTGCAGAGGAGCCACCGACACCTAAGCCCATCAGCGACGCCGTTCCAGAGTCCCGTCCGCAAGAGCCTGAGGAGAGTTCTCGAGGTCCGCAAAAGAGTGGTCCCCCTGAGACTGAAGAAGCGGCAAACCCTATTTCCCAAGATCCGACTCCGGAAATTGAAAAGCCAATTTCGGATGTCGAGATTCCTGCCGATCCAGAGCCCGTACTGCCTCAAGAGCAAGCAACCCAGTCGCAAGAAATGGGGGAAACTGATGAGCCGAAGAGTGTCGAGGAGACACCCTTGGCCGAATCTTTGGATGATCCGATTCCATCAGAGGGATTTGAAAAGGTCTTAATCGATGCCAATGAAGATCCCGCGGATTCGATTCCAGATGAGGTGGTCAATCAGGATGAAGAGGAACCGGAACCTGAAATAGTCGAGGAGGTTACAGATGAACTTCCGCCTAGTGAAATTTCAGAATCACTCGATGAATCACCGTCTGCTTCCGAAGAGATGCCGGTGGAATCTATCTCGGAATTGATCGAAGCGGATTCGGAGGAGGAAGACACCGAGCAAGGCGATTCCCAATCGGAGAATGAAGAAGAGATCCAGTCCTCTGTGACAGAAGAGAAAACCATAGAGTCTGACGCAGATTCTCGCGAAATCGACTTCATGGAGGATGAAGAGGACATTTCTGATCTGATCGACTCGATTTCTGAGGAGGTTGAAGATGAGGAATCTCCGGAGAGTGCTTTGGACGATATTCTTCCCGATGCAGATTTGTCGGATACAGCGGATGAAGAGGTCGAAATTTCAGAGGAATTAGAAGTCGAATCCCAGTCTGATGCTGAGCCAGAAGAACTTTCAGAGGATGAGGAAGAAGTAGACATCTCGGAATTGGTCGAAGCGGCTATGATCGAGGAGGAATCCGAGGAGGAGGTGCCTTCGATCCCTACCGAGGCTGAGGGATCTGAGATAATTGAAGATGTCCCTGCTGGTTTGGAAATCTTGGACGATGAAAATTCAGACGAGGAAGAACTGGAAACCGAATTGGATTCTGCTTCGCGGGAGGATGAGGAAGATATTTCCGATTTGATCGCTGCGGTGGCGGAAGAGTCAGAAGAGGAGGAAGATGAATCGGAAGAGGAGGAGGTAGTTAGCCTGCCCAGCCCCGAGGAATTGGCAGCTTCACTCGACGAGGACTCTGCCTCGGACGCGAGCGATGCCCCTGAGGTTGTAGATGAAGAGCAGCCCGAAGAAGCTCCGAATCTGGAAATTCTAGATGAGGATGAAGACGAGGAGATCGTAGATTTGCCAGCTCCAGAAATTCCCCAGCCGCAGGAGGAAGTGGAGGCTGAAAATGAAGCCGCCGAGAAGGGAGTTGAAGAGGCCGTTCTGTCTGCCGAAGAGCTGCTGAAGAAGGCAGGCGGCTTGTTGGATGGAGATTCCGAAAAGCCGATCGATGGCGCCAACGCGTTGCTGGAGGAGCTGGAGGACGATGAAGAAGTTGTCGATCTCCCTTCTCCGGAGTCTATGATTTCAGAAGTAGAGGATGACGAGGAAGAGATTGTTTCGATGCCGGAACCGTCCTCATTGATGGACGATGCAACGGAATCGACCGCTGTCATTGAGGATGATGAGGAAGAAGTGGTCGCTATGCCTGATCCTTCTGCTTTGATGGAAGACGCAGACAGTGCGAGCGCCGTCATCGAGGATGATGATGAAGAAGTTGTTTCTTTGCCGGATCCAGCAGCGATGATGGCCGAAGCGACGGAAGAGGAATCGGAGGACGAGGAAACTTCGGGTGAAACGACTGCTGGCAACGTGGCTGATCGGGCTGGGGATCTTCCCGCACCGCCTCCAGCTCCTGTCGAGATTATTGATGACGAGCCTGCGGAGGATGACGCTGAGGAATCTGAGGCAACGGAGGTTGTCGCAGAGTCTTCAAGTGAAGGGGAGGACGGTTTGCAGGATCCTTTCGATTCTGAAATATCTCTGGATGATTTCCAGGACGACCTTGATAATCTAGAAGGGCTCGAACGTCCCGAAGATGAAGAGGAGGAAGGGGATACCGAAGCAGAAGAGAAGCCGGTCGCCGAAGATGGAGAGCAAGAAGAAGCAGCGGAATCGACGGAGGAAAAGCCTGCCGCGGAAGTGGTTGAGATGCCGAAGCCGAGCCTGCTCTGGCGAGTTACCCATTCGATGATGGTAGCTGCCGGACTCGTACTTGTTGGCCTAGCCGGAGTACTAGCGGTCTGGAAGCAACAGATTATAGAATATTACGAAGGAAGGGATTTGGACGGCTCTGCGTTGGTGCATGAGATTGAAACCATAGCCAAACACGCCTTGAGCGAATTTGACGAAAACGGACTCTACCGAATGCAATGGGTGGAGAGCGAAGTGCGTCAGGTGTCGGAGCATGAGATTCGGCTTCACGCTGTCGTCGGCGCTCGACTGCGCGAAAATCTATATAAACCAGTACTCGAATCGGAGATGGCGGCTCGATACGGGTTCGATGAAAATCCGTTGATGAGAGCCCTCGGTGTGGCGAATGATAATTTCCCGGATGAGATAGGTTATTATCCAGACAAACCTTGGTACACTTTGCTGGAAGTTTCCGCTAACAAAGACGAGGTGCTCCCTTTGAAAGTGACCTATGGGCTCAGTCGTGAGACGGAGCACGAGGATTGGAAGCTCTCCAAGGTTAAGGTCAGCGGCTATGGAGGCGATCTCGTTTGGCCGGAAGGAAAGCCAAGGTATGCTTACGGAGAGAAAGCCTACGACATCGAGTCACGTGAATTCGCCCAGGCCTTGGAGGAATATCGCGAGAGTTCGCAGAACTACATCGCCCGCATCGAGAGGCTCGAAAGGGAAGCGGAGGATGGACGATTGGCATTGAAGCGGGAGAATGACCGTCAGAGAGAGCGAGTTCGCATGGCCTTCTCGGAGGGGGCATTTTTCAAAGGAGTGGCGATTCTAGGCGTGGATGCTCAGGAATCTCGCGATGTTCGACTCGTCATCACTGAGGTGCGAGATCAGGGCGAGTTTGTGAAAGGGGTCCTCCGCATGGACGAAGATGAGAGCGAGCGAGCCAAGTATTTTGTGGGGAGTCTGGATTTCGAAGAAACCTTGAGTGGTAAAGAGCAAGGTTACTTGAGCTTGCGGACTGTCTCGATCGACGAGCCGGCAAGTGTCGCTTCTGATGCGAAGTTTTTTGAGCCACAGAGTGTCTCCCAAATGAAGCTGCGAGCTGATGGCTTCCGATTGGAGGGGGACACGCGGGACCTTTCTTTCCGTTTAACTCGGAGTATGTAGCTCAGCCGAGTTGTCGGAAATTAGGAGAATTAGGTCGCTCTCGATGGGGCTGAAGGGCCATGTTCCCTATTTCCATGAGCGAATCTCGATCCGAAGACTTAGTGGCTTCTGCCATTGCGCGAAAGTGCGGAACCATTGTGTCTCTGAACCTGATTTGGCAAGGAGTTGCTCGCAAGCTTGATACGGCCGGAGCAGAGCCCGCCACGGCGAACCGTTTAATTACCGCTTTTGGTAGCCCGCGTCATTTAGAGGCGCTGTCTGGTTTGCTCGTTTCTCATGGCTCGAATGTGAACGCTTTTGAGCGCTCACTTCGCGAGCTAGTCGACCAATCCAGTTTTGACTACGATTCTTGGGTGCGTGCCTTCGAGCTATTACAGGATCACGTTCAGCAGAGTTCGAGAACCGCAAGTCCCTCAAGCATGTTGGGTTACATTCAATGTTGCTCAGATTTTGGTGGCAGTAACGAGGGAAATGAAAGCTTGGTCGGATTGACTGCCGAAATGTTGGAGCAATACGGATTCGAGGGCCAAGAGGGGTGCGTCGTAGACAATAGGTAGACGACTCTGCGGGGCATTCAGTTTCATGCCCGTGGCTTCGTAGGTGAAGCTGATCAGGAAGGTGGAGGTCTTGGCTATTGTCCCGTATCATTGAAAGCCCCGGCTCAACCTCTAGCTGGTCTGTCCGATTTAATGGAGCAGGGAGAGCGGTGGTTTTCAGCGTTTTGCCTTCAAGTTATGACCTGCAAAGTGCTCAAAAGTTTATCACGCCATCTGTTCCGTTTCGTGCTTAGTTTTAGCGCGGCCACGGCACTTGCGGATGGCTTGGATAAAAGGGGCTCGGGTGAGCTTGGACAGCTGTCCGTTGAGCCAGTTTTGCAAACCCGCGTCGGAGAGCGATTTCGCATCGACCTAAGGGAAACGGTTGATGGATTCGTAGGAGTGAATCGCAACAAGTTGAAGGAGAGGTCTTCAGCATGTGTCATCTCCTACGATGACGAGGATGCCGTCGTTTCGGGAATACCGCTTGTGCCGGGCCTTGCCGAAATACCGGTCTTTCGAAAAGAGAACGGGGAAGTAAGCGAGTTTTACCTCAAGGTCGAAATCCGTCGGGCTAATTTTGGAGCGGCGGATGGCAGCGATTACGCATCGTATTTTACGAACGGCGTTCAGTGAGGCTTTCTAATAGTCAGAAACTCGGGTTGCCATGTTTTTTACCGGAGTCGGCATGGTCCATGCTTGGACTGATCCCGGTATGTTCAACGAAACTTTGAAAGCTCCGGTAGCCCAAAAGATTCGAGGCATACTTCCACTTTTAGGGCGTTTCGAATTTCAATCGTAACGCAATAATTAGTGGACAACCCCACGATCTGTATTAATTTAACTGCTACATGGGATCACCTTCCGGTTCTTCCAAACTGAAGACGCGCAAAACGAACGCGAGTCGTACTAAGACGTATGTTTTGGATACAAACGTCTTGATTCACGATCCGCATTGCATCTTCAAATTCGACGACAACAATCTAGTTATCCCCATAGAGGTATTGGAGGAACTGGATTCTATCAAGATGGAGCAGAGCTCCGAGCGAGGACGAAACGCTCGACGAGTCCATCGATTATTAAGGGAGCTCTTGCCGGATTCTCGATCTATGGCCGAAGGCGTCAAATTAGATACCGGTGGTACACTTTCAGTTGTCATAAACAAATACCTCCAAAGTGACTCGACTGAAGTACCCGCCCACTACAAACGTTTCCAGAGTTTACTAGACTTTGAGAAGAAGGATAATCGGATCATCGCGGCTGCGCTGTTTGTGCAGGAGAATCTGCCGCCGCCTACCATTCTCGTCTCGAAAGACGTCAATGTTCAGTTGAAGGCTCGAGCGGTTGGCTTGGAATCGGAAGATTACCTTAACGACAAAGCTCCCGAGGAGCCTCGCTTCAAGTCTTACCGAAAAATTGACGTATCGAAATACGAACTACAGCGATTTGCATCGGAAGGAGAGTTTGAGCTTTCTGAAGAAGTAGGCAAAAGCCTTTTTGTAAATGAGTATGTATTGCTCGTTTCCGAAGAAGGAAAGACAATGCCGGCCCGCCACTACGGAGACGGTGTATTGAGGAAATTAATACTTCCAGAGTATGTTAAAGCTCCGGGAGGTGTTCCGATTCGACCTCGCAATCTAGAGCAGCGTTTCTTTATGGATGCGTTGTTGGACGACACGATTTCCCTTATCACTTGTTATGGCAAGGCGGGTACGGGTAAGACCTTGCTTTCAACCGTTTGTGCGATCCACCAGACCGTATCATCGTCTGATTGTAAGTATGATGGGGTTTCTATTTCGCGTCCAGTGATAGGAGTCGGTAAGGAGATTGGTTTCCTGCCGGGTACCTTGGAAGAAAAGATGAATCCTTGGCTTCAGCCTTATTACGATGCCCTGGAAGTTTTGATTCCGACCAAGGAACCTCGCGACCCGCAATTTGAAAATAAGCGCCAGCGCCGAAAGGTTAAGGAGAAGGATGAAGCGACTCCGGGCAAAGGGCCGCAGAAGCCCTACGAAAAGCTCCTGGAAAGCGGAATTGTAGAGATCGAGGCTCTCTGTTTCATTCGCGGACGTTCGATCTCCCATCGCTTCTTCATCTTGGATGAGGCGCAGCAGCTAACTCCTCACGAAGTTAAGACAGTTATCACTCGCATTTCTGAAGGCTCGAAGATCGTACTGATTGGAGATCCAGCTCAGATCGATAATCCTTATGTCGACTCTCGCAGCAATGGCCTTGTGTACTGTTCCAACAGAATGAAGGGGCAGGCGATCGCCGCACACGTAATGCTGACCAAGGGGGAGCGCTCCCTGCTCGCAGAGTTGGCCGCCGATCTCCTTTAGCTAAATTTATTTGCAGCGAGCTTCCGATGGGGAGCTCGCTTTTTTGTGTCCTAACGCTTGGCCTTTTTTAGCCGTTGCAAGGTCTTCGCTTTCAGCTGGTTTATGGGTAGCTGGATCTTTTTGAGAACTCGCTTTCGCATCCTGTCGGTAAAAAGAATGCCGTTGAGGTGGTCGACTTCGTGTTGGATACAGCGTCCGAAAAGTCCATCAGCCTCGATTACATGCGGGTTGCCATTGATGTCTTGGTACTCGCAGCGAATTTTTTCCGGCCTTTCGACATCTGCCCGGATGTCGGGAAAGGAGAGGCAGCCTTCCTCGTAGGATTCTTCTTTAGGGTCTAGGACTTCAACCTTGGGATTGCACATGCCGATCGGCATGAACAAATCAAGTGGCGGCTTTGCCCCGTCGAAAGTGTATTCGAAATCCGGATCGCAGCCTTTCAGGTCTACGACGCAGAATTGGAGGGCCAAACCGACCTGTTGCGCGGCTAGACCGATGCCCTCTGCTTCATACATGGTATCCACCATATTCTCGAAAAGGTCGCGAAGCTCTTCATCGAACTCAGTGACGGGCTCGCCTTTTTGGTGTAATACCTTTTCTCCGTATTGAACTATTTGTAGCAGCATGGGTCTTCGTTTTTGACCTAACCAACACTTAGGCCAAATCTAGATCAATTTCTTTCTTCATTAGCGAAAATCCATGTCGAAATCTGCCAAATCCAGTCGATCCAAAGTCATCCTCGGATGCTTTCTGCTGTTTTTCGGACTGGCTTTGATCGCCTTTGGCTGGCTGATACCGTCGCGGTTTAAGTCGATCCCCTTCGGGGTGGTGAGTGAAGCCGGGCAGGCGGGAGATTCGCTAACGGATAAGGCGAAGACGGCTCTGCTTGACGGAAACTTGGGCACCGCCGATTTGCTCGCCGAAGCGGCAAAAGAGTTGGGAGACCAAAAAGCGACCCTCGTCGCCTCGCAGGTCGATATGGAACTCGAGTTCAATGCTCAGCTCGAACGCTGGGGCGCTTGGGACCCGTTTTTGGAAGCCGCTCTCAAGGACATTCCTGTTGAGGAGTACTCGACTGAGCCCGGTTTTCTGGGCGTTTTGCTGGCCAAGCCGAATCGATCCGCGGTAGCGAAGATCCTTGAAAATTCACGAAATCCGATGGTTCGGGACCTTTTGGCTACCGGATCCTTCACGACCTACAAGCGATTGTTCCCAGTCCAAAGTACCGCTGGACGTCCGCTGGAAGTTTGTTTGCTGAGCCTAGGGCTTCTCGCTCAAGGAGATCATTTTACCGATGAATTGAGGATCGACCTGCGGGAGCACATACTGGAGGCCAAGGCGAGCGGTGCAGTCGGCGAGCTCGAGGATTTCTACCTGGATTGTCTGTCCTTGATACGGATTTTTAATTGGGGTCAGCTCAAGGAAGCCTTTTCCGGCCTACATTCATTGGAGGCGGCGCAAAAACTTCGTTTCCTCCTGCACAAGCGTTCGGAAGAGCAGAGCTTGGTTTTTGCCATGACGCTGACGAGTGATGACCCGGACGATCTTTTCGCTTATTTAGAACGCTATGGAGATGAAGGCTTCGAGCGTCTGAAAGCGTCGCTCGCCGCGGGGGTCGACGGCTATCTTTTGGCCTTGCGGGAGCAATTGCCGATCGAAGAGGAAGCCCAGCGAGCTTCCGGGAAGGTTTTGGCTGAAGCTGGGGATCTGATATCTCAGGTTCAGGACTTTCTTGCTCCCTACAGTTTGAGAAATCCGGAGTTGGCTCTCGGTACCAAGTATGGGCTCTTTTTCATTGGCTCCTTTACTGCCTTTTGGGGCTTCAGCCTTTTCGGCAGATTTTACAGAGAAAAGGTTTCGCCTGTACTCGCCCTCACGCAAAGGGTTTTTGGGGCTTCTGCCTCGGTGATCGTATTTGCCGTTTTGAGCGAACCCTTCCTCGCGAGCTCGGGCGCTTTCGAGGGCTATAATTTCAGTTTCGTCATGCCAGTGTTAACCAACGTCGATGGCGAACTTCAGATTGTCGAAACAACTCCCACCACTTCTATGGAATCAGCAACATTACTATCCATTGCGTTCTTCTTTGTCCTCCAATGTTTGGTCTTCTTGATCTGCATGCTAAAGGTTCGAGAGATCGATCGCCGTATCATAGAGCCCCTTGTGAAGCTAAGGCTCATGGAGAACGAGGAGAACCTTTTCGACAGCGGACTTTATGTCGGTATCGCCGGGACGTGTATTTCCCTCGTAATGCAGGTCATAGGTCTAGTGGACGCCAACCTGCTAGCGGCATATTCCTCGAACCTTTTTGGTATCCTCTGTGTCGCGATCGTGAAGATTCGCCTCGTGCGCCCTTACAAAACCCGACTCATCATCGCGAGCGAAAGCCAGATCGCCCACCATATTCGCGAAGAATAGGGGCGACCGTCCGAGACCGAGATGAATAAGACTCTACTACTCATACTTTGCGACTTCCTGTTGCTGACCATCCTTTCCATGTGGAAGATGGAAGAAGACGCGCCGCCACCAACGGAGGCCGAGGTTGCAGAGAGCCAAGAGGCAAGTGTGTCAGGCATGGCTATGATGGAGCAGGACCTCCTCGATACCTTGGCCTATTCTCTGGAGGAGGAGCAGGCACAGCGCAGCGAGCTGAGTGAGGATCTTGAGGCCAAGGCAGCGGAATTGGCGAAACGCGAAGAGGAACTAGCTCAGCGCCAAGATCGCATT
Source organism: Pelagicoccus albus (assembly GCF_014230145.1). Lineage (NCBI taxonomy): Bacteria > Pseudomonadati > Verrucomicrobiota > Opitutia > Puniceicoccales > Pelagicoccaceae > Pelagicoccus > Pelagicoccus albus. The sequence continues at coordinate 291,679 of NZ_JACHVC010000007.1, forward strand.
CAGAGTTTGGAACAGAACTTGTCGGAGGCGGAGCAACGTCAGCAGCAGTTGGCTGAAGAGCGACAGAATCTCGAACAGGAGGCCCAAGCTCTACAGAATCAGGTGGAGGAGGCTCGCAGCGAAGCTCAATCCGTGACGCAGCGTCTCTCTGAGGCAGAACAGCAGGCTTTGCAAAGCCAAGCCCAGTCGAGGCTTTTGCAGGAGGAGCTGGATAGGAAGCTTGAAGAGATCGAAGCCAAAGAAAGCGCCCTTCAAGCCAAGGACCAACAGCTGGCCAATACGCAGCAGCAAGTGCAGGAGTTGGGGGTTCAGGTCCGCATGCGAGAGCAGGAAAATGAGTTTTTGCAAGACTCCGTAACCGACCTGAAGGGGGCGGTCGTGGCGGAGCGCGAGGAGAGGGAGCGTCTTCAGGAACAGTCCACCTTTCTGGCCCAGGGCGTGAGTGAACTTGCCGCGAGTTCTCAAGACCTCACGCAAGAATTGCGATCAAACTTTGAAATCAACGCCAACCAACTGTTTGCAGATTTCAAAAACAATCAGGTCAACGCTAACTTCACCGCGATAAAGCTCCTGCGAAATCGTTACGTACAGGAGGAAGATACGACCACCACCGTGGTGGTGAGCGACGGCACCGATTACTACGCCCTTGTTCATATCGACAACATGCCGTTTGGGCTCCGTTCCAATCCGTCGTACGTCCGATCGGTGTCTCTCACTTTGAGCCGTTCAGGGGCGGATAAGCGGGTTGGAGCTTTGGGTTTCATGGACTTGGATCCCAGAATTGCCATGATCAAACTAACGGCCGAAGAGGCAAGCAGCCTCGGTGGAAAACCTTATCTCACTGCGCTAGAACCTTTTAAGTTCCCGGAAGCTGTCTTGGTTGACCATGACGGAAAGTACTATGGTGAAGTCGAGTTCAAGCTCGATTCCGAGACTCCTGGTTTCGTTAAAATGCAGACTAAGATCTTCAGTTCGATTTTCGGCGAATTCTCACCATCGACTGGCGACTTGGTGCTTTCGAAGACAGGCGAGTTGCTCGGGATTATGGTGAATCGTCGTTACTGCGTGTTGGTCAACAACTTCGTTGCGCTCGAGACTCTCGACCTTCGTCGACAGCTGAACACAGGCGAGCTGAAGGGAACCTTGCGAGTGCTCAACAGCGCTTTGGATGATTTCCCGTCGCCGCTACGCTAGGCTTTTCGCCAAAGGTCGCTCGTGATTAGACCCCCGAGAGAGCGACGTCGGGACTCGAGCGAAAACTCTCCGGTCCACTTCACGATAGGCAACTTGTTAGCCCTCAGGCCGGCTCCCAGCCAAAACGAAAAGTAGAGCAGGCGAACGATCGCTTTTTGCCAGACGGTGTCGGATCGAAAGTCAGTGTGGGCGAGCAAACCGTTTGGTTTCAGGCTTTTGGCTAGTTTCGGCAAAAGGTCGTCGACCTCGCTTTGCTCGAAGCAGTCCAGGCAGAAGTGCAGGCCGATGAAGTCGAATGCTCCCACTGGATAGTCGAACTTCAAGGCATCCGCGTTTTTTATCGCCAAGCGATTCGCGTGATTGCCTGCTCGCTCTTTGGCCACTTGCAGCATCCGGGAACTGATATCGATACTCAGGATTTTGACCGACCGATTCGCGTTTAGGAGTTCAGTCGAGAATCTTCCGTCTCCGTCGCCGATTAGCAGGGCATTTTGGCATTCTGAAACGAGAGGGATGCAGAAGGTGCGAGCGGCCTCTAGTTTACCTGCAAAAGTGATCCGCTCTAGAGGATGGTATATCCGGGCTAGCGAGTCGAAGTTAGGCATTGAATAAGGATGACTAGAAAGGGGCACATCAGGCATACATCCGCTAGCGCTCTTGAGCTCTCGATCTTGAAATGGCTTCGTTTGAAATGCAGGCCAGCTAGGCAAGTAAGTGAAATCAGGACTGTGATCTCGATCAGAACGGTTTCGGCAGAGGTGGCGATCAGGCTAGCGACAGCGCATCCAAAGGTAAGAAAATAGGCGACCGTTCGGGTGTAGGGTTCTTCCAGCCGCGTCCACGAGCGAATGAATAGGCAATTCGATGCGAATAGTAGCCAAACGCTGAGCAATGCTAGAAACGGTATCGAATAAGGCCCGATGAAGAGAAGGGCCGCGCAGAGGATGAGGAGGGCGGTAAAAAGTGATTTCGCGAGCGGGTAAATCGATAGCCGTCTGGCCTTCTGGGCGAAGAGGGTGTAGGCCAGAGAGGCGGCGGTGAGGATCAGTCCATTTGTCAGCTCCTGAGAACTCAGGCTCTTGATCGACAGCGCCACTGTTGCGAGAAGCACCGTTGCCCAGATGCCTAAAAATGTCTTTTGGTGGTTCGCATAAAGGGAGTGCTGCGGGCTGGAGGGTTTATCCCGTTTCAGATTGTCGAACCACCGGTCCGCTGCGTAGCCTAGCCAAACCGAGGCGAAGACGATGACGAATTTTGGCCAAGTCTGATGGGAGTCTTTGACGTGAGAAAAAAGGGCCTGCCATGCGATCGCGACCAAAGGAGCGTCGAGCGATAAGTAGGTAAGCCATTTTAGCCGAGAAAACATTACGCTGGCAGTAGATGGGGAAATCGCGGGAGGTGGCGAACGCTTTCCGTTTAGGTTCGCCTTGATAAGAGGCGGCACGCGGATATGGTCGAAACTTTGATTTTGGCTGCAAATCCCTCTCCTCCTGTCTTTTCCGTTCGCAAACATCTGTGAAAAAGGCAGGAATCTGCGGCATGTCGGCCTTGGGAGCTATATCGAATCCAGACGTTTGCGTGGTGCTCACGACTCAGTGGCGCGCTTCCGCCTTTGGGTTCGCGGGCGATCCTAATGCTAGAACAATCTGTCTAGATGATTTGGCCGAAGAGTCGCGGTGGATTCGTCAGGCGGTGACGCCTCACCCTTTTGGCGTTTTTGCGAGAGCAGCCTTTTTGACCGGGCTGCGTTCTCCAAAAAACGGAATCGAAAATTACTTTGATCCTTTGCCAGCGAAGAGTCGAAGCTTGGCAGCTGCATTTGAGGTGGCCGGCTATGAGACCGCTTTTTTCGGAAAATGGCAGCTTTATGAGAGAGACCCGCTGGCCCCTGTCGTCGGAGAGGCGCACGCGAGAGTCGTTGTTCCGGAGAATCGCCGGCTTGGTTTTGGGCTTTGGGAAGGCTTCGAGTCTGGATTTTTGCTGAATGATCCGCTTCTTCACGGGACCGGCATCCCTCAACCAAAGCGTTTCGAAGGATACCAAAGCGATGTCGTTATCGATCGCTTTTTGGAGTTTCGTCGCCGTCGGACTTCTCGGAAACCGCTTTTTTCCGTTATCAGCCTGGATTCGCCTCATCCGCCTTACGCAGCGCCTGCAGCGGGGATAAAACCCTTGGATCCCGATTCCATTCGCTTGTTGAGAGGCACCACAAGTGATCCTGATTTGAGGGCAACGGCGAGGAGAGAGCTCTCTGGCTACTACTCTCACATCGAGGCGACAGACCGTTCCATTGGCCGGCTGGTCGATTTCGAGAGGAAATTTGGCTGCTGGAATGACAGTATATTCGCTTTCAGCTCGGTGCATGGAGATATGCATGGAGTGGATGGGAAGTTCAGAAAGGGATGGCCGGATGAAGAGGCGGTTCGTATCCCGATGTTGATCAAAGGTGCTGGGATTGGCGTGGACGATGATTTACTCATGTCTTTGGTCGACCTCGGGCCAACTTTGCTCGGCTTGGCAGGCGTTGATTCCGCTTGGGGAGGGGATGGATCAAACTTGGCTTCTTGCCTTTTAGGTGGAGACCCCGGTCCTCCTCAGCAGGAGATCTCCATGCCAAGCGTGCCCCCGTTTGCCAAGCAGTGTGCGTATGTTTGGAACGCCAATCGCACTCCCGAGCGGACCGAAGTTTTCCCGAAAGACGACGAGCCTTACACTTTGGAGCATCTCGGAAATTGGGAATTTGAGGCCTAGGCAAAATCTGCCCTCGACCGTTTTGTAGGACTCTGAAGGACTTTTTAAGTATTTTAAAGCGTTGATAAACAGAGGTTAACATAAGGAGTGATGGCTTAGGCATACGCTTTGCTTAGCGAGTGGCATGATTGATGACCTCATGCAGCGTGAAAATTATGTCCTAGCGAAAAAGCTACTGGATGTTTCTCACGCCAAGCAAAACGCGATCGCCAGCAACCTCGCCAATGTAGAGACGCCGGGATACAAGCGTATCGACATCCAAAGTGATTTCGAAGCCAACCTCCGCAAAGCCGCCAGCAGCAACGATGTGTCGGAGATCAGCAATCTCCAATTCCGCACTGTTACGGACCTCAGCACTCCCAGCGTGAGAGCGGACGGCAACAATGTGCAGATCGATCAGGAAATGCTGCGAATGCAGAAAAATGCCATCCAGTACGAATTTTTGGCCAACTATACCTCCACTTCGCTCAGCCGCCTTAAGACCGCCATTTCCGGCAGAGTGTAGACGAACCGCATTTAGATAGGAACGCACCATGAATATAATGCCAGGCATCGACTCGACGGCTTCCGCTCTACAGGCGGAAAAGCTGCGGATGGACATTATCGGTCAGAACATCGCCAACGCCCACACGACCCGCGGCCCGGACGGGCAACCCTACAAGCGGCAAACGGTTCAATTCGAGGCGAAGCTACTGGAGTTGGGGCGTGACCAAAACGGAAACATGCAGACCGCACAGGGCGTCAACGTACGCGCCGTCGGTACTGACGAAAGCGCTGGCCCACTGGTCTATAACCCAGGTCACCCGGATGCGGACGAAAAGGGGATGGTGCGACTTCCCAACGTAAACCTCACCCACGAAATGGTGGACCTCATCTCCGCTTCACGTTCCTACGAAGCGAATCTTCAAGTCGTGCGCACCTCGCGACAGATGGCTCAGCAAGCACTCCGTATAGGCAAAGCCTAATCGCCACACTTTCCTATAATCCTATTTCACTCTTAAGCGCCACCCACCCATGATCGACTCAGTTTCAAATCTCTCAGCGCAACAACTCTTCACCTCCAACCCGCTCCAAAAGACGGGCAAGCTTAACAGCGTAGAGTTCCCATCCCAAACCGAGAAGCTCGGGAAAACGAATGGGGAAAACTCTTTCGAAAACGTTGTCAGCAAGTTTATCGGAGAGGTCGACTCCAAGCATAAGGTTGCGGTCGAAGAGACCAACAAGATGCTGCTCGGCGAGACCGATAACGTTCACCAATCGATGATCGCCATGCAGGAGGCTGGAGTCGCCTTCAACATGATGGTCGAGGTCAGAAACAAGCTCGTTCAGTCCTATCAAGAACTGATGAGGATGCCAGTGTAGTTATAATTAGGGTACTGAAACAGTAACTACAATGGGAAATCAATTTAAGGAAATTTGGCAATCGCTGGGAGCGAATCAGAGGATCTCGCTCATACTGGCCTCCGGGCTCGTACTGCTCTCCATGATCGGCATGATGATCTGGGCAGCTCAGCCGGATATGCAACTTTTGTACGGCAAGCTCTCCCCTGAGGAAGCGGGTAAGATTGTCGCCAAGCTCGAACAAAAGGGTATCGGCTTCGAGACTGGATCTGGTGGGAACTCCATTTATGTGGAGGCATCTCAGGTGCATCGCATTCGCATGGAGCTTGCCACCGAAGGTATCCCAGCCGGTGGAAGTGGCCCGGGCTTTGAGTTGTTCGACGAAGGCAGCTTTGGTATCAGCGACTTTGTTCAGAGGACAAATTTCCTTCGCGCTATTCAAGGCGAGCTATCGCGCACCATCTCTCAATTTAATGGGGTCGAATCCGCTCGGGTAATGGTAGTGATGCCAGAGAACAGACTGCTATCCCGCAGCGAAGGCCAGGATCGCCCGACTGCTTCCGTTTTTGTTGGCGGCGGTGGACTTAGCACCAGCACTGTTAACTCGATCCGTCATCTGGTGGCGAATGCGATCCAACGACTCGACGTCAACGATGTGGTAGTCGTCGATAGCCAAGGCAATGTATTGAGCGAAGAACTACGGTCTGACGGACTCGGAGGCGGAATGAGCAACGACGTCATGAAGTACCGTAAGCAGATGGAAAGCTATTTCACCAATAAGGTGCAGTCCATGCTCGATCGCGTTCTCGGTCCGAACCAGTCCGAAGTCCGTGTCGCGGTCGACATCGAAACTGCCGCGGTTCAAACCACAGAAAAAATCTTTGATCCAGAAAGTCAGGTCGCCCGCTCTAGTACCTTTGACGAAGACTCAATGACCGAGCGTGAGACTAGCGGTGAAAGCTCGAACACCGCTGCAGGCGTCGCCTCCAATACTCCCGCTGCAGGTGGAGCAGGAGGCAACAAGGTCTCCTCATTGAAGGAGCGTGAGGACAAAAACAAGGTTCGTTCGGAGCAGTACGAAATCAATGAACGTATCGTGAGTAGCGTTCAGAATCCCGGTTCCATTAAGCGGCTCACTGCTTCGTTGGTAGTCGCCAAGCGAATGGAAGATGTCGGCGGTCAGCTCAACTTGGTCGAACGCACTCCTGAGGAAATTGCGGAATTGACGGATATCGTTCTAACCGCCCTGGGAATCCAATTGGCCCCTGGGCAAGCGGCTACGGATTTCGTAACAGTAAAGGAAATGGCGTTCGCTGCGGATCCTTTCCAAGACCATGGCGATCTCCTGAAGGACGATGCCAATATGCAGCGTTACATAGAACTTGGTAAAAGTGGTGTCGGCGCGGTCTTGGGAATCGGAGTCATCCTATTCTTCATGCAGATGTTGAAACGCTATAAGCCGGAAAAGATCTCCATGGAGGTCTTGCAGCCGGATCAAATGCTGCAGACCCGTAAGATGGAGGACTCAAGCGTGGTTACTCCGGAGATGCTCAACGAACTAATCCGTCAGAAGCCGGCGAACATCGGAGTTTCCCTGCGCGAATGGATTGGGGACGAGGTTGCTAAGAAGTAATTGCTATGGCTACGGAATATAAGAGTTTATCACGTATCCAGAGATTGGCCACGTTTTTGGTGGTAATCGGACCAGAGGCGGCTGCGCACGTCCTGAAGGAATTCGATGACGATGCAATCGAGCTGATCTGTAAAGAGATGACGAACATCTCCGCTATCGAAGAGGATACCCAAAAAGCTACCGTCGAAGAGTTCTCCCAGTTTATTCTCAGCAGTTACGGATCGCTTCTGGGTGGCCCGCTCTACACGAAAAAAGCATTGGAAATCGCGAAAGGTGATTTCAAGGCGACCAGTATTTTGGAGCGTATCGCTCCGACCAGCAACTCTGCCGAGGTCATCAAGGAAATCGAGCAGATGGAGCCGCGTCAGATCTTCAATATGATCAAGACTGAGCAGGCTCAGACCATAGCCTTTGTGCTTTCCTACCTCGAAAGAGATAAGGCAGGTCCGATATTGGGTATGTTTAATCACGAAGTCCGCGAGGAAGTGATCGAACGTCTCGGCATAATGGAGCCAACCTCTCTTGAGTTGATCAACAAGGTAGCAAATTCGCTTTCCAAGAATTTGGATACAAAGCAAAAGACTACGCTCAACAAGAGTGGCGGCATTCGCATGGTGGCAGATTTGCTCAACACCTTGGAAAAAGAGGACAGCAAGTCGATCCTCGCCAATATCGAAGAACGCAATCCAGCTCTCGGAGCGGAGATCCGCAAGAAGATGTTCAGCTTCGAAGATCTCTCCCGCCTGGAGCTTCCAGACCTGCAACGCATCATGCGCGAGGTGGATTCCGGAGACCTTATCATCGCCCTCAAGTCTGCCACAGAGTCGCTACGCGACGCTGTTATGGAGGCGGTTTCCAAGCGTGCGGCGGATACCTTGAAGGAAGAGCTCGAAATGATGGGACCGGTCAAGTTGACGGAAGTCGAAGCGGCCCAGGAACGCGTGATCCAAGTGGTCCGCAGACTAGAAGAACAAGAGGAGATCAGTCTCGATGGTGGCGGCCAAACAGTCTAATAGTCACAAACTGGTCCTGGAGAGCAACTTGGTTGCACTCTCTGTATCCTATGACGGTGCTGAGCGAATCGACGCCGCATCGCATCAAGCGAAGGTGGAATCGTCGTACAAGAGTGGATACGAGGATGCCAGCACGCAGTACAACCAGAAGATCGTAGATTTTCGGGCGGAGATTAACAGCATGAGAGAGGGGATGTTCTCCCAGCTCGAAGATAAGTTTCGCGGCCTTGTTTCTGAGGCGAGGGAAGCCTTGATGACTTTGACCTATGAATGCGTTACTCAAACGCTCGGCGGCTTCGAAATGACGCCAGAAGCAGTGGAAAAGGTAGTCGAGGGTATCGTCGCCGAAGCGGGCTTGGACGATGAACGTATGGAAGTCCGCTTGCATTC